>DASSDL010000204.1:0-24518 GCA_035697145.1 Acidimicrobiales bacterium
CATGTTGTTGTGGACTGCCACCGCGTCTTCCTCCTCAGATCGTCTTTCGCAGGACTTCTGAAGATGACGCGGTGGTCGTCGCGTCAGGTGGACCCTCAGCCCATCAGGCCAGGCCCGTACACCACGCTCCGGGACTCAAACGTTGAGCTGCGACCCGGCAACAAATTCCCACGCGGGGTGCCTGCGGAACGCCCTATCCGCTGGGCCTCTACGAACGTGCGAGGATTGGCACGCCATCCTGGCGCTCGGTGGTCAACGCTGCTGGGAGGCCCAGCTGTTGAGCTGCGACCCGGCAACAAATTCCCACGCGGGGTGCCTGTGGAACGCCCTATCCGCTGGGCCTCTTATCGGCGTTTGCCCTCGCGGCGGCGCCGGGCCAGGTGGACGTGCGCCTTGGCCGCCCCCCATAGCAACCCCGGCTCGTGGAGCGCCGGGTCGATGTCGGCGAACGAGGCCGGGGCGAGGTCGTACACGTCGGCCGGAAAGCTCCGCACGCTGAACTCGTCGCGGGTCACCGGCCGTGCGCCGGCCGACTCGAGGACGGTCGTCGCGTGGGGCACGAGCGACCGCAGCACCGCCAACGGGTTTCCCGTCTGGGCGTCGATGTCGGTGGACAGCAATGCCCGCACCCGGCGCCCGCCGTCGAGTTGGGCGGCGCGTCCGGCGTCATTGATCCGCGCCGTCACGACCGCGTCGATCGCGATGCCCCGGTCCGCCAGGACCCTGCGCACCGACCGGTCGATCCACTCGGGGATCGCCTCCTCGATGCGGTCCGCCAGCGCCGTGGCGTACCGGGCCAGCGCCGCGGCGTCGGCGGGATCGTCGAGGAGATGGCGCTCGTCGGCGGCGTCGGGCACGCGCCCGATTCTGGCCGCGTCCGTCCCTACCATGTCTTCGGGCGCCGTCGCGGCGCCTCACGACCGCAGTGGCCAGGGGGTGGGCCGATGGGCGATGTATCCCGGCGGGCGTTCCTGTCTCGGTCGGGCGCGGTTGCCGGCAGCCTGGCGCTGGGTGGCGTCGCGGCTTGCGAGTCGGGCGCCGAACGAGCCGACCGGCAACGAGGAACGGACGGCGCTGCCAGCGGGGCGGCCTTCGACCCCGGAGACTGGGAGTCGGTCCGCGACCAGTTCCCGCTGACGCCCGACATCGGCCACTTCGCGGCCTTCGTGCTGGCGGCCCACCCGCGCCCCGTCGCCGACGCGATCGAGCGGCACCGACGGGGGCTCGACGAGGACACGCACGGCTATCTCGAGGAGCATGAGGGCGAGAACGAGCTCGCCGCCCGTGCCGCCGCGGCCGAGTACCTCGGGGCCGACGCGGACGAGATCGCGTTCACCGACAGCACCACGATGGGCCTCGGCCTGGTCTACGGCGGCCTGCGGTTGCGGCCCGGCCAGGAGGTGGTGACCACCGAGCACGACTTCTATTCGACGCACGAGGCGCTGCGGCTGGCCGCCGATCGTGCCGGGGCGACGGTTCGGCGGGTGCGGCTCTACGACCGGCCGGCGCAGGCATCGGTCGACGAGATCGTGGGCCGGCTGGCTGCGGCCGTCACGCCGGCAACCCGTGCGGTGGCGGTGACCTGGGTCCATTCGAGCACCGGCGTGAAGCTGCCGATTGCGCAGATCGGGGCCGCGCTGGCAGAGCTCAATGCCGCGCGCGACGCCGCCGAACGGGTGTTGCTGTGCGTCGACGGCGTGCACGGGCTGGGTGCCGAGGACGAGACGGTGGAGACGCTCGGGTGCGCCTTCCTGATGTCGGGCACGCACAAGTGGCTCTTCGGGCCACGCGGGACCGGGATCGTCTGGGGCCGCCGCGACGCCTGGGATGCGATCGGGCCGACGATCCCACCGTTCGCAGGCGAGCACTTCGGCGCCTGGGCGGCGGGCGTGGCGCCGCCCGGCACCGACCCGGGTGCATCGAACACGCCGGGCGGCTACCACAGCTTCGAGCACCGGTGGGCTGTCGCCGAGGCGTTCCGGTTCCACCTGGACATCGGCAGGGCGGCCGTTGCCGAGCGCACCCGGGAGCAGGCCACGCAGCTCAAGGCCGGCCTCGCCGAGTCCGGCATCGAGGTGGTCACGCCCGCCGACCCCGGCCTCTCGGCGGGCATCGTGTGTGTGTCGATGGGGGAGATCGCACCCGAAGGCGTCGTCGGGTCGCTGCTCGACCGCGGGATCGCCACGAGCGTCACGCCCTACCGCGAGCAGTACCTGCGCTTCGGGCCCAGCATCGTCACCTCCCCCGACGAGGTCAAGGCGGTGGTCGACGCCATGCGCGACCTGTCCTAGCGGGGACCAGCAGACGCTCTGTGGCGGGCCGTCAGGCCGAGAGCGGCGTTGAGGTTGCCCGACCGCAGGCCCTCGAGATCCAGCGTCACGTAGCGGTAGCCCACCGCCTGGACCGCGGCGACCACCTCCTCCCGCAGCGCCACCACATCTGCGAGCCGGTCCAGCGGCACTTCCAGGCGAGCGGTGTCTCCGTAGTGCCGCACCCGCAGCTCCCGGAACCCCAGCGACCGCAGTGCCGCCTCCGCTCGCTCCACGGTGGCCAACCGCCCCAGAGTCACGGGGGTCCCGTAGGGGAGCCGTGAGGCCAGGCAGGCGGCCGCCGGCTTGTCCCAGGTGCGCAGGCCGAGGCGCTGGGACCACGCCCTCACGTCGGCCTTGGTGAAGCCCGCATCAACCAGGGGAAACGCCGCGCCCCGCTCGCTGGCCGCCCGCTGGCCCGGGCGGTGGTCGCCCAGGTCGTCGAGGTTGACGCCCAGCACCACGGTGGCGTCTTCGGCCTCGGCCAGCGGACCCGCCGCCCGCAGCAGGGCGTCCTTGCACCAGTAGCACCGGTCGGCGTCGTTGCGGGTGTAGGCGGCGTCGGCCAGCTCGTCGGTCTCGACCTCCCGCCAGCGCAGTCCCCACTCAGCGGCGAGGTCGGCGCACTCGGCCCGCTCGGCGGCGGGCAGCGACGGTGACACGGCGGTCACGGCGAGGGCCCCGTCGAAACCCAGGGTGTCGCGCGCCATCCACGCCAGGAACGCCGAGTCCGCGCCCCCGGAGAAGGCGACCACCACCCGGCCGAGCGTCCGCAGCCCGTCACGCAGGCCGTCGAGTGAGGCGGCGACGGCTGGATCAGTCGACGCCGTCAAGCGTCCTCCACGGCGATTCGGATCCGCTTGTTGCCCTTGCCCTTCGACTCGGTCTTGATCACCCGGACGCGGCCGACCTCGGCCGTCGAGCGAACGTGTGTACCGCCGTCGGCCTGCTTGTCGAGCCCGACGATGTCCACCACCCGGATCTCGGCCACCGACTCGGGCACCAGGCTGACCTTGGTGCGTATCAGCGCCTCGTCCAGGACGGCCTCGGCCCGGGGGATGAACGAGACCTCGATCGGGCGGTCGGCGGCGATCTCGGCCGCCACCAGCGACTCGGCGCGGACACCGAAGCCCTCGGGCGTGGGATCGAGCTCGAAATCCATACGGGCGGCGAGCGGCTCCATGTTGCCGCCGGTGACCGGAACGCCCCACTCGTTCCAGATCACGCCGCACAGCACGTGCAGCGCGGTGTGGGTGCGCATCAGCTGGTAGCGGCGCTCCCAGTCGATCTCGCCGTGCACCGGCGTGCCCACGGGGGGCGCCGAGCCGGCGCTGCGGCCGTCACCCCAGAGCGTGTGCAACACCTCGTCACCCTGCTTGCGGACCTCGATCACCGTGGCTGAGCCACCGTCCCAGCGCAGGACCCCGACGTCGTGCGGTTGGCCGCCGCCGGTGGGGTAGAACAGCGTGCGCTCGAGGGCGACCCGCACGCGGTCGTCGCTGGTGTCGACGTGGCTCACCACGGCATCGAAGGTCTGTGCGTACGCATCGTGCAGAAAAGCGAGCTCGGTGGGCATCGTGATCGATCGTTAATGCAACTGGTCGGCAGATCGCAAGCTCCGTCCGGCCATGAGTGGTAGACCTGGGGCGCGCGGGAGAACCATCTCCCGCTCGTTCAATTGGTGGACAGGGAGAAACGCAATGCGACAGCACAGCAGGTGGTTGCGACTCCTCGCGCTAGTTCTCGGTGTCACGCTCGTCGCCGCCGCGTGCGGCGACGACGACGACACCGCCGCGGAGGAAACCACAACGACAGTCGAAGAGGAAGGGGGCGCATCAGCGGCGCCCGCGACCGGAGAGGCCGCGCCCACCTGCCAGGGCGAGAGCGACGGCATACTCCGGATCGGCGGTCTGCTCCCGCAGACGGGTGACCTTGCGTTCCTGGGCCCGCCCGAGGAAGCCGGTGCCGCCCTGGGGATCCAGGACGTGAACGCCGCCGGGGGCGTGCTCGGTCAGCCGGCCGAGTTCGCTGCCGGCGACTCTGGTGACGGCGACCCCGACATCGCCAACCCCACGGTCGACGGCCACCTGGCGGCCGGTGTCGATGCGATCCTGGGTGCGGCCGCGTCGGGTGTCTCGCTCAACGTGATCGACAAGATCACCAAGGAGAACTGCAAGATCCACTTCTCGCCGGCCAACACGTCGCCGGAGTTCACCGACTACGACGACGGCGACCTCTACTTCCGCACGTCCCCCTCCGACGTGCTGCAGGGCCGGATCCTGTCCGACCTGATCGTCGAGGACGGCCACACCACGGTGGCGCTGCTCGCCCGCCAGGACTCCTACGGTGAGGGCCTGCTGCAGTTCACCAAGGAGCCCCTGGAGGAGCAGGGTGCCGAGGTCGTGGTGGAGCGGGTGTACGACCCCGAGGCGCAGACCTTCTCCGCCGAGGTCGACGAGGTGATCTCCGCCGACCCCGACGCGCTGGTCATGATCGGGTTCGCCGAGTCGAGCATCATCATGAACGACCTGTTCGAGCAGGGGTTCACGCCCGACGAGAAGGGCATCTACCTGGTCGACGGCAACATCGGTAACGCGCTCGGCGAGGAGTTCAGCGATCCCGGTGCGCTGGTCGGGATCAAGGGCACGCTGCCGAGCGCCGAGCTCACCGAGGACTTCCGGGGCCGGCTGCTCGAGGTCGATCCCGCGCTGCAGGACTTCAGCTACGGGCCGGAGACCTACGACGCCGTGGTCATCATGGCCCTGGCGGCCGAGGTGGCCGGCAGCGACGACCCGGCGCAGGTCGCCGCCAACATCAACGGCGTCACCCGCGAGGGCACGGAGTGCACGACCTTCGAGGAGTGCAAGCAGCTCGTCGCCGACGGCGAGGACATCGACTACAACGGCCCGTCCGGACCGCAGGAGTTCAGCCAGCCGGGCGAGCCGACGGCGGCCACCTTCGCGGTCATGTCCTACGGCGAAGACAACCAGATCGACGACAGCGCCACCGAGTTCCGCGAGGCGTCGTTCTGATCCCTTAGAGGGGGGAGGGAAACCCTCCCCCCTCTAACACCCCCCACGGCTATGGCGCCGCCCTTTCGGCGGCATTCACTGTCTGTCGCTCGGCCGGCGGAGCCGGATCGAGCGACGGCGGGGGGCTCCGGCTGGAGCCTCTGCCCCCCCGCTCCCCCGCCGCGAACCGCGCGGCGCATCTCGAGGTCGCCTGGGCGGTGGCTCAGTCGACTCGGGCGAGGGTGCCCAAGTAGAGCTCGATGACCTTGGGGTCGTTGAGCAGCGCGTTGCCCTCGTCGGTGTAGGCGTTGCGGCCCTGGTCGAGCACGTACCCCCGGTGACAGATCTGCAGGCAGCGGTTGGCGTTCTGCTCGACCATGACGATCGAGACGCCGGCGTCGTTGATCCGGCGGCAGTTGATGAAGACCTCGTCCTGGTAGGCGGGTGACAGGCCCGCCGACGGCTCGTCGAGCAGCAGGACCTTGGGGTCCATCATCACCGCCCGGCCCAACGAGAGCATCTGGCGCTCGCCACCCGACAGCGACCCCGCGCGCTGCGTCCGGCGCTCGGCCAGACGCGGGAACATCGTCGTCACGACGTCGAACCGCTCACCGAAGTCCTTAGGTCTCAGGTAGATGCCCATCTCCAGGTTCTCGGCGACGGTGAGCTGGGGGAACACGTTCTCCGTTTGCGGGACGTAGCCGATGCCCATCGACACCAGCTTGTGCGCCTTCATGCCGGTCACGTCTTGGCCCTCGTACATAACCCTGCCCTCACGCACCGGGATGAGCCCGAAGAGGGCCTTGACGAGGGTGGACTTGCCCGCACCGTTGGGACCGATGACGCCGATGAGCTCACCCCGGAACAGCTCGAGGTCGGTGCCGCTGAGGATGTTCACCCCGGGCACGTAGCCGGCCACGACGTCGATTGCCGCAAGCAGGGGTTCTCGGTCGTCGCTTTCGACAACCGCGCCGTCGGTCGCTGCACCGTCGTTCGCGGGGCGGTCGGTCGCTGCGCTGTCGGTCACTGGGCCTCCTCGCGCACCTGCTCCTCGGCCTCGATCGCTTGCTCCGCCTCGGCCAGCTGCTGGTCCTGCTCGGCGCGATCCAGCGGTGTGCCGTGGTGTGCGCCGAGGTAGGCGTCGATGACCCGCGGGTTGGTCACGATCGAGGAGTGGCGACCCTCGGCGATCAGGAGGCCCTCGCTCATAACCACGACCCAGTCGCTGATGGTCCGCACCACGTCCATGTCGTGTTCGATGAACAGCACCGTAAGACCCTCTTCGCGGAGCCCCTCGACGTGCCCGATGATGGATTGGGCGAGCGCCGGGTTCACACCCGCCATCGGCTCGTCGAGCATCACCAGTTGGGGCTGCACCATCAGGGCGCGGGCCATCTCCAGCAGCTTGCGCTGGCCGCCGGAGAGCGTGCCGGCAAACTCGTTGCGCATATGGGCGAGGTTGAACCGTTCGAGCAGCCCCTCGGCCCGCTCCTCGATCTCCTGCTCCTGCTTGCGCCATACGGGGCGCAGCAGCGCCCGGAAGAAGTTCTCGCCCACCTGATCCGTCGCGCCCAGCTTCATGTTCTCGATCACGGTGAGGCGGGACAGCGCCTTGGTGAGCTGGAACGTCCGCACCATGCCGCGGCGCGCCACACGGTGCCCCACCAGGCCGGTGATGTCCTCACCGTCGAACGACCAGGTCCCCGTGTTGGCATGGTCGAACCCAGTGAGGACGTTGAAGAAGGTCGTCTTACCCGCGCCGTTGGGCCCGATGAGCGCGGTGATCGACCCGCGCTGGATCTCGAAGTGGTCGACGTTTACCGCCATCAGCCCGCCGAAGCGGCGGGTGACGCTGTCGGCAACGAGGATGGGATCGGGCTTGCGCGAGCCCGGCTCCTCGGACACCGCCTCGAACGGGTCGACTGGGACCTTGGTGAACGCCGCGCCGGTGCTCATCGTTCATCCAACATGAGCTCGTTTCGATCGCCGAAGATGCCCTGAGGTCGGAAGATCATCAGCAACACCAGGCCGAGGCCGACCAGCATCAGGCGTACCTGGGCGACCTGGTTGGTGCTGATCAGATCGCTCGAGATGTAATCGTTCTCCACGAGCCCGGTGAGAACCTCCTCGGTGAAGACGATCAGTCCCCACAGGATCATCGATCCCACCACCGGTCCCCAGATGCGTGCCGCCCCCCCGAGGATGAGCGCGACGTACGCGTAGAAGGTCTGCGCCGGCGTGAAGTTGCCGGGAATGGTCGATCCCTGCTGTATGACCAGGTACATGCCCGCGAAGGCACCGATCACGCCACCCACGATCAGGCTCTGCATCTTGTACGCGAACACGTTCTTGCCCAGCGCCCTGACCGCATCCTCGTCCTCCCGGATCGCTTTCACGACGCGGCCCCAGGGGCTACGCATCAACAGCCAGACCAGGAGCACGGCCAGGAGCACCAACGACCATCCGACGACGATGTTCCAGGTGGCGCCGGCGTTGAACTTGAGGAACCCGAACCCATAGCTGCCCGCGGAGAAGGGGTTGAGATCGGTGAAGTCGTCGTTGTAGCCCGACAGCCCGTCGGACCCACCCGTGAAGTCGCGGAATGACGGTGCCATGATCGTCAAGCGCAGGATCTCGCCAGTGGCGATGGTGACGATGGCGAGGTAGTCGGCCCGCAGGCGGAGGGTGGGTACGCCCAGCAGGGCGGCGAGCACGACGGCGGCGCCGACGCCGATGAGCACGCCGACCCAGAGCGGCACGCCGAACTCCAGCACGCTGATGGCCACCCCGTAGGCACCCACGGCCATGAAGGCGACCTGGCCGAAGTTCAGCAGCCCGGTGTAGCCGAAGTGGACGTTGAGCCCGATGGCGGCCAGTGCGAACACCGCAGTAAGCGGCCGGATCATCTGGGAGATCGAGTTGTCGAGAATCGTGCCCCAATCCATGGCGCGCCCCCTACCCCACCCGTTCCGCTTGGCCCAGGATGCCCTGTGGTCGCACCAGCAGGATCGCCACCAGGATGCTCAAGGCGACGACCGTCTTGAACTCCGACGGGATCCAGAGGGTCGACAACTCGACGGCGACGCCCACCACCAGGCTGCCGACCAACGCGCCGTAGGCGGAGCCCAAGCCGCCCAGCACCACCCCCGCGAACATCAACAGCAGCAGCTGGAACCCCATCTGCCACGTCACCTCCTGCGACAGGCCGTGGAGGATCCCGCCGAACGCCGCCAGCCCGGCGCCCGCCGCCCACACGAAGTTGATGACCCGGTCGACGTCGATGCCCGACGACTCCGCGAGGTCACGGTTGTCGGACACCGCCCGCATCGCCTTGCCCATGCGGCTCCGCTGGATGAACAGGGCCACACCGAGCAGCACGATCACCGAGATCACGATCGTCCACAGATCGCGCGGCACGATGCGCAGAGGTCCGAACTCCCAGCTGATCTGCTCGGTGAACTCCCGGTAGCCGCGCGGGAAGCCCGTGAACTGGAACAGGAAGATGTAACGCACCAGGAGCCCCACGCCGATGCTGATCACCATCATGGCGATGAGGCCCGTGCCCCGGTTGCGCAACGGCCGCCAGAAGCCGCGGTCGACCAGCGACCCCGTGAGGGCGGCTATCGCGATGGCGAGCGGGGCGGCCACCAACATCGGCCAGCCGATGGTGACATTGAAGATGAAGGCGATGATCGCCCCGTAGGTCACCAGCTCCCCGTGCGCGAAGTTCACCAGCCCGGTCGTGCCGAAGATCAGCGAGAGGCCGATGGCGGCCATCCCGAGCACCAGGCCGAAGCGGATGCCCTGGACGCTGAGCCGCACGAAGCGATCGAAACCCGAGGCCACCTCGCGGCCGCCGAAACCGGCCGTCAGCGCGAACAGCACGGCCCGGGCACGCCCGGCACTCATCTCGAACGTGAGGGTGGTGCGGTCCTCGTCCTGCAGCGACACCCCCTCGGGCAGCGTGTCGGGGTCGATCGTGACCGTGTAGCGGCCCGGACCCGGCAGCGCGACCTCCCACTCGCCGTCCTCGTCGCTGGCGACGGTGTCGACCTCCTGGCCGTCGGCGGTCTCGACGGTGATGTCCACCCCCTCGGCAAACTCGTCTTCGCCGCTCTCGGCCTCGTAGCGCAGCGTGCCGCGGACGACCTCGCCGCCGCCCTGGTCGCCACCCGCCGGCTCCTGCTGTGCCCGAGCGCCGGTCTGTGGCGCGCGTGACACCAGCGCGAGTGTGATGAGCGCACTCGCGGCGAGCAACACCGCCACGGCCTTCCTCATCGACCCTCCCTCCATACGGGCGGGCATTGTAGGTGGACCTGTCCAACGCAAGTCTATTTCTCGCCACTGCGGGCGGCATGGTTCACACATGTGCCCGACCCTGAGGCGAGGCCGCGGACGATTTGCGCACCAGGCAAGCCAGTGGGGACGCGATCCGAGCGTCGATCGGCCGCGGCGTTGACGCGCGGTTTCTCAGTCACCCACGCCGACCGCCGCGAGCACCTCGTCGAGGGTGCCCACGACGCCGGTGACGAACGGCCCGAACTCCGCGTACCGGGCCGATGCCTCGTCGAAGCGCATCGTGTAGACGCACTGCTTGAGGTCGTCGGGATGGACGGCGAAGAGCGTGACACCCCACTCGTGGTCGTCGATCCCAGTGGAACCCGTGACGAGTTGGAGCACGCGCCCCGCGAACGTGCGGCCCACGCCTCCATGTCCGACCATCAGCTGCTCGCGCGCTTCGTACGGCAGCGCGTACCAGTTGTGCTCCGGCCCACGGCGCTTGGACATCGGATAGAAGCAGAACGCCGGCTTTCCCTCGGGCGGTAGCTGCGGGTAGAGCCGGGCCTGCTTGCGCTCGTCGGGCATGCCCTCGGCGTACTCGGACACCTCGGTCAGCGACACGTAGCTGTCGACGACGTCCAGGCCGGCGGCGGCGAGTTCCGTCTGGAAGCGGCGCAGCCGCCAGAGATCGGGACCGAGCGCCAGCAGACAGAGATCGGCCTTGTGCCCGAGGACCGCGACCGGGACGACCTGGTGCTCGTCCGCCTCCAGCGCCTTGACGGCCGCGGCGATGGCGCCGGCGTCGGCCCGTGGTGTGGCGGCGCAGAACAGGTGCACCACGTTCCAGCCGGTGGTGGGTGAGAGCGGACCAGGCACGACGCGAGGCTACCGGCGTCGGACTGCCGCGCCGGACCGTGCCACACTGCCCTGATGCACTGGGTGCCGGCCGCGGCCGTGATCGCAAGCGTGACCACCGTCGCCGCCGTCGTGTCCGCGTGCGGCGACTCCGAGCCGACGACGAGAGAGGCGGCATCGTCGCAGACCGCGACGCAGGTGTGCGGGATGCTCCGGCGTTGGAACAACGACATGGCTGATGTCATCAACAGCACGTCCGACGCGATCACCGACGCCGACGACCCGGAGACAGCCAACGGCACGCTCCTCGACGGGTTCGACGATCTGATCCAGCTGGCCGAAGAACACCGGGCCGAGGTCGACGATCTCGAGCTTCCGGTGAGCAACGAGCGCGATCGGCTGCTCGAGGACCTGCGGGGCGGCGCCGACAAGGCCATCGCCGCTCTGGACCAGGAGCGCACCGAAATCGAGGATCTGCCGCCGATCACGGTGTCGGAGCAACGGGGCGTGCTCGGGAGCGCCTTCATCGCCATCGAGCGGGCGGGATCGGTCGTGGAGCCCGCGATCGGCACCTATGAAGACGAGGACCTGAAGGCCGCGTTCGCCGCCGACGACGGCTGCGAGCACGTCATCCAACCCTTCTGAACACAGCTGTGCACGGGCGGATCAGGTGAGCTCGGCCGTGCCGAGCGGCTCGACGGTCACCACCGCGTTGTAGTCGGGCACCTTCGACGCCGGCTCCCGACGATCGGGGCCGCCGGCGATCAGCACGTTGCTCTCGGGCCAGTGGACCTGCAGCGTGCGGGCGGGCAGCCGGGCCACGGTCACGGTGCACTCGAGGTCGCCGGTCTCGGATCGGAGCCGCACCCGGTCGCCGGCAGCCACGCCGAGGGCGGCGGCGTCGGCGGCGTCCATGAACACGGCATCGCGCCCGGCGCCGGTCAGGGGATCGATCTGGCCGTGCACCATCGAGTTGAACTGCTTGCCCCGCCGCGTGGACAGTACGAACGAACCGTCGGGCACCTGCGGCTCGGCGGGCTCGAGCGGCGTGAACCGGCCCCGCCCCGACGGCGTGGGGAACGCCCCACCCACCGCCAGGTGTCGGCCGCCCCATTGGACGGCGTCGCCGGTGTCGGCCAGCGTCTCGATGCCGGCGTACAGCGGCACCACCTCGGCGATCTCCCGCCGCAGGTGAGCGTTGTCGGGCCACGAGAACGCCCCACGCAGCTCGGGCCGCACTCGGTTGACCACGTCGGCGAACAGTCGCCACTCGCTGCGGGCCTCGCCCACCCGGCGGGGGATCTCCGGGCTGAACACGATGCGCCGCTCCGTGGTGGTCTCGGTGCCTCCGCCCTCCTGCTCGTACCGCGTGGTGACCGGCAGCAAGACCACGTCGTCACCCTCCACCAGCATCTGCCGCGTCACGACCACGTCCTGGTGGACCCGGAGCGGGACCCGGCCCAGCGCCGCCTCCACCGCGCGCGGGTCGGGCAGGACGTCGAGGAAGTTGCCGCCCGACATCCACAAGACGTCGACCTCGCCGCGGCCGGCGGCCTCGACCATCTCGGGGGCCGTGAGCCCCGGCCGGTCGGGCACCGGGAACCCCCAGGTGGCGGCCAGGGTGGCGGCGTGGTCGGGGTCTACGGGCAGGCCCCCGGGCAGGGCGGTGGCGTAGGCGCCCATCTCGGCGCCGCCCTGTACGCCGGAGTGGCCGCGGATGGGCATGAGGCCCACCCCGTCGCGCCCGACGCCTCCCTGCGCCAGGGCCAGGTTGACGATCCCTCGCACCGTCTCGGCCGCGTCCCGGTGATGGGTGATGCCCATCGACCACACGTGGATCGCTCCCCCGGCCTGCGCCAGCTCGTCGACGAACGACTCCAACGTGGGCCGGTCGACCCCGGCCAAGGCAAGCAGGTGGTCGGGGTCCTGGCCGGCCAGCGCCGCCGCCACCTCGTCGAAGCCCTCAGCGTGGGCCTCGATGAAGGGCCGGTCCACCGCGTCGCGGGCGATCAGTCGCTGCAGCGCGGCGTTGGCCAGGGCCACGTCGCCGCCCGGACGCACCGGGACGTGGAGGTCGCACATCTTGGTGCCGAACAGAGCCGATTCCACGTTGGACGGCACCCAGTACCGCTCGAGCCCGGGCTCCAGGTAGGGGTTGACGACCACGACGCGGCAGCCCCGCCGGCGCGCCAGGTACAGGTACTTCATGAACACCGGCTGGTTGTTGGCCGGGTTCGATCCCCAGAGCACGACGAGCGGCGCCTCGATCACGTCCTGGAACGAGCAGGTGGTGGCGGCCACGCCGACGGTCTGCTTCAGGCCTACGGTCGAGGGGGCGTGGCAGACCCGGGCCGCCGAGTCGATGTTGGCGATCCCCAGCGCCCGGGTTGCCTTGGCGGCCACGTAGTAGGTCTCGTTCGTGATGCCGCGACTGGTCAGGTAGAGCGCCGTGCGCTCGGGGGTCGTGGCGCGCAGGCCGCCCGCCAGCACCGACAGTGCCTCGTCCCACGACACCCGGCGGAACCCGGCCTCGCCCCGGCGGCGGCGCATGGGATGTCCCAGCCGTCCCAGCGCCCGGAGCTGGCCGCCTCTCCGCGACTGCAGCGGCGCCACCTCGGAGAGCACCAGGGGATCGATGGCGTCGGCGGTGTTGAGCTCGAGCAGTTCGAGGCGCGTGGTGCACAGATGGACGCCGTCGATGGTCCAGTCGTGGAGGCCGGCAACACCCAGAGCACAGCCGTCGCATGCGCCCTTGGTCAGGACCTGGTAGGCGTAGGCCGGATGGGCGCGATTGGCCCAGGCCACCCGGGCCATGTCGCGGTAGTGGTTGGGCTTCTGCTCACCCAGGCCGTTGGGCCGCCAACCGGCCCACAGCTTCGGTTTCCAGCCCGTGAACTGCTCGCGCAGGCTCACAGCTAGCCGTCCGAGGACATCGCGGCACTAGGGCGGACGGAGGTTTCCGCCTCCCGGACCAGCTCTTCCGGTGCGTAGACGTTGAGGCGCCCTCCGCGTGCGAAACCGCACAGCGTCATCCCGGCCAGGCGGGCGGCGCTCACCGCCAGAGATGAAGGGGCGCTGACGGCCACAACGGTCGAGAAGCCGGCGGCCCACGCCTTTTGCACGATCTCGAAGCTGGCCCGTCCGCTCACGTAGAGACCCATCCCGGTGGCCGGGAGTCGGTCGTCGAGCAGGAACCGCCCCACGACCTTGTCGACGGCATTGTGCCGACCGATGTCCTCACGGGCGAGCAAGGGGGTGCCGCTGCGGTCGAAAGCCACCGCCGCATGCACGGCCCCGGTGGCGTAGAACAGCTGCTGGGTGGACGTGACCGTGTCTGGCACCCGCGCCAGCACGTCGAGCGAGAACGGTGCCGTCGCCGGCAACGCATGGAGCCGCTCGCGCAGCTCGTCGATGGCGGTGGTGCCGCACATACCGCACGCGGACGTGATGGTGGTCAGGCGTGGGCGCGGAAGGGGCGCGACGCCGCCGGTCTCGACCGTGACGACGTTGAACTCGCTCTCCACCGCGGAACCCGTCCCGCAGTACCGGCACTGACGAACAGGCACCTGTGGCCCCAGGAGCCCCTCGGTGAAGCAGAAGCCGGCCGCCAGCTCGAAGTCGTGGCCCGGGGTGCGCATCGTCGTCGACACCAGCACGCCGTCGAGCTGGATCTCGAGCGGTTCCTCGACGATCAGTTGGTCGGGCTGGCGCGTCACGCCGCTTCCGTCGTAGCGATGCGTGAGCACCTTGGCGGTACGCCCCCGTGACACCTCCTGAAGGGTACGGGTCGGTCGCAGACCGACGCCATCAGCGGCTCTAGTCGGCCGGCAGGCCGACGCCGCCACGGGCCGGCGGGCGGGGGTCGGGCTGGAGGGTATCCGTGGTCAGACCGCCCGGCGCAGGGTGGCGCTCAGGTGGTGTTGGTGCGCCTGGCCGACCGCGCCCATCGCCAGGTCATAGCGGAGTGTGTCGCCGACGACCTCGACGTCGCGCTGGAGCGTGACCACCGACTTGGCCGTGGCCGAGCCGGCCACTGCCGTCGACCGGAGGCGCAACCGGACTCCGGCGGGAAAGGCCTCGACCGTGCCCTCCTCGATCTCGACGATCCCCGTCGGGTGCGCCATCACCAGTTCCACCCGTCCCTCACCGGCGGGTCGCCAGTATCCGGCCTCGGCGTGCGCCGGCAGACCCGTCGCCAGGTTGACGGTCGCCTGCCGGTAGGCGAGGAACGGCTTGCCCACATGGCTGAAGGTGACCTCCTCGGAGTAGCGGAAGGGCTCGATGGTTGGATAGCTGCCCTCGCCCTCACCCCGCCAGCTGCCGAGCAGGCCTGCCAGCGGCTGCACGTCGGGATGCAAGGGCGGGCTCACATCGGCGACCGTACCCCGCTGGCCGGGGCTCGCGTCCGAGGCGGTGGCGCCGGGAGCTGTCAGCCCGGTGGGGGCAGGGTCTGGCAGGGTCCGCCGGCGCAGGTGTCGACCAGCACGCCCTGCTCGAGGAAGGTGGTGGCCACCGTGAGCACCTCGAGCTGATCGCGGCCCTGGCCGTGGGGATCGGTGCCCACCCGGTTGGCCACGTTCCCGAGCGGCGGGGCCGGAGTGTCGAAGTCCCACACCACCAGGTAGGAGCCGTGGCTGTCGGGCAGCCGCCTGGTCGTGTCGATGCCCCAGAACGGCCGCACGTCGGGACTGCGCCCCGGAGCGAGAGCCGGCACGCGTAGCTCGGCGTCGATGGTGCGGGCCATTGCCTCGGTGGCGACGTTAGGCCACCTGATGGTCCCCGAACGCCTCGTACAGCATCACCCGATGCTTCGGGGTCCGCCGGTACGGGTTCCCGGTGAGGTGCTGGGCGTAGCCGTCGTTCTCGCCCCGATCCCACAGCATCTGCGCCAGCAGGATGGCGAGCTGGCGGTCGACCCAGTCGGGATAGTTGGGGTCGAACACGACGCTGAAGGGGTCGAAGTCGACGCTGCGGTCGAGCAGCGTCGAGTAGTTCATGACGGGCACGCCGAGGAACGATCGCGTCCAGTCCTGGGCCACGGCGGTGACCGCGCCGCCGAGGATCCCTCCCTGGCTCACCCCGTTGATCAGCCGGCCCAGGAACAGGAAGTTGAGCATCGACTGCTGCAGCCGGTCGGGGAGGCCGCGGAACGCCGACATGTCACCGAGCGCCCTCAGCACCACGCCGATGTCCTCCTCGGACATGCCGATCCACCAGGTCGCGCAGGTGGTGGTGTTGGTGATCCGGGCGTAGCGGGAGCTGGCCCCCAGGGCCTCGCGCGCGGAACCGAGCAGACCGTGGCCGTAGAGCATCATGCGGGTCGGGTTGGCGGTTCCGTCCGCATCGATTGCCGATGTCGGGATGGTGCAGATGAAGCGCGCGGTGTACGTGCCATTGCGGGCGGGGATGGGCGAGCTCCCCGGCCCGGTGCCGTTGTTGAGCACCGCCCCGGGCTCTCCGCTGCCGGTCAGGTAGTTGGGGACGTCGAAGGTGCCCGACACCTCGCGGGCGAGGTTGGCCCTGGTGCTGGGCACGTTGCTGGTCACGGTGAAGTGGGGCGCAGCCGGCCCAGTTGGCGGAAGGCATCGTCGCGCATGGCCAGCAGGCGCTCGGACAGGTTCTTGCCGCTGGCCACGGTGAAGTCCCACGCGAGCGCGAGCCCGTCACGGTCGACCCGTGCATATCGCTAGAGACGCCGGAACAGGTCGTCCATGTGGGCGCGCCGGGCCTCGATGGCGTCGATGCCGGTGTCGAGCCGGTCGCGGTAGGCGCGGAAGACGTCGGATGGCTCGATCGCCTGCCCGGAGCTGTCGACCACGTTGCGGATCGCGACGATGTAGCGGTGGCCCTCCCGGAAGCTCTCCGCCGGGCGAACGAACAGGAGGCGGTGGGCGTGGTCGGGAGCCCGGCTGTCGAGCTCGGCCCAGTAGGGGTGCCGCCTGCCGGTCTTGGCGTCGATGACGACGATCGGGGCGTCGCGATCCAACGAGCTGGCCATGTCGGTGATCGGCGCCGCTCCGCTGGCGGCCAGGTCGAGGCCGGGCAGCAAGGCCACGAGCGCCGACCCCGGCGAGAACCCGTCGTTGCGGTTGAGCTCGGTCGGATCGATGTGGACGCCGGCCGCGTTGGCGGGCGTGGCGTCCGGGGCGAGGTCGACGCGCCGACCGGTCTGGGCGGACGGGTCGCGCACCGTGAAGTAGTCCGGCTGACGGACGTGGCCAGTCGCGGCATGCTCTGCCCGTGGGGGACGAGTCGCCCGAGCCGCCGCCGCTGACGGTTCCTCGCCTGCTGGGCCGGGGGCTCGCCCTTCATTGCCCGGTGTGTGGTGGGGGTCGGCTGTTCCGCCGGTGGTTCATCATGGAGGAGCGCTGCCCCCGCTGCGGCTTCCGCCTCGAACGGATCGAGGGACACTGGCTGGGCGCCCTGGGCATCAACACGATCGTCACGTTCGCCGCCGTGCTGATCGCGGTCGTGGCCGGCTTCCTCGCCACCTACCCGGGCCCAGTGGCCCCGGCGGTGGTGGCCGTGGTGGCCACGGCCATCATCGTCCCCCTTGCCTTCTTCCCGTGGTCCAAGACGTTGTGGAGCGCCATCGATCTCGCCATGCGCCCGCTGGAGCCCGACGACGACGTCGACCCCCGCTGGATCCCGCCGGCTCAGCACCACGAGGCGTAGGTAGGTGCGCGGAACCCCGGTCCGCTAGGACAGGCCGACGAGGTGGGCCTGGTCGTTGAAGCGGGCCAGCTCCCACGAGATCGACCGGTCGCGATAGGGGTTGGCGCCGTGGCGCCACTCGGTGATCGAGGCGTTCTCGGGGCTGAACCAGGCGCGCTCTCGGCCGTCGTCCTCGCCGATGCCGAGCCAGCGGATCATGGTGTGGACGATCACGCCGCCGTGGCAGGCGACGACGACCGTGGTCCCCCCGTGCCGCTCGACCAGACGGTCGATCCCGGCGGCGACGCGATCGGCCATCTCCCGCCAGGTCTCGCCGCCCGGATCACGCCGCAGGTCCGGGTGCCAGCCGCCGTCGGGGAAGGGGTAGAGCCGGTCGTACTCGTTCCAGGGCAGCCCGTCGCCCTCGCCGGGATGGTGCTCGCAGAGGTCGCAGTCCTGCACGACGTCGGGGTCGCCGAGTACCGGCGCCAGGATCTCGGCGGTCTCGACGGCGCGGGGCATCACGCTGGCGTAGAGGGCCGACGCCTCGCCCAGCTCGTCGGTCGCCTTCCAGCGGTCGCGCAACGCCTCGACCTGCAGGCGCCCCCGCGCGGACAGCCCGCGGCAACCGACGTGGCCCCCCACGATGCCCAGCTCCTGCGCCCGCGACTCGCCGTGCCGCACCAGCACGATCCGGGTCCCGTCCATGACCCATCCACGCTATCGGTACCCCTCAGCATCGCCGGCGCGGGATTGCGAGGCAGCGGGGGGAGCACGAGGGGGGACCCTCCCGGGTCCCCCCTCGTCGTTGGTCGATCCGGCTCCGCCGGTCGACCGACCAACGATGAGTGCCGCCGAAGGGCGGCGCCGATTACTCGTTCCCGAAGCTCCGCTTCGGGAACGAAACCCTAGAAGTCTTCCATCCCGCCGCCGGGCATGGCCGGGGCGCCCTTTTCCTCGGGCTTGTCGGCGATGACGGCCTCGGTGGTGAGGAACAGGGCCGCGATCGACGCCGCGTTCTGCAGCGCCGAACGGGTGACCTTGGCTGCGTCGATGATGCCGGCCTTGGTCAGGTCCTCGTACTCGCCCGTGGCGGCGTTGAGGCCCTCGGACACGCCCTCGAGCGACCGGACCCGCTCGGCCACAACGCCGCCCTCGTGGCCGGCGTTGACGGCGATCTGCTTGAGCGGCTCCTCCAGCGACCTGGCGACGATGCGGGCACCGGTGGATTCGTCGCCCGACAGGCTGTTGACCAGCTCGTTGACCTTGGACTGCGACCGCAGGAGGGTCACGCCACCGCCGGCGACGACGCCCTCCTCGATGGCGGCCTTGGTGGTCGACACCGCGTCTTCGATGCGGTGCTTCTTCTCCTTGAGCTCAACCTCGGTGGCGGCGCCGACCTTGAGCACCGCGACCCCGCCGGACAGCTTGGCCAGCCGCTCCTGCAGCTTCTCGCGGTCGTAGTCCGAGTCGGTGTTCTCGATCTCGTTCTTGATCTGCTGGATGCGGCCCTTGATCTCCTCCTCGGAGCCGGCACCCTCGACGATCGTGGTCTCGTCCTTGGTGACGATCACCTTCTTGGCCCGGCCCAGCAGGTCGAGCGTGGTGTTCTCGAGCTTGAGGCCGACCTCCTCGGTGATGACCTGGCCGCCGGCGAGGATGGCGATGTCCTGCAGCATCGCCTTGCGGCGCTCGCCGAAGCCCGGGGCCTTCACGGCCACCGACTTGAAGGTGCCGCGGATCTTGTTGACCACCAGCGTGGCCAGGGCCTCACCCTCGACGTCCTCGGCGATCACCACTAGCGGCTTGCCCGCCTGCATGACCTTCTCGAGCACGGGCAACAGGTCACGCACGTTAGAGATCTTGGAGCCGACGATGAGGATCTGGGCGTCGTCGAGGACGCCTTCCATCCGGTCGGGGTCGGTGACGAAGTAGGGCGAGATGTAGCCCTTGTCGAAGCGCATGCCCTCGACCAGGTCCATCTCCATGCCGAAGGTCTGTGACTCCTCGACGGTGATGACGCCGTCCTTACCGACCTTGTCGATGGCCTCGGCGATCATCTCGCCGATCTCGGGATCGGCGGCCGAGATGCCGGCCACCTGGGCGATCTGTTCCTTGGAGTCGACGTCGACCGCCACGTCGGCGATCGCATCGACTGCCTCGGCCACCGCGGCCTCGATGCCCCTCTTCAGCGACATCGGGTTGGCGCCGGCGGCGACGTTGCGAAGGCCCTCGCGCACCATCGACCATGCCAGCACGGTGGCGGTGGTGGTGCCGTCGCCGGCTACGTCGTCGGTCTTCTTGGCGACTTCCTTGACCAGCTCGGCCCCGATGTTCTCGTAGGGGTCCTCGAGCTCGATCTCCTTGGCGATCGACACGCCGTCGTTGGTGATGGTGGGGGCGCCCCACTTCTTGTCGAGGACGACGTTGCGGCCCTTGGGGCCGAGGGTGACTCGTACGGCGTCGGCCAGCTTGTTCATGCCGGACTCGAGACTGCGACGGGCCTCCGTGTCGAAAGCGATGATCTTTGGCATCCCTGAATCCCTCCGTTGGGCACGGGGTTAGCACTCGATTGATGTGAGTGCTAGCCAGTCAACCACCTCGGATCAGCACTCGCAACACGTGAGTGCTAACCCGATGGGGCGGAGGGAGCCGGGCCTCAGCCGCCGGCGACCGCGGGGATGATCGACACCTCGGACCCGTCAGGCACCGGCGTGTCCAGTCCCTCCAGGAACCTGATGTCGTCGTCGGCCACGAACACGTTGACGAAGCGCCGCAGGTTGCCGTCGTCGTCGAGCAGCCGATCGGCGAAGCCAGGATGAACCTGGTCGAGGCTGGCGAGCACGTCGCGCACGTTGGATCCCTCCAGCGACACCGCGGACTTGCCCGCCGTGAGGGTGCGCAGCGTGGTCGGGATGCGAACGGAGACGGTCATGAACTGGTCCTTCGTGCTCTGAGGGCGCAGCGATGCTAACCAACGGCCCGGGGCCGACCGACATTCCGGCCGGACTGGGTGACCCGATTGAACCGGCATCCGGAACCGCCGGAAGCCGGCACATCCGAACGCAACTTCACCTCGGGGCGGCGAGGACCTCCGCCGCCACGGCCTCGATGCAGGCCAGCGTGTCGTTGTGGGCGCGCTCGCGGCCGAACCGCTCCACCAGCGAGACGACCTCGAGGCGCTTGCCGGGCGGGTCGAGGTCGTCGACCACCTCGCCGACTATGGCCACGCACGGGACGCCGAGGGGCGCGGCCAGCCCGACCACGCCGCCGATCACCTTGCCCTCGAACGACTGCTGGTCGAGGAAACCCTCGGCGGTGATTACGAGGTCGGCGCCCTCGACCACGTCGTGGAGGTCGACCTCGTCGGCCACGGCCTCGAAGCCCGGCACCAGCGACCCGCCGGCGACCGCGAGCCCACCCGCCAGGCCACCGGCGGCGCCGCCACCGTCGAGATCGCGCACGTCGACGCCGAAGTCGGACCGGTAGACGTCCGCCAGGCGGTCCAACCGACGCCGGAGCAGCTCCACCTGCGCCGGCGACGCTCCCTTCTGCGGTGCGAACACCTCGGCGGCGTCGACGAACCGGGTGCGGACGTCGCACAGCACCACCAACTCAAGCCCGCCCAGCCGGTGCAGTGGATACAGCGCCCGCAGCGCCCCGAGCCCCCCGTCGGTGGTGGCCGATCCGCCCAGGCCTACCAGCACCCGGCGGGCCCCGCTGTCGACGGCGGTGCCGATCAGCTCGCCGGTTCCCACCGTCGACGACGCGACCGGGTCGTTGCCGTCGGGACCACCGACCAGCCCCAGCCCCGACGCCCGCGCCATCTCGATCACCGCCGTGTGGCCGTCGAGCCGCCACTCGGCCCTGACCGGATCGCCCAGGGGCCCGGTCACGGACGTGGTGCGGTTGGGCCCGCCCAGCACCTCGAGCGTGCCCTCGCCGCCGTCGGCCAGCGGGACCTCGTCGCAGCTCCAGCCGGCGGCTGCGGCGGCGCGCCCCAAAGCGGCCGCCACGTCGCGGGCGGTGGCGGTCCCGCGGAGCTTGTCGGGCGCAGCGACGACGCGCATGTGCGGACAGTGTGGCGCAATCGCCCGTGCCGGCCCGGGGCCCGGGGACGCGGCACTAGCCTCGACCACCCGTGGATCGCCCCGTCGTCATCGTGTCCAACCGCGGCCCCCTGTCGTTCCGGCGGGGGGAGCGGGGCGATCTGGTAGCGACCCGCGGGGCCGGAGGACTCGTCTCGGGGCTCCGGCCGGTGGTGGCCGACACGGGCGCGACGTGGATCGCCGCCGCCATGTCCGAGGGCGATCGCGAGGCGGCGGCCAAGGGCCCGATCGACGCCGAGGACTTCCGGGTCCATCTCGTGGCCCTCGACCGCGAGGCGTTCAGGCTGGCCAACGACGTGGTGAGCACCCAGGTGCTGTGGTTCGTCCACCACGGGCTCTACGACCTGCCGCGCGCGCCGGCGTTCGGGCGCGACCTGCGTGACGCCTGGCTCGCCTACCGGCACGTCAACGAGGCCTTCGCCGACGCCGTGGCCGAGGATGCGCCCGAGGGTGCCGCCGTGCTCGTGCAGGACTACCACCTGAGCCTGCTGGGCGTGGGCCTGGCCGAGCGCCGGCCCGACCTGGCGGCCGTGCACTTCAGCCACACCCCCTTCGCCACCCCAACCTGGCTGGGGGTGCTTCCCAGCCACGTGAGCGGCGAGGTGCTGTCGAGCCTCGCCGCCCACCGGGCCTGCGGGTTCCACTCCCGGCGCTGGGCCGACGACTTCCTGGCCTGCTGCCGCACCACCCTGGCCCTGGCCCCGGCGACGTTCGTCTCGCCGCTGCCCGCCGACGCCGACGACCTGCGGCGCGCCGCCTCGTCTCCGGCCTGCGAGGCCGCCCTGGCCGAGATCGAGGACCAGGTCGCCGACCGGGCCGTCATCGCCCGTGTGGACCGCATCGAGCTGTCCAAGAACCTGCTGCGCGGGTTCCAGGCCTACGACGACCTGCTCGAGCACCAGCCGGAATGGCGGGAGCGGGTCGTGTTCCTGGCGTCGTGCTATCCGTCGCGCACGGCGGTGCCCGCCTACGTCGAGTACCAACGGGACGTCGAGGCCCTGGTGGACCGGATCAACGGGCGCTGGGCCACTCCCGGATGGACCCCCATCGTCTACGACACCAGCGATGACTACCCGCGCTCGGTCGCAGCGCTGCGTCGGGCCGACGTGCTGCTCGTCAACCCCATCCGCGACGGGCTCAATCTGGTGGCCAAGGAAGCGGCGATCGTCAACGAGCGCGACGTCGTGGTGTGCCTGTCGACCGAGGCCGGGGTGTGGGACGAGCTCAGCGATGCCGTGGTGCAGGTCCAACCGTTCGACGTGGCCGGGACGGCCGACGCCCTCGCGAAGGCGCTGCGCATGGACGCCGGCGAGCGGCGGTCGCGGGCGGAGCTCCTCCGCAGGCTGGCCGTGGCGCGCCGGCCCGCCGACTGGCTGTCCGACCAGCTGGCGGCGGCCAGCGCCGGCTGATGGCCGGGCACACCTAGGGGGCGCTCGACCGGTCCTGGGCCGACAGGGGCGCCTGGGCGCCCCCCGACGCCAGTTGCCGCAACAGGTCGAGGACGGCGTCGGGCCCATCCACGACCAGGTCGGCACGCTCGATCAGGTCTCCGGGAGCCTCGGCGCTGGCCACAGCGACCCGGAGGACTTCCATGCCCCGCGCCTCCAGGCGGTCGAGGGCATCGAACGCCGGCAGGTCACCCCGGTCGTCGCCCACGAAGCACACCGCCTCGACGCCGATGACGAGGCTCTGGACCGCCGTCCCCTTGTCGACGGCGACGGGTGGGTGCAGCTCGAAGGACATGCGGGCCCGGCGCATCACCAGTCCCGACCTCTGTGCCTCTGCCGCCGCCCACTCGCGAACGGCCGGCCCGAGCCCCGGATGCTCCCGGTAGTGGAGTGTGAGCGACAGCCCCTTGGGCTCCACCGCCATGCCCGTCGGTCCGTCCTCCTTGGCCCGGCGGGCGGCGTCTGCGACCGCTTCCCGCCAGCCGCCGGCGCCCGCATGGTCGGTGCGCACGCCGTCGCGGACGGTCTCGAGACCGTAGATCCCGGAGATCACCACACGCGGCGGGAGCAGCGGCTCCAGGAACGACGCCGGGCGCCCCGACACCACCGCCACGACTGCGAACCGCGCGGCCAGCGCTTCGAGGACCTCTCCGGCCCCGGCCAGCGGGCGCGCCTCGGCGGGCACGTCGACGATGGGCGAGAGCGTGCCGTCGAAGTCGAGCAGCAGCGCCGCCCGGCCGGGGCGCTCGATGAACGGGGCCAGCTCGTCGCTCATGTGAGGGTCGATTCCGCCGGACGCGCGTGGGCTCGGTATCCACCGCCCGCGCGACGCGCATGATCCGCGGAATCGACCCTCAGATCAGCCCCCGGCGAGATCGGTGCCGAGCAGCACCACGAGCTGGGCCCCGCCGGGATCGACCGGCGGTTGCGCGGGCATGGCCGTCACGCCCTCGGCGGGAGCACCGAGTGCCTCGGCCAGCGCCTGCGCCTCACCCTCGAATCCGTCGACGAAGAGGACCTGCGTGGCGTCGAGCTGTTGGCCCTCGGGGCCGTTGGTCGGTTCGACGGTCTGGTACCCGGCGGTTGCGAGCTGCTGCGTTCGATCTCCCGCGGCGCCCTCCACCCCGGCGACGTTGGCCACCCGCACGACGATCTCGCCAGGCTGCCGCACCGGTGCGGCGGTGGTGGTCGTCTCGCCCCCGTCGTCAGCCGTCGTGGAGTCGGTCGTCTCCCCGTCGGCAGCCGTCGTCTCGGTGGGGGCCGTTGCGACAGTGTCGGAGGGCCCGCTGTCCTCGAGGGCCCGCAGTAGGAACAGTCCCAGCACGACGGCCGCCGCGATCAGGACGATTCCCCGGGCCGGGGTCGACCGGGCGGACAACGGTCCCTCGGTCGGTGGTCGCTCGGTCGGCGGTCGCTCGGTCTGCATGCGGGGCCTCCTATCGCCCGTGCCCGAGTGTGGTGCGGCCCACGAAGCGGGCCCGGCGGCGCTGGAGCCGCATCCGGCGCAGCCGGTGCACGACCAGGGGGTCGTATGCCACCGCGTCCGGATCGTCGAGCAGGGCGTTCAGCAGTCGGTAGTAGCGGGTCGGCGACAGGTTCAGATGCTCGTGAATTCCGGCGCTCTTCGATGCCGGGAGCAACCACCAGCCACGCTCGAAGTCGAGGATCGCCCGGTCACGATCGGTCAGAGACACTCGACAAGGCTGTCGTGGCCACCCATCCAATGCAAGCACCCTCTGTGGGGAGCGCAGGAGGGCGGCGATATCGTCGCGCCGCCGCCCGAGTAGCTCAGCCGGCAGAGCAGGCGCCTTGTAAGCGTCAGGCCGCGGGTTCGATTCCCGCCTCGGGCTC
>DASSDL010000205.1:0-9124 GCA_035697145.1 Acidimicrobiales bacterium
CGCCGGCCCTGGCGGAAACCGGCGGTCCACCGACATCGCAGTGAGGGTCGCCGTACGATCGGCCGCGTGATCGACATTCCCGCCGGGCACTTGTTCCTCGGCGAGCACCTCGACCCGGAGACGCGGAAGCGCAACGGCGAGCCGGTCTTGCTCGAGGCCGCCGATCTCACAACCCACGGTGTCATCGTCGGCATGACCGGATCGGGGAAGACCGGCCTCGGCGTCGTGCTCATCGAGGAGGCGCTCCTGGCCGGGGTCCCGACGCTGATCATCGATCCGAAGGGCGACCTCGGTAACCTGCTGCTCGCCTTCCCCGAGCTGAAGCCGGACGATTTTGCTCCCTGGGTGGAGGGTGGCGATCCGGCCGACGTGGCCAAGCAGTGGTCCGAGGGCTTGGCCGACTGGGGCATCGAGCCGAGCCGCATTGCCCAGCTGCGCGAGGCCGCCGAGTTCACGATCTACACGCCCGGGTCGACCTCGGGCGTGCCACTGGACATCGTGGGCGGGCTAGATCGGCCGGCCGACGGCGCCGACCCCGAAACCGTGGCCGACGAGGTCGAAGGGTATGTCTCGGGGCTCCTCACCATGGTGGGCATCGAGGCCGACCCCCTGGCGAGCAAGGAGCACATCCTGCTCTCCAATCTCGTCCACAATGCCTGGTCGTCCGGGCACGACATCGACCTGGCCAGCCTCGTCGGCCAGGTGCAGGACCCGCCCCTCCGCAAGCTCGGGGTGTACGAGCTCGACACCTTCTATCCGGCCAAGGACCGCTCGAAGCTGGCAGTCACGCTGAACGGATTGCTCGCCTCGCACAGCTTCGCGGCCTGGGCCGAGGGGCCCGACATCGACCTCGACCGCCTGCTCCAGTCAGCGGACGGCGAACGACCAGGTTGCGCCATCGTGTCGCTGTCCCACCTGTCGGACCAGGAGCGCCAATTCGTCGTCTCCCTGCTGCTCGGCAAGCTCGTCACCTGGATGCGACGCCAACCCGGCACCGACCAGCTGCGGGTGCTCGTGTACTTCGACGAGGTGATGGGATTTGTGCCACCGACCGCCATGCCGGCGGCGAAGAAGCCGATCCTGACGTTGTTCAAGACCGCGCGCGCCTTCGGCGTCGGCATCGTGCTGGCCACCCAGAACCCGGTCGACGTCGACTACAAGGGCCTGTCCAACGCCGGCACCTGGATGATCGGGCGCCTCCAGACCGAGCAGGACAAGGCGCGGTTGCTGGATGGCCTGTCGTCGGCCGGTGGCTCGGTCGACATCCACGATGTCGGCGACGTGATCGGCGGGCTCGACAAGCGCGAGTTCATGATGCGCGAACCTGGGCGGGAGGCGCCGGCGCTGTTCACCACCCGCTGGGCCATGTCGTACCTGCGGGGCCCACTCACCCGCGAGCAGATCTCGACGATCATGCACGGCCGCTATCCGCCGAGCGCGACGGGGGGATCGACGCCGACCGCCGCCACGGCGGAACCAGCCGCCACTCCGGAACCAGCCGCCACGACCGTGCCCGTGGTGCCCCCGGTGCCCGAGGACGTGCCGGTCCGTTGGCTCGCTCCCGCTGCCCCCTGGGCGGCGCGGGTCGGTGCCATCCCCAACGGGACCAAGCTGGCCCCGTCGCTGGTGACGCGGGTTTCCCTCCTCTACGACGATGACAAGCTCGACCTGCGCGAGACGGAGGAGTGGGAGGCGGTGCTGTTCCCGCTCGGCGCGACGGTCGATCCGTCGGCCAGCATCGCCGTGGACCACGACGATCGCGACCTGCGCACCGAGGCACCGCCCGGCGCCAGCTACGTGCTCACCGATGCACCCCTCAACAAGAAGACCTTCTTCACCGGCGCCGAGAAGGCGCTCGTCGACCATCTGTACCGCAACCGCACCATGCGGGTGATGCGCAACCCCGAGCTGAAGCTCATCGCCCGCGTGGGCGAGACCCCCGAGCAGTTCGCCGCCCGCTGCTCGGCTGCCGCCGCCGAGGGCGCCGATCAGCACCAGGTGGCGTTGCAGAAGAAGTACGAGAGCCGCATCACCAAGGCCCGGGAGTCCCTGGGGGCGGCGATGGACAGGGTGGCACAGGCCCAGGCGGCCGAGAACACCCGCCGCCAGTCCGACATGGTCGCCGGCGCCGGCAGCCTGCTCGGCGCCGTGCTCGGTGGACGACGTAGCGCCCGCGCCATGGCCCGCGACATGAGCCGGGTGCTCGCCGGCCAGGGCCGGCGAGAGGAGGCGGCCCAGCGCGTCCGCTCCGCCGAGAACCGCGCCGTCGACCGCCAGCAGGCGCTGACCAAACTCGAAGCCGACCTGGCTCGCGACCTCACGGCCATCGACGAGGAGTGGGCCGCGAAGGCGGCGGCGATCGAGCCGATCGAGGTGCCTCTGGAGCGCTCGGACATCCGCGTCACCGCTCGTTCTCTGGTCTGGATCCCGGTGGGCTAGGCAGGGGCTGTGGGACTCGACGCCGACACCGCCGCACGACACGTCGACCAGCTCTGGGACAGCGACATCCTCCCCGTGCTGCACGACTACATCCGCATCCCCAACGTCTCGGTCGCGTACGACGCCGGTTGGCAGGAAGCCGGCCACATGGCCCGCGCTACCGAGCTCCTGCACCAGTGGTGCGAGCGCCACGTCGCCGAGGCGCTGGCCGGCGCCACCGTCGACGTGCACGAGCTCGACGGCCGCACGCCGTTGCTCCTGATCGACGTGCCGCCCACCGACGCCGACGGTTCGGGCACCGGCGAGGACGGCGACACGGTGATGCTCTACGGCCACCTCGACAAGCAGCCGCCGTTCACCGGTTGGCGAGACGGACTCGGCCCCTGGGAGCCGGTTCAGGATGGGGACCGGCTGTACGGCCGGGGCAGCGCCGACGACGGCTACTCCACCTTCTCGGCCGTCGCCGCGCTGGAAGCGGTCCGTGCGGCCGGTGGCGCCCACCGCCGTTGCGTGGTGCTCATCGAGGCCAGCGAGGAATCGGGCAGTCCCGACCTGCCGGCGCACCTCGAGGCACTGGGCGGCAAGCTGGGTGAGCCGTCGCTCGTGATCGCGCTGGACTCGTGGTGCGGCGACTACGACCGGCTGTGGATCACGACGTCGCTGCGTGGGCTCGTGGATCTGACGCTCGAGGTGCAGGTGCTCACCGAGGGCGTGCACTCCGGCTCGGCGGGTGGGGTGGTGCCCTCGAGCTTCCGGATCCTGCGCCAACTACTGGATCGCGTGGAGGACGCGGCCAGCGGCGAGCTGCTCCTGCCCCAGCTGCACGCCGATATCCCCGACGAGCGTCTGAGGCAGATCGCCGCCACCGCGCCAGAGCTGGGCGACTTTTCGGACCGCTTTCCCTTCGCCGGCGAGACGGGCCCGGCGTTCGCCACCACCGAGCAGATGCTCGTGGCCCGCACCTGGCTACCTTCGCTCGAGGTGACCGGCATGGAGGGCGCACCCCCGCCGGCCGAAGCCGGCAACGTGCTGCGGCCCTCGACGGCCGTGAAGCTGTCGGTGCGCATACCGCCCACCGCCGACGCCGACGTTGCCATCGACGCCGTCGAGCGACGGCTGGGCGCGGACCCGCCCTACGGCGCTTGCGTGACAGTGCGGCGGGGCAGCGCCGAGGCCGGTTGGCACGCCCCGCCCGAGTTGCCCTGGCTGGCCCACGCGATCGACCGGGCGTCGGTGGCCACCTTCGGGCAGGCGCCACGGTCGCTGGGCGAGGGCGGCACAATCCCGTTCATGGGCATGCTCGGTCGCCAGTTCCCCCAGGCCCAGTTCGTCATCACGGGCGTGCTGGGGCCCGAGTCCAACGCCCACGGGCCCAACGAGTTCCTGCATCTGCCGACGGCCCGGAAGGTCACGACCGCGGTCGCCCACATCCTCGACGCCCACGCCCGACGCCGCTGAGCGACAACCGCTCCCAGCATTCCGTGAGCAACCTCCCAGATTGGGGCGCTCAACTAGGAGCATGTCCGATGCCACCGTCCTCGTCGTCGACGACGACGAGTTCATCCGTGACCTGACGTCGAGCGCGCTGCGCATCGCCGGCTACGTCACCACGACGTCCAGCAGCGGCCTGGACGCCCTCGCCAGCATCGAGCGCCAGCGCCCCGATCTGGTCGTGCTCGACGTCGGCCTCCCCGGTGTCGACGGCTTCGAGGTGTGCCGTCGCCTGCGCGCCGCGGGTGACCAGACCCCGGTGGTCTTCCTCACCGCCCGCGACGCCGACGAGGACAAGATCTCGGGCTTCACCAAGGGCGGCGACGACTATCTCACCAAGCCGTTCAGCCTCGAGGAGCTGGTGGCCCGGGTGCGGGCCGTGCTGCGCCGCACCGGGCCACAGGCGACCCCCAGCCGGCTCCGCTATGCCGACCTCGAGCTCGACGAGGAGACGCTCCGCGTGACGCGTGCCGGTAGGCCGGTCCAGCTCTCCCCCACCGAGCTGAAGGTGCTTCGGTTCCTGCTGCTCAACCGCGAGCGCGTGCTGTCCAAGGCGCAGATCCTCGACCACGTCTGGGACTACGACTTCGGCGGCAACGCCGGCGTCGTGGAGAACTACATCTCCTACCTGCGCAAGAAGATCGACACGGTCGACCCGCCACTCATCCACACGGTGCGGGGCTTCGGCTACGTGTTGCGCACGGAGCCATGATCCGCCGCCGGCTGACTGCCACGATCGTCGCCCTCGTGGCCGTGATCGGCGGCGTCGTCGCCGTCGTCTTCCTGACCACGCTCGAGTCCCGCCTGACCGCGGCCGTCGACCGTGAGCTGGACCGCGTGCCCGCGACGGTGACCCGTGCGACTGCCGCCCGGCTGGAGCGGCGGGCGCAACGCGAGACCAGGCTGTACGACATACGCCGCATCGCCTACGTGCAGGTGGGGCCGGGAGGCCGGGTCGTGGCCGCCGAGCCCAGCGGGCCCACCGGAGATCCCGACCCGCTCCCAGACGTCGCCGGGCTGTCGGCGCCGGGCGGGCCGCTGACGGTCGGTGCCAGCGGCGACGGCGGCCCCCGCTACCGGGTGGTCACATCGTCGCTGCCCGGTGGCGGCATGTTGGCGACCGCCATCTCGCTCGACGATGTCGACACCGCGCTCTCCAACGCCCGCCGCGGCCTGGTCATCGCCGGCCTCGTGGCCCTCGCGGCCACCGCTGCCGCCACGTGGATCGCGATCAGGCGCGGCCTGCAGCCCATCGACCGCATGGTCGGCACCGCCGAAGCCATCGCCGAGGGCAACACCGACGAACGGATCGACGTCATCCATCCCGACAGCGAGGTGGGCCGCCTCGGGACCGCGCTCAACCGGATGCTCGATCGCATCGGCGACTCGCTGGCGGCGCGCACCGCCTCGGAGCAGAGGATGCGCCGCTTCGTCGCCGACGCGTCGCACGAGCTCCGCACGCCACTCACGGCGATCCGCGGGTACGCGGAGCTGTACCGCCAGGGCGGCGATGACGCCGGCGACGTCGTCACGTCCATGGAGCGCATCGAGCGAGCGGCGACCCGCATGGGCGGCCTGGTCGACGACCTGGTGCTGCTCGCCCGTCTCGACCAGGGACGCCCACTGGAGGCGGTTCCCGTCGATCTGGCGGCGGTGGTGGCGGAGTCGGTCGCCGACGCCCGGGTTGTCGAGCCCGGTCGAACCATCGAGGTTGCGAGCGTTCCCAACGCGATGGTGACGGGCGACCGCGCCCGGCTCCGACAGGTGGTCGACAACCTGCTGGCCAACGTCCGGGAGCACACTGGTCCCACCACACGGGTGACGATCCGCCTCGAGGCCTACCGCCGCGACGTCGTGCTCGTCGTCGCCGACGAGGGGCCGGGCATGACCGAGGCCGACGCCGCCCGGGCCTTCGACCGGTTCTGGCAGGCGGCCGCCACGGAGGAGCACCCCCGCCGCGGGACCGGGTTGGGCCTCGCCATCGTCGCCGATCTCGTGGCCGCCCACGGCGGCGAGGTCGGCCTCGACACCGGGCCCGGTGCCGGCACGCGGGTCACCATCCGCCTACCGGCTGCGGATCCTCCCAGGTGATTCCCAGGGCTGTGTGAGCCGCCGGTGAGCTGGGGCGGCGATGGTCACCGGTGACGCATCTCCATCCAAAGCCGGAGGAAATCATGAGGATCTCCCGACCGATCGCGGTGACGACTCTCGCCGCCACCGCTCTCGCCGGTGGCCTCGGCGGCGCACTGCTGCTGGGACCGGCATCCGCCAACACCTCGACCGACACGACGCCGAGCACTGCATCCGGCGAGACGGTGGCGGCCGCGGCCCCGTGCCCGGAAGGTCTCGCCGACCTCGCCGAGGCGATCGGCATCTCCACAGACGACCTGCGCGCCGCGCTCAGGGACGGCCAGACGCTCGGCGACGTGGCCGAGGCCAACGGCGTAGATCCGCAGCGGGTCGTCGACGTGTTGGTCGACAATGGCACCGAGCGCCTCGACGCGGCGGTGGCCGCCGGCCGGATCGACCAGGCAACCGCCGACGAACGCAAGGCCAGCCTGCCCGACCGGGCGGCCCAACTGGTGAACGGCGAGCTCGAGCGCAGCGCCCACCGCCATCCGCGCCGGTCGGCAGCACTCCGGACGGCCGCCGAGGCCATCGGCATCGACGCCGCCGAGCTGCGAGACGCCCTGCGCGACGGCCAGACCATCGCCCAAGTGGCCGAGGCCAACGACGTCGACCCGCAGGACGTCATCGATGCCCTCGTGGCCCGGTCCACCGAGCGGATCACCAAGGTGGTGAACGGCGACACGGTGCGGCAGCGCTGCTGATAGCCGTCTCCATCCGCCGCCCGGCGTCGCGCTCCCCGTGACGCCGGGCGGCTCCGCAATGAGGTCTGACTCCGCCGGTCGCATGTTGGCTGGTCAGCGACGGACTCTGGAGCATGCATGGTCCGCGGAATCACACCTCACTACCCTGCCCACCATGGCCGGCAGCGGACACGGAACCAGGGCGGTGGTGGCCGCGTTGCTCGCCAACGTGGGCATTGCGATCGCCAAATTCGTGGGATTCCTGCTCACGCGATCGGCGTCGATGCTGGCCGAGAGCGTGCACTCGGTGGCCGATTCCGGCAACCAGGTGCTGCTGCTACTGGGGCAGAAGCGCTCCCGCCGGGCGCCCACCGCCGAGCACCCGTTCGGCTACGGACGCGAGCGTTATTTCTGGGCCTTCGTCGTGGCCCTCATCCTGTTCAGCCTGGGTGGCATGTTCGCCATCTACGAGGGTGTCACGAAGATCCGCGATCCCCATGAGCTCGAGTCGCCATCGATCGCCATCGGCATCCTGCTGGTGGCCATCGTGTTGGAGAGCGCCTCCTTGCGCACCGCCGTCGTCGAGGCCAGGCGGGTCCGCGAGCCGGGGACGAGCTGGTGGGGCTTCATCCATCGCTCCAAGCAGCCCGAGCTGCCGGTCGTGCTGCTGGAGGATCTCGGCGCGCTGGTGGGCCTGATCTTCGCTCTCGCCGCCGTGTCGGCGACGGTGGTCACCGACGACCCGCTTTGGGACGGCGTCGGCACGCTCAGCATCGGCGTCCTGCTGGTCATCATCGCCATCGTCTTGGCGGTCGAGATGAAGGGCCTGCTCATCGGCGAGGCGGCATCGCTCACCGACCAGCAGAGGATCGCCGCCGCCATCGAGATCGAGCCGAGCGTGACCAAGCTGATCCACATGCGCACCCAGCACATCGGCCCGGACGAGCTGCTGGTGGGCGCCAAGCTGGAGCTGGTCCACGGCCTGTCGGTCGAGGACGCCGTCGAGGCCGTGAATCGGATCGAGAACAGCGTGCGGCGGGCGGTGCCGACGGCGCGGGTCATGTACCTCGAGCCCGACATCTTCCGCACCAGCCTGCCGAGCGACCACGCGGCACCCCTGGCGGCCGGCACCGTCCTCACCGACGCGCCGGCGGACGGCCTGGCACCCGTCGAGGAGCCGGCCGAGAATAGGCCCCCCGGGAACGCCCCCGAGGGCGAGGCGGCCGAGGGGCCGACGGGGGCCGAGACGCCGACGGGGGCCGGGGCGCCGACGGCGGTCGAGTCCACGGCCGGGGACGCCGCGCAGTCCGAGTAAACCCGACCTGCTGAGTCGCCTTTTGCCACCACGCTGGCTAGCATCCAGGCTGACCGCAAGAAACCTGGAGGCAGGCATGGCGATCCGACTGGGCGACGACGCCCCCAACTTCACCGCCGAGACCACCGAGGGCACGGTCGACTTCTACGACTGGAAGGGCGAAAGCTGGGCGGTGCTGTTCTCGCACCCCAAGGACTTCACTCCGGTCTGCACGACCGAGCTCGGCCGCGTGGCGGCGCTCAAGCCCGAGTTCGACAAGCGCAACGTCAAAGTGATCGGCCTGTCGGTCAATGACTTGCCCGACCACGAGGGCTGGAGCAAGGACATCGAAGACGTCACCGGCTCCCAGCTCAACTTCCCGCTCATCGCCGACCCCGACAAGAAGGTCTCCGACCTCTACGACATGATCCATCCGGAGGCCAGCGACACCGTCACCGTGCGGTCGGTATTCGTCGTGGGGCCCGACAACAAGGTCAAGCTCACGCTCACCTACCCCCAGTCGACCGGTCGCAACTTCGACGAGCTGCTCCGGGTGATCGACTCGTTGCAGCTCACGGCAAAGCACAAGGTGTCGACGCCGTCGGACTGGAAGCAGGGCGAGGACGTCATCATCATCCCGGCGGTCTCCGACGAAGAGGCGAAGGAGCGCTTCCCCGAGGGGTGGGACGCCAAGAAGCCCTATCTCCGCCTCGTACCACAGCCGCGAGACTGAGCGGCTCGGGCAATACTTCCTGCACGCACGGCCAGCGCCCGCCCCGTCGGCACGACCGGTGGGGCGGGCGCTGACGCGCCGGCCCCCAAGGTCCTCGGTGCCATCGCCGAGTGATAGGACGAGAGCGATGGCTGGCTACTCGGGAACTCCGCTGGCACGCAAGCTCGGTGTCCGACCCGGCGACAGGCTGGCATTGCTGGGCGCCCCCGACGGCTTCGCCATCGACGACCTGCCACCGGGTGTCGAGGTCCGCCACCGGGCCCGGCCGGCAAGCGACGTGATCGTGTCGTTCCACACCCGTCATGCGGAACTGGCCCGCCGATTCCCGATGCTCATGCGAGCACTGGTGGCAGACGG
>DASSDL010000206.1:0-15232 GCA_035697145.1 Acidimicrobiales bacterium
TGCCGGCAACTCGACTACCAGGCCCGCCGGAGGGCGGCAGAGGTGGGCCTCAGCGAGCACGAGCTGATCGTCGCCCGACGTGAGCTCGACGATCTCTACGACCGGCTCTACGTGCTCGAGGCGGCCATCGAAGATGTCGACAGGGACCTCGCCGACGACCCGACGCCTGCGGATTACCAGGACGCAGTGGGGTGGCTACTGGCGGCGGCCCGGCCGGTGGTGGAGCAGCGGCCGTTCGCGGAGAAGGGAACGGTTACTTGACAGAACATGCATTCTAGGCGGTCCGGCGACGCCCGCTGGGCTTGCCGGGCCGCCCAGAATGCACCACCTGCGATCGGCCCGGGCGGCGCCCGGGCCTCCGCACCGCCACGCATCGGGTGGATCGGCCCGAATGCACCAGCTGCAATCCGCCACGCATCGGGTCAGGCGCCTCGGTCCGGTTCGGTGGGCTCGGCTATGTCGGCGTTTGTCGCAGCCCAGCTGGCCAGCAGGTCGAGGGCGTCCTGGGAGGGTGACCCGGGTTCGGCGGTGTAGGTGAGGAGGCTCTGGCTGCGATCGGCGGCTAGGGGGAAGGACTCGAACGGCAGCTCGAGGTCGCCGACGACCGGGTGGTGGAGGAGTTTCACGCCGGTGGTGTGGATGCGGACGTCGTGGGCCGCCCATCGGCCCCGGAAGTTCTCGCTGCGGGTCGACAGCTCCCCGACGAGGTCCGAGAGCTGTCGATCGTGGGGGTCGTGTCCCGCCTCGGCGCGCAGGAGGGCGACGGTGTCGTTGGCGACGGCGTCCCAGTCGCGGAAGAACTCGGTGGCGTGGGGGTCGAGGAACACGAACCGGGCGTTGTTGGGGGGCCGGCGGGCGTCGGCGTAGACCGGTGCGAAGAGCGCGAGCCCGAGGGCGTTGGCGGCGAGGATGTCCAGGCGTCCGTTGAGTACGAGCGCGGGGGTGCCGTGCATCGAGTCGACGATGCGCTGCACGGTGGGCCGGACGCGCTCGTGGGCGGACCGGCGGCGGCGCGGTGGGCCGGTGCCGCAGGCGGTGCGGATCAGGTCGCACAGGTGCGTGCGTTCGGCGTCGTCGAGCTGCAGGGCGCGGGCGACGCCGTCGACGACGCTCTCGGAGACGCCGGTGGCGCTGCCGCGCTCGAGCCGGGTGTAGTAGTCGGTCGAGACGCCGGCCAGGAGGGCGACCTCCTCGCGGCGCAGGCCAGGGACCCGCCGGCGGTTCGCGCCGTAGACGGGGAGCCCCGCCTGCTGCGGGCCGATCCGGTCCCGGCGGGTGGTCAGGAACTCGCGTATCTCGGCGCGCACGTCGCTGCGGCTGTCAGGTTCGTCACCGGAGGCGGCCATGGCGCCCACCCTACGAGGGCCTGTGCAGGCCTGGGGGTGCCTGTCAGTCCCCCCTTCGCAGGGCCTTCCCGCGTCCCCCGGCTTCGGGTCCACTGGGCTATGCGCCGCCGACGAGGCCTGATGGCCGCCACCAAGAGGAGTATCTGATGAGACACGTATCACTGGGCGGGCTCGACGTTTCCCGCATCGGGCTTGGTGCCATGACCATGGCCGGCACCTACACGACCGGAGGGGGACTCGATGACGCCGAGTCGATCCGCACCATCAACCGGGCCCTCGACCTCGGGGTCACCCACATCGACACCGCGGAGATCTACGGCCCGTTCCACAGCGAAGAACTCGTCGGCAGGGCCATCAGGGGCCGGCGCGACGACGTTGTGGTGGCCACGAAGTTCGGCCTGGTCTCGCACTCTGGTGGTGGCCCGGGGGTCACCGACAGCAGCCCTGGGAACGTAAAGGCCGCCGTCGAGGGCTCGTTGAACCGACTCAGCACTGACCACATCGATCTGTGCTACCAGCACCGCGTCGATCCAAACACCCCGATCGAGGAGACGGTCGGCGCCTTAGCCGAACTGGTTACGGCGGGCAAGGTGCTTCACATCGGTCTATCCGAGGCCGGGGCTGGAACGATCCGCCGGGCGCATGCGGTGCATCCGATCGCCGCCTTGCAGACGGAGTATTCGCTGTGGACTCGCGACGTCGAGGCGGAGACCCTGCCGCTGCTCCGCGAGCTCGGCATCGGATTCGTGCCCTACTCGCCGCTCGGCCACGGCCTGCTGACCGGCCAGATCCGCACCGTCGACGACTTCGCCGACGACGACTGGCGCAAGACCAACCCGCGCTTCACCGGCGAGAACTTCCAGCGCAACCTCCGCATCGTCGACGAGGTTCAGGCCATTGGCGCCGAGATCGGGGCGACTCCTGCCCAGACCGCGCTGGCGTGGCTACTGACCCGTGGCGACGACATCGCCCCGATCCCCGGCACCCGGCGGGTCTCGCGGGTCGAGGAGAACACCGCCGCCGACGGCATCGAGCTCAGCGTCGCGCAGCTCGACCGGCTGAACAACCTCACGCCGGCGTCCGGTGCTCGGCACGACGACGCGAACATGGCAAGCATCGACCGCTGATCGGTCACCGCCGTCGAATCGCTCGACATCGCGTGACGAACCCGCCGTTGCCGTTCTTGGTTTGGGTGAACCCGCCGCACGCAGGTCAGGCGGCCAACTCGGCGTTGGCGCGCTCGGTGACGATCGCCAGGATGCGGTGGGTCGTGGCCAGGTCCTCGGGCGGGAGGTCGCCGTAGAGCCGCTCGGCGATCTGGTCGATGCCGTGCCGGATGGCCCGGAAGCGCGTCTCGCCGGCGGGCGTGAGCGCCAGGCTCGCCGGGTCGCCGGACGTGGCGACGAGCTCCTTGGCGACCACTTGGTCGATCGCGTCGCGCGCCGTCGACCGATCGATCTTGAGGCCGTGGGTCATCCGCGTCACCACGCCCTCCAACTCAGCCGGGGACGGGGTGTTGACCGTCAGGTTCAGGACCACCGACTGGTGGAACGTGGTTTGGGTCTCCGCCAGCACCGCGTCGAGGAGGGCGCGGGTCGCCCTCTCCGCCTGGCCGATGTCCTGGCCCGTCAGGGTGGGGTTGTCACTCATGGTCTTCTCCTGTGCTTCTGGGGGAATGGGGTGCGGCGAGCAGCGTCTCCAGCTCGCGCACGAGGGTCCGGGTCCGCCTGCCCTGGGTTCCGCCCAGCGGGGCGGTGAGCTCCTCCTGGAGGTCACGGACGACGGCGATTGCTCGCTCGGCGACATCGGATCCGGTGTCGGTGAGGGCAAGCTGGATCGCCCGGGTGTCGGCCGGGTCGGCCGTGCGCTCCACGAGCCCGGCGGCCTCGAGCGCCCGAACCAGCTTCGAGATGTAGATGGGCTCGAGGCCCGTGTGATCGGCTAGCCGGCGTTGGCTCGGCCGCTCCCCCGCCCGGACCATGCCGTACAGCGACGCCAGCACCGAGTACTGCGCGTGCGTGAGCCCCAGCGGCGCCACCGCCCGGTCGACCGCCACCCGCCACTTCATGGACAGGCGCCAGACGAGGAACCCCGGGGTGGGCGCTCGGTCTCCGAACACGTCGATACTATACATGGAAACTATTTCCATGGCTACAAAATCCGGTTACCTGACCGCCGGGTCAAGTCCGCACTAGCCTCGTAGCCGTGATCGTCGATACCACGGCCGGCAAGGTGCAGGGGCTCCACAAGCACGGCGTCCTGCAGTTCCGGGGCATCCCGTATGCCCGAGCCGAGCGGTTCGGGCCCTCCCGCCCCGCCGAAGGTTGGGTTGGTATCCGGGACGCCTGCGCCTTCGGACCGATGGCACACCAGAATCCGTCGCCGTTGGAGGCCATGCTCGGAACCCAGGGGCAGGGCGGTGACGAGGACTGCCTCGTCGTCAACGTCTACACACCCGCCGTCGACGACGCCGCCCGTCCGGTGATGGTGTGGATCCACGGCGGGGCGTTCGTGGCGGGCTCGGGTCACGTGCCCTGGTACAACGGCTCCAACCTGGCGCGGCTCTACGACGTCGTGGTGGTGACGCTCAACTATCGGCTCGGTGCTCTCGGCTTCCTGCACCTGGGCGGCCTGGAGCCCGCCTTCGCCGGCTCGGGCAGCAACGGCATCGGCGACCAGGTCCAGGCGCTCCTCTGGGTGCGCGACAACATCACCGGCTTCGGCGGCGACCCGGCGAACGTCACCATCTTCGGCGAGTCGGCCGGCGGCATGAGCGTCAGCACGTTGCTCGGCACGCCCGAGGCCGCCGGGTTGTTCCGGGGTGCCATCGCGCAGAGCGGGGCGGCGGCGCACGCCCACGACACCTCGGCGGCCGCCTGGGTGACCGAAAGGTTCCTGGCCGCGCTCGGCCTTTCCCCCGCCACCGCCGACGCGCTCCTGTCCCTGCCGGCCAACGACATCCTGCGGGCGCAGGCGACCGTCGACGCCGAGGTGCTGGGCGGCGCCGGTCCGGGGATCGGACGCCTGGCATTCCAGCCGGTCGTGGACGGCACCCGCATCCCCCGGCCCCCGTTCGACGCCATCCGGGACGGCAGCGCCGCCGGCATCAACCTGGTCATCGGCACGACCGCCGACGAGTGGAACCTGTTCCAGCTCCAGGCCCGGAGCAACGGCGCCGTCACCGACGAACGCCTGCTGCGCCGGCTGGCCCGCGTGGTCGGCGCAGATCGGGTCGACGACACCCTCGCCGTCTACCGCGACGCCCGCCCGGCCGCCGACCTCGACGGGCTGTTCTGTGCGGTCATGACCGACTGGGTCTTCCGCATCCCGGCGATCCGCGTGGGGGAGGCGCAAGCCGCCCATGCCCGCCGGGTGTCGATGTACCGCTTCGACTACCCATCGACCGCCTTCGGTGGGGTGCTGGGCGCCTGCCACGCCATCGACGTGCCGTTCACCTTCGCCAACCTCGATCGCGGCGGGGTGGAGCTGATCCTCGGCGGCATCGACGACGCCACCCAGCGCCTGGCCGAACGCATGTCGCGGGCCTGGTCGACCGCCGCCCGCACCGGCTCACCCGAGCACGACGAGCTGCCATGGCCGGCCTACGACACCGAGCACCGCGCCACCTGCCTGCTCGACCGCGATGTCGCCGTCGTCGACGACCCGGCGGGCGAGATCCGGCGACTGTGGGACGAGTTGACGCCGGCGCCGTCCCCTACATACTGAGCACCGGGAGGAGCACCCATGTCCGATCGTCGCCCCCACCAGTTCCCCAGGTTCGAGTCGGCCGACGAGGAGCGCATCCACCTCAAGCAGCGCATGGCCGCGGCATTCCGGCTGTTCGACCGCTTCGGGTTCAACGAGGGCGTTGCCGGCCACCTGACCGGCCGCGATCCCGAGCACCCGGATCGGTTCTGGGTCAACCCGCTCGGCATGAGCTTCGGCCAGATCCGGGCTTCCGATCTCATCCTCGTCAACCGCAAGGGCGAGGTCGTCGAGGGCGACTGGCCGGTGAACACCGCGGCGTTCGCCATCCACAGCCAGATCCACGAGGCGCGACCCGACGTCAACGCCGCCGCCCACACCCACTCGCCGTACGGTCGCGCGTTCTCCACGCTCGGCAAGCCGCTGGCACCGCTCACCCAGGACGCCTGCGCCTTCTACGGCGACCACGCCGTGTTCGACGACTACACCGGCGTCGTGCTCGACGTCGAGGAGGGCAAGCGCATCGCCCACGCCCTCGGCGGAACCAAGGCCTGCATCCTGCGCAACCACGGTCTGCTCACCGTCGGCCAGACGGTCGACGAGGCGGCGTGGTGGTTCATCACCATGGACCGGTCGTGCCACGTGCAACTGATGGCGGAAGCCGCCGGCGATCCCATCCCGATCGACGAGGAGTACGCCGCTCTCACCCAGACCCAGGTCGGGTCCAACCTGGGTGGCTGGCTGAGCTTCCAGCCGCTCTACGACAAGATCGTCGCCGATCAACCTGATCTGCTCAACTGAGGTTCGTTCCCCCGGGGGGTGCCGTGGGCGGCGTGACGCCGATCGGAACCAAGCTGCACCAACGCCGGCAACAGCTGATCGAGCGCCTGCTGACCGCCCAGAACCGGGGAGACCTCGAGGCCGCGCTTGCGTGCTTCACGCAGCCCCGCTACGAGCTCATCGGCAACAACCGCGTCTACGACGGCGCCGACGAGGTTCGCCACTACTACGAGGTGACCCGGGGGTACTTCCCCGACCTGCGCTTCGACGTGATCGCCATCCATCACGGCGATGATGCGCTGGTCAGCGAACTGTGGATGACCGGGACCCACCTCGGCTCGGGCCGTGACTTCGAGGCGACCGGCCGCTCCTTCCGCTGTCGCACGGCGGTCATCTTCAGCTTCGACGGGGACCAGCTGATCGGGGCCCGCGTCTACTACGACACCGGCACCATCGCCCGCCAGCTGGCCTGACGCTCAGGACTTGCGCGGACAGGTCACATCGCCTCGGCCGCCGCCTATCAGCTCGGCCCCTACTCGAATGCGGGGCGCAGCGGCAGGCCCGACCGGCCGTTGGGCTCACGGGGCACCGACAGCACCTGGTGGATCTGCGTGCGGCCGGCCTCGAAGTTGACCGCCGAGCCTGCCATGTAGAGGCGCCAGACCCGCGCCCGCGGCGCCCCCACCTCGGCGACGGCCTCGTCCCAGTGCTCCTCGAGGTTGGCCACCCAGCGCCGCAGGGTGAGGGCGTAGTGCTCGCGCAGCGACTCGACGTGACGAACCTCGAAACCGGCGTCCTGCGTGATCGAGATCACACGACCGACCTCGTGCAGCTCGCCGTCGGGGAAGACATAGCGGTTGATGAAGCTTCGGCGCGGCAGCCGCGCCTTCTCGCTGCGGGCGGGACGGCTGATGCCGTGGTTGAGCAGCCTGCCTTCGGGTCGAACCAGGCGTCGCAGGCGGTCGAAGTACTCGGCCAGGCGGGCCTCACCGACATGCTCGAACATCCCGATCGAGCTGATGGCGTCGTAGGGACCGTCGGGGACCTCGCGGTAGTCCTGCACACGGATCTGCACCTGGCCCGACAGGCCCGCCTCGGCCACCCGCTTCTCGGCGAGCTCGGCCTGCTGCCGGGAGATGGTGATGCCGACGGCCTGGACGCCGTGGTGCTCGGCGGCGTGCATCACCATGCCGCCCCAGCCGCAACCGACGTCCAGCAGGCGCATGCCCGGCCGCAGGTCGAGCTTGCGGCAGATCAGCTCGTACTTGTTGGCCTGCGCCTGCTCGAGTGTGTCGTCCGGGTCGTGCCACACCGCGCACGAATAGGTGAGGCTGGGCCCGAGCACCAGGCCATAGAAGGCGTTGGACACGTCGTAGTGGTGGCTGATCGCGGCCGCGTCCCGGGCCTTGCTGTGGCGCCGCCCGCGGAGGCGCACCTCCTCGTCGGGCGGCGGCAGCGGCCGTACCTCGCGCCAGCCGCCCAGCTCGTGCACCAGGCGCAGCATCATCTTGGGCTCGAGCTGCACATCGGGGATGCGATCGCGCACTTCGAGCAGCGCCCAGATCGACCCCTGGAGCTCGAGATCGCCGGACACGTAGGCCCGCGCCAGGCCCAGCTCCCCCGGCGCGGTCACGATCCGCCGCAGTGCGTCGGGCGAACGGATCACGATGGTCGCCGGGGCGTCCACCGGGCCCGATCGACTGCCGTCGTACGCCTCGACCGCCAGGGGCAGGCCGCCTCCCAGCACGTCGTCGACCAGCGCTGCCAAAGCCATCACGCCACCCCCTGCGTCTCGGGTTCAGACCAGGCTAGGACGCGCGCTTGTAGAAAGGCAGGGGGACGACCTCCGCAGGGACCTCGGTGCCGCGCACGTCGATCGCCACCTCGCGCTCCTCCCCCAGCTCCGGCGGGAGGAACGCCAACGCGATGCCGCGGTCGAGCGTGGGCGAGTAGTTGCCACTCGTCACCCGCCCGATCGGCTCGCCCCCGGACGTCACCGTCTGGTCGGCCCGGGGTGGGCGGCGCCCCTCGACCTCCAGGCCTCGCAGTCTGCGTTCGACACCCCGCTCGCGCTCGACCGCCAGCGCCTTGCGGCCCCGGAAGTCGCCCTTGTCCCACGACACCACCCAGCCGAGACCGGCCTGCAGGGGTGTGATGCCGGGCCCCAACTCGTGACCGTGGAGCGGTAACCCGGCCTCGAGCCGCAGCGTGTCCCGAGCCCCGAGCCCTGCGGGCGTGACACCCGCGTCGACGACCGCGTCCCACACCGCCCCGGCGTGGTCGGCGTCGACGGCCAGCTCGACCCCGTCCTCCCCCGTGTAGCCGGTGCCGGCCACCACGCTGGCCCGCCCGAGCACATCGATCTCGGCCACGCGGAAGCGCCGGACCGCCGCGGCCTCCGGAGCCACGGTCGCCAGCCGTTCCCTCGCCGCCGGGCCCTGGACGGCGATGACGGCCCGGCCGGCGGTCACGTCCTCGCCCCCCAACGCCGCAAGCACCCTCTCGGTGTTGGAGGCGTTGGGCATCACGTCGAACCGGTCGTCGGTGACCCACCAGACGATGATGTCGTCGAGCACCGAGGCGTCCGCCTCATCGAGCAGGTGCGTGTACTGGGCCCGGCCGGGAGCGATCTTGCCCAGGTCGTTGGTCAGTGCCGCCTGGAGACGGTCGAACGCGTCGGGGCCGGTGACGCGCACGGTGCCGAGATGGCTCACATCGAAGGCCGCCGCATCGCTGCGACAGGCGCGGTGCTCCGCCAGCGTGCCGGTCGGGTACTGGATGGGCATTTCCCACCCACCGAAGGGAACCGTCTTGCCGCCGCCTGCCCGGTGGCGGGCGTCGAGCGGCGACGTTCGCAGGCCCACCTCTCGGTCAGCGGTGGCTGTGGGCGGCCGGGTGGCGTCCGCCTAGGGCGGACCTGTCATTTGGGGACGACGGGACGTCCTCCCCGTTGGCCGGGAACAGCTCCACGATGGCGGCATCGACCTGCTCCTTCACCCCGTCGAGGGCCAGCAGGTTGAGGACTCCCTGACCTTGGTAGCGGTTGACCACGTCGATGAGCTCGTAGTTCTCGCGGACCAGCACGGCGCTCGTGCCGGCGATGACGAGCTTGGCGGTCGACACGTCCTCGCCCAGCTGGTTGCGCAGGTACGTGAAGCCCTCGCGGATCGACTCGAGCTTGATGCCGTTGTCGAGCAGGGTCTTCACGAGCTTGAGCTCCAGCAGGTTGCGGTAGCTGTAGCGCCGCCGGCTGCCGCTGCCGTGGGCGTCGGCCACCGACGGCCTGATCAGGTCGGTGCGTGCCCAGTAGTCGAGCTGGCGGTAGCTGATGCCGACGATGTCGGCCGCTCGCTTGCCGCTGTACCCCTCGACGGACGCGTCCGGGGTCGTAGTCACGACGATGCTCCTACTCGTTGCCGCGGGCGTGACATCAACGGAATTACGCCGGTGTCACGGGCACGGAGGGTACGGCCCGGCGGCGGCGGGGTCAACGGCGGGCGCTTCTACGGACCTGAGCGGTTAGGCAACGTCCTCGTGGCTAAAGGGCGAAGTCTTCGGGATTCACGTGGTCGATGAAGTCACGGAACTGCTCGACCACCTGCTCCGCCTCTTCCTCGTCGGGCTGCTCGACGCGGCCGGCCTCCTCGAGGACGTCCTCCTCGGCGAAGATCGGCGAGCCGATGCGGATCGCCAGGGCGATGGCGTCGGAGGGTCGGCTCGACACGGTGCGCACCTCACCCTGGGCACTGAGGATGATCTCGGCGAAAAACGTGCCCTCGCGGAGCTCGGTGACCGTGATGCGTTCGACCTGAGCGCCGACCTCGTCGAGGAGGTTCTTCATGAGGTCGTGCGTCATCGGACGGGGCGTTTCGATGTTCTGCATGGTGAGGGCGATCGCCTGCGCCTCGGGCACACCGATGAAGATCGGCAGGACCCGACGCTGCCCCGCCACCTCGCGCAGAATGACCACTGGCGTACGGGTTGGACGCTCTGGCGCCTCGACGCTCACGAGTTCCATCTCGACGGTCATCGACCGTCACCCTACTCCTCGGCCGCCGGAATTCGGCGTCCCTCGGGGATGACTCAGGCGGGTCCCGCCACGTCCCGAAGCTCGCGCGACAGCAGCACTCCCCGCATCTGCTGGCCGAGCCGCACCAGCTCCGCGATGGTCTCCCGGGCCCGCTGGCGGGCCTCCGGATTCCGCTGCTTCAGCAGCGGCAGGACGATCTGCTCGAACAGCCCCGCCTCTCGGTCCACCGCCACCTTGTAGCTGCGCATGTGCCGGGCCTCGATGCCGTGTTGGAGGAATCCCGCTGCCGTCTGGGCGATGACCAGGGCGTCCGCGTCGTAGTAGGCCGAGTCCCCCACGGCAAAGCTCTCGATCAGCCCGTAGCGTTCCAGGTCACGGAGGTCCCGCATGGCCAGCCCGCTGTGCTGCGCCAGCTCCTCGGCGGTGAGGCTCACCGCGCCAGGCGGCGCCGGTGCCGGGACGCGCGTGCGCGAACTACGGTGCGCCGCTGCGGTCTGCTCGGGCGCGGTGGTGGGCCTGGGCGTGCGGTCCGCCGGGGCCCCCACCGGTCGCTGGGCCCGGGGCTGGACCGGGGAGTCGGAGGCAGGGCCCGCGGGGGTGACCGGCGCCGCCAGGGGTGCCGCGTGCGTGGGCGAATCGTCCGCGGGTGGGGCGATGCCCGGCCGCTCGTCCAGGGCCACGGCGGTGGCCACCGATCGGGATTCCGACCCGGTCCCGCCGTCTGCCGCCGCGAGCGCCACACCGTTGTTCGCCGACCTCGACGCCACCGCCGACGGCACGGAGTCTTCGAGCCGGTCCTTGATCACCTTGAGGGGCAGGTAGTGGTCCTTCTGCTGGCGCAGGATCCAGCGCAACCGGTCGATGTCGGCCTCGTAGAACTTGCGGTAGCCGGACGGGGTGCGCTCCGGGTCGAGCAACCCCTGGCTCTCGAGGAACCGGATCTTCGAGATGGTGACGTCGGGGAACTCCCCCTGGAGCAGCGAGAGGACCTCGCCGATCGACAGGTGGGAGCGGTCAGACGGAGCACGGGTCACGTTGCATCTCCCCTCCCGGTGAGGAACACGAGTTTGAACGTCCCGATCTGCAGCTCGTCGCCGTCGGCCAGCGGCGCAGATTCCACGCGTTCGCGGTTGAGATAGGTCCCATTGAGGGAGCCGACGTCGCGCACGACGTAGCGTCCGCTCTCGCGCACGATCTCGGCGTGGCGCCGCGACACCGTGATGTCGTCGAGGAAGATGTCGCTCTCGGGGTGGCGCCCGGCCCGCACGATGTCGGAGTCGAGCGCGAAGCGTGAGCCGACGTTAGGGCCCCGCTTGACCACCAGGAGGCCGACACCGGCCGGCAGCTCACCGAACTCGACCGCCATGTCGTCGTAGCCCTCGGCCGCCTCGGGCACGAACGTCGCCGTCGTCGGGTCCTCGCGGAGCGGTGCCAGTGGCGCGCCGCACGAGGAGCAGAAGTTGGAGCCCGCCGGGTTGCGGTGGCCGCACTGGGTGCAGAAGACGTCGTCGGCCACTAGCTCACCCCTCGATCAACGCGCGATAACCCTCGGCGTCGAGCAGCTCGTCGAGCTGCGTGGGATCGGTGGGCTCGATGATGCAGATCCACCCCTCGCCGTACGGGTCGTCGTTGAGCCTCTCGGGGCTGTCGGTCAACTCGGCGTTCACCTCGGCGATCGCTCCGGAGACGGGGGCGTAGATCTCGGACACCGACTTGGTCGACTCGACCTCGCTGAAGCTGGTGCCACGCTCGACCTTGGCACCCACTTCGGGCACCTCCACGAACACGACATCGCCGAGCGCGTCCTGGGCATAGTCGGTGATGCCGATGCGCACTCGTCCCCCCTCGACACGGGCCCACTCGTGATCGGTCGAGTAGCGGAGGTCGGAAGGGATGTCCATGGGCGCCCACGCTAGTCAACCGCGTCAACCCTCGACGGGGGGTCGAGACTTGCCCCTTCCCGCCCTGCTCAGCGCCGCCTCGGCGGGGGGTGTGGGGGGGATTACCGCAGTAACTGCCGGATTCGGCGGGCGTACTCCTGCGCCAGGCGGCGGGCTGCTGCGTCCGTGTCCCCCTCGGCCCAGATGTGCGTGACCGGTTCCTCCGGATCCGGGAGCGCGAGCACCCAAGCCCCCTCGTGGTGGACCTTGACGCCGTCGACCAGGTCGACCTCCCGGTCCTTCGACAGCTCCACCAGCGAGCGCATGACGGTCCCCTTCTGCTCCCAGGGCGTCACCACCGTCTCGTGCACGATGTGCACCGGGGGAAGCCCGCTCACCACCTTCGACAGCGGCACGTCGTCGAGCGCCAGGAGCTCCAGCATCTTCACCATGGCCGCCGCACCGTCGAAGGCCGGCAGGAAGCCCGGCAGGATGAAACCACCGTCGGTGCTGGCGGCGAAGCCCACACCCGGCCGTGACGCCACCTCCATGAGAGCGGGGTTGGACAGCTTGGTGCGCTGCACCTCGATCCCCCGGTCGGCGGCCAGGCGGTCGGCGTGGCTGGTGGCCGAGAGCGGGAGCGCGATGCGCTGCTCGCCCAGATGGCCGGCCACCAGGGTCACGTAGGCCAGCAGCGCCTCGTCGTCGGACAGCACGTGGCCCGTGTCGTCGACCAGGGAGAGGTGCTCGCCGTCGGGATCGAGCACCGCGCCCAGGGCCGCGCCCGATGCCCGGACCAGCCGGGCGACGCTGGCGGCATGCTCCCGGCGGTCCCAGCCGATGATTCCCCGGGTCGAGGCGAACGGATTGACCGCCAGCACGTCGGCCTCGAGCTTGGACAGGATGTTGGGCATCACGAACGACGTCGAGCCGTACGAGTAGTCGACCACCACCTTGAACCCCGACCCGGCGATGCGCTCGATGTCGACCTCGGCTTCGAGCGCATTGCTGTACTGCTCGAGGTGGCGGGGCGGGAACTCGATGTCGCCGATCTCGCCCGGGAACACCCGGCGAAAGTCTTCGCGGAGGAACAGGCGCTCGATCCGGCGCTGGGCCGTCTCCACGATGTCCGCGCCCTTGGTGTCGAAGAAGCGGATCACCACCGACTGTGGATCGTCCTCCACCAGGCGGATCGTGACCCCGGCGTCGGATTCGGGGCGGGACACCGCGAACCGGGTCACCGGCACCGACGCCACCTCGAGGTCGCGCACGTTGCCGCCGGCGGCATTGATGCCGGCCATCATGGCCCGCTTGAGCATGCGGGCCGAGCGGCTGGAGTCGCGGGACGTGACGACGGTGGCGTCCTTCTTGAGCGAGGTGGCGAAGGCCATGGCCACCCGGGTTGCCAGCTCGGGGGTGATGTCGACGTTGGCCAGCCCGGCCACGCCCAGGCTCCCGAACAGGCTGCGGGAGCCGCGTGACTCCCACACGATCGAGGAGTTGATGACGGCACCGCCCTCGACCGTCTTGAACGGGTACACCTTGACGCCGGCGCCGAGGACCGCATGCTCGCCGATGAAGCACTCGTCGCCCAGCACCACGCCTTCCTCGCCGCGCACGCCGTTGCGCAGGTCACAGGCCCGGCCCACCGTGGTGCCCCGCAGGCGGACGCCCTCGCCGATGTAGGTGTTGTCGTGGATCACGGCCCGCTGGAGATCGGCGCCGGCCCGCACCCGCACGTTGGTGCCGAGCACGGTGTACTCACCCAGGCGGGCATTGCCCTCGAGCCGGCAGTAGTCACCGATGATGGCGGGTCCCTCGATGCTGGCGTCGGGGTGGATGTCGGCCCCCTCCCCCACGTACACCCCGTCGGAGATCTCGAACCCGGGGATCTCGAGGTCGACCTTGCCGTCGAGCACGTCCTTGTGGGCGCGGACGTAGGCCTCGGGCGTACCCACGTCCTCCCAGTAGCCCTCGAGCACCGCGCCGTACAGCGGCTTCTCGGCCTCGAGCAGCGCCGGGAACACCTCGGACGAGAAGTCCACCTGCCGGCCGTCGGCGATCCAGTCGAAGATCGCGGGCTCCAGCACGAAGATGCCGGTGTTGATGGTGTCGCTGAACACCTGGCCCCAGGTGGGCTTCTCGAGGAACCGTTCGACGGAGCCGTCGTCGCGGGTGATGACGATCCCGAACTCGAGCGGGTCGTCCACTGGGCTGAGGCCGATGGTGGCCAGCGCGTTCCGCTCCTCGTGGAAGCGCACGATGGCGGTGAGATCGATGTCGGTGAGCACGTCGCCGGAGATGACGAGGAAGCGATCGTCGAGCTCATCGCGGGCGTTGCGGACCGATCCGGCGGTGCCGAGGGGCGTCTCCTCGGTGGCGTAGACCATGCGCACGCCGAGCTCAGCGCCGTTGCCGAAGTAGTTGCGTATCTGGTTGCCCATGAACGCGACGGTCACGACGATCTCCTCGAAGCCGTGCCGGCGCAGCAGCTGCACGATGTGCTCCATCATCGGGGCGTTGGCGATGGGCATCATCGGCTTGGGCGCGTTGGACGTGAGCGGACGCAGACGGGTCCCCTCGCCGCCGGCCATGATCACGGCCTTCATGGTGTCAGCGCCCTGACCTGGGGGTCCTCGCCCTCTTGTGCGCCATGTTGTGAGCCAACATGCGATACCGTACCCCCGTGGACAGACACGGACAAGAGCGGACGCATCGTGGGTAAGCGTAGGGGCCACGGCGAAGGCAGCGTTTATCAGCGCGCCGACGGCTACTGGGTCGCCTCCGTCGAGGCCGGCCACTACCCCAACGGCAAACGCCGCCGGGCCCGAATCGTCCGCCGCACCAAGAAGGCCGTCCTCGCCGAGCTCGACGAGCTGAAGCGACGAGGCGCGGCCGGTCTCGTAGGCAGCGACCCCGCCATCGGCGAGTTCGCCGAGTGGTGGATCGACAACGTGGCCGCCCCCAAGGTCACGGACTCGTCGCTTACGGCGTACCGAGCCCGCCTGCGTGCCTGGATCACGCCGCAGCCGATCGCCCGTATCCGGCTGCGCAAGTTGCGCGCTACCGACGTGCAGGAGTGGATGAATACCCTTGCCGGCCAGGGGATCGCCCCGGCGTCGCGCAACAGCGCCAGGGTGTTGCTCTCCAGCGCCCTCCACTACGCCCACGGCGTCGGGATGGTCGAGCGCAACGTCGTGTCGTTCGTCGCTGGAGCTAAGGCCGGGCCCAGGCTCGACGACGCCCTCACCCCGGCCGAGGCCTCGGCCGTGCTGGCTGCCGCTAAAGGTGACCGGTTGGAGGCGTTGTGGGTGCTGGCGCTCAAGTACGGGATGAGACCCGCTGAGATGCTGGCGCTCCGCGGGGATGACATCGATCTCAAGGCCGGCACGCTCACCGTCGCCAAGTCGAAGAGCGCTTCCGGCGTGCGGGACCTGCCCTTGCTGGCCGGCACGCTCGAGGCGCTCAAGGCGCACCGCGCTCGACAGCGA
>DASSDL010000207.1:0-4377 GCA_035697145.1 Acidimicrobiales bacterium
CCCGCGGCGTGGGAGGAGCTCCTCGTGGCGGTCGCTGGCGCCACGGCTCACAGCGCCACCGACGACGAGAGCGCCCGGCTCCACCGACTCAACGAACCCGTTGTCATGACCCTCGTGACTGATTCGGGTGAGCACATCAGCGTCGCCGGCGCAGCCGAGCTGACGGCGGTGCTGCTCGGACCCTTCGCGGTGCCTCGCGCGCCGACCTGACCGAGGGCACAGGGTGGCGACCACAGACGGGTCTGCGCCGCATACGCCGAGCGAGCGGCCATGATCGCTCCGCGCATGGGGACGGTCCGCCGATGGCATGGGTGATCGTTGTGGTGCTGGAGCCAAGGCCCAGTCCCCGCCTGCTCGCCCTGCCCCGAGATGGCGAGCAGCCAACGACGTGCTTCCCGGGGAGACGCCATGCGGCGCCGCCGTTCACAGGTACCCGTCGCGTTGGAGCGAGCTCATGGACAGGTACCCCCAGATAGGGGGCAGGTAGAAGGTGCACAACCGGTAGCACAGCGCCGCCGAGAAGGCGATGTCCTCCGGGACGCCGACCGCGATGAAGCCGGCGGTGAGCGCCGCTTCGGTGACACCGACGCCTCCGGGGACCGGGATGAGGCCGGCGAACAGGGCAACGGCCTCGTTGATGATGATGGCGTCGACGAGATCGACCTCCTGGCCGAAGGCGCGCAGCACGGTCCAGATGGTGAGCGAGAACAGGAGCTCAGCGACCAGGTTGTAGCCCAACAGCCGCACGACGGCGCCCGGCGAGTGCAGGACAGCCAGGGCTTCCTTGAGCTGACCGAGGGTCTTCGACACCCAGCGTCGGAGCCGCCCCACCGTGAAGTAGGCGACGACCGCGACGACCCCCAACCCGACGAGGATCGCCACGACCTTCTGCACGGTCGCCTCGTCGACGTCGAACGACGACTCACCACCGAAGCCGAGGGTGCCGAGCCCGAGCACCAGGAACGTGAGCAGAAGGGTGATCTGGGCGAGGAACCCGAAGACGGAGTCGAGCGCGCCAGCCGAGACGGCGCCCGCGGGGGTGGAGCCCGAGCGCTGGAAGAACCGGATGCTCGTCGCTGCCCGGGCCGCGGTCGATGGCACCGCGATGTTGATGAAGCAGATCGCGAACGTGAGCTTGGTGACCCGGAAAAGGGGGACGTCCGCTGGTGACGCCGTCTGGAGCGACCCCGCTTGCGCCACGCGTGGCGTCTGGCCGAGCACCAACGCCGCCAGGAGGATGGGGAGGCTGGCCGACCCCAGCGCCTCGGTGATGGTGTCCCAACCGATGTCGGCCAGCTGGCTGATGAGCGCGTAGGCCACGGCGACCAGGAGCACGAGCCGGACGAGGGATCCCCAGCTGACGCGGTAGACCTTCTGGAGGTCGGGTACCTCGATGTCGGCGGCCGCGGCCGTCGCGGCGCGAAGGTCGTCGAGCGACAGGCCGGCGTTGGCGATGGAGCTACGAAGCTGGTCATCGAAGGCGGCCGGCTGGAGGTGGGCGACGAGCCGTGTGGCGGCGTCCGGTTCCTGCGCGACGGCGCGCAGCGCGGCCCCGATGGCCCGCTCCGGGCCGACGGAGAGGGCAGTCGTCACCAACAGCTGGGCGCGGTCGGCGTGGACCTGGCCGATGCGCGTCACCTTCTCCGCTCTCACGAACGACCCCATCTGGACCGTGCCCGCGCCATCGATGCGGATGGCACTCGGGTCGAGCGCCCCGTGCGCGATGCCGGCAGCGTGCAGGGCGCCCAGCTCTCGCCACATCTTGTCGAGCAGCGGGTCGTCGAGCTCCCCGGCCTCGAAGCTGGACAGCTCGGCACCGTCGAGACGGGTGGCCAGGATGGCGTCGCCCACGCGGCTCATCCCGACCGCGACGACCGGGGTGACCCACACGTCGTGCTGCTGGGCCAACAGAAGGAGCAGGGCCTGGTGCTCGAGCTGCAGTCGCGGTGACAGGAACGTCCCGCTGTTTCGATACCAGAGGAACCGCCACACGCTGGAGACGAGCTGCGTGTCCCGCTCGTCTCGACCCATCGTTCGCAACCCCAGCCGGGGGCCGTCGACGCCGATGGCCTCCCGGGCACCCTCCGGCCACTGGCTCTCGGGGGCGGTCTCGATCCCGAGATCGCCAAGTCCCAGCCGGACGTCAGCGGCCGACACGGTGGTCCGAGGGGTTCCGAACGCCAACCGCACCAGCCCGGCGGTCACGCCCGCGGCCAACGCGCCGCACAGGACCCGGTACGGCGAGGCGACGGGCAGGAAGAGGGCACCCAGCACGGCCGCCACGGCCAGCCGGTGGGTGGTGGTCCGGAAGGGTCGGCTCAGCTCCCGGGCCGCGACGCTCGCCACCGCGAGGCTCACGACGAGCTGGACGGGGACCCCGTCCTGCGGAGCGCCGAGGGCCAGGTCGGCGGCGTTACCCTCGAGGCCCAGGGCGTCGTTCAACACGAGGGTCACGCCGACCGCGACTGGGACGGCGGTGACCAGGGACACGGCCAGCCGCCAATGCCGCCGGATGCCGGCCAGCGCCACCATGGCGACCGCCCAGACCGCAAGCAGGTCGTAAGGCAGCGCCGCCAATGGCGCCACCACCGTCGGGAGCGATGCCACGACCTCGGCCAGCGCGGCCTCCACGCCGTCGGTAGTGCGGGCCGCGGGAACGAGCACCGCCAACGCGAGCACCTGGAGGGCCAGCGTGATGGTGTCGACGCGCCGCCGGATGTGGCCCGCGATGGCAGAGGCCCCGTAGAGACGGACTCGGCCCCAACCGCTCGGCCGGGTGACCAGACCGAGCACATTGGTCGCGGGTAATGCGGCCTCAGCCATGCCGGCGAGAGTCCCTAGGGCCCGCGACGAGGACCGCCAGGGCGTTGATCCGCATCGCGTCCACTCGTCAGCCGACTCGCGGTCACGCGAGCAGCTCGGCCCAGAACATGCCGAGGAGCGGGTAGCCGTAAGCAAGCACGGTCATCTCCCTCGTTGATCGGTCAGGTGCGTTGTTCGTGGCGAATCAGCCCTCGGGCTCGTCCTCGGCAAGCGCGCAACAGGTGGGGATCGGAAGTTGATCGGTGCCCACGATCACGCGATGGGACCGCGACGCCCTCGCCGCCGCATCACGCAAAGTTGGTGAATCGCTGGACTTCGTCCGCCCAACGACTCAATCACGCAATCTGGGTGACGACGGGCGCGGTTGCCTTTCCGATGCTCCTCACATCAGAACGGTGTGAGGGAGGCAGGATGAGCGTTCGCAGCCCACGTCACACTCGCCGGATCGGCATGACAGCGCACATGGCACGCGGGTTGCATGCACGGCGATGAGCCACGGAGGGATCCCATCGGGCGACTGACGCAAGGAGGGGCCTGATGGATTACACCGATCGGCTGCGACTTCTGGCGCTGAATGACGCGCGCCTGGCCGAAGACCTCGTCGGGCCGTCAATGCCCGATTCCGTGGAGCTCGATCCGAAGACACTGGCCCTCGTCCGCCTGGCTGCGTTGGTCGCGGTCGGGGGCACGCTCCCGTCCTACGGAGCACAGGCCGACGCAGCGGTGAACGCCGGCGCGAGTGCCGCCGAGATCGTCGCGGTGCTGGTGGGCGTCGTTGACGTCGTCGGACTGCCCTGTGTCGTCGCCGCGGCACCGAGCCTGGCGTTGGCGCTCGGCTACGACACGGACGACGCGTTCGAGCGGTAGGTCGCTGGTGCGTCTCGGCTAGGCGCCGAACAAACCGACCGCCGTGGCGTGCCGCACCGCGTCGCTGCGCGACGAGACACCGAGCTTGCGGTAGATCGAACCGACCTCCGACCGCACGGTGTTGTGGGAGACGAACAGTCGACCGGCGATCTCGGGGACGGTGAGGTGCGTCTGGAGGTACGGGAGCAGCCGCAGCTCCGCAGGGCTGAGGGGCGGGCCACCCGCGGCGCCTCCGAGCACTGCTGCGGCAAGGGTCTGTCGAAGCTCTGACACCTCGTCGACGAGTGCGCCCAGGCGGGGCCGGTGGTAGAGGATGTCGTCGATCTCGCGCAGCAGGTGCCGAGCCGTCGTTGCGTCGGCGAGCGCGAAGTACACCTTGGCGAGCTGCAGCCGGAGCCGCACGGCGAGCCAAGGCAGCACGAAGGTGCACCCGGGTCGGGCTCGCATCCCACGCGCGAGCTGACGGTTCGTGTCGTCCAGGTCGCCGTGATGCAAGGCAAGCCGGGCCGCGCCGGCGAAGGCCAGCACCGACATCGCATAGTCGTCCAACCGATGCTCGTCGATCGTCTCGAGCGCCGACGTCAGGTGTTCGGCCGCGTCGGGCCACCGTCCGGAGTCCATCGCCAACAACGCGAGCTCGGACTCGCTCAGGACGAACGTCCCGTTGTCGCCCAGCCTGGGCGACAG
>DASSDL010000208.1:0-44811 GCA_035697145.1 Acidimicrobiales bacterium
CCGCGCCGGGTGAGGACCTCGGAGGCGAGGGCAATCGTGCGATATGTCTCGAGCGGCTCGACGGGTCGGCCTTCGGCGTCGGCGGTGGGGAAGTAGCGCGTGACCGACAGGATGCCGTCGTCCCGGAGCCGGTCCAGGAACAGGCCCCACGCCTCAGTCGTGTACAACGAGTTCTCGGACAACGCGAAGGCGCCCGCAGCGGTCGCGGCCCACGTGTCGATGAGCGAGATCTGGATGATGTCGAAGCGCCGCTCGGTCCGAGCCAGGTGGCTGCGGGCCTCGTCGCTGACGAGGTCGACCCGCGGGTCCTGGTCGAGGTGGCCCGTGAAGTCGCCATAGGTGTCGGTGGTGATGTCGATGATGTCGCCGTTCATCTCGGCGCCGGTGACCGAGCGCTGGTCGAACTCGAGCGCGGACAGCACGTCGACGCCGCCCCCGACACCCACCACGTAGACGTCGGCGTCGTGCCGGATGTGGTGCGGCAGGTTCTGGATGTTCCCGCGGAGGCCGTCACTCTCGGCCGGATCACCCGAGTAGCGCATGAGAAGCGTGCCCGCGGTGCTGTCGATGACCAGACCGAGCCAAGGGGTCGCAGGGTCGTCGGCGTCCCCGTCGACGGTGAGCCGCGAGAACGCGTTCCAGCGCTCGTGAGCGTGGTCGGTGTCGCGCTTTTCCTTCGTCCACAGGATCTTCAACAGCGGCGAGCCGTCGGCATACAGATGGCTGTTGATTCCGGCAAAGCCGGCGAGAACCACGGTCGCGACAGAAGCGGTCAGGACGCGACGCGCGCTGCCATCGGCCGTGGCGAACGCGATCGCGCCCGCCGCGGCGAAGGCGCCGATCAGCACGACGAGGCTCGGCCCGTCCAGGAAGGAGAAGAGCACGACGAGCAGGACGCAGCCGAGACCCGCGCCGACAAGGTCGACCGCGTACAGCCGGTTGACCCGGCGCGGGAAGCGGGTCAGCGCCAGGCACACGACGATGCCGCTGAACACGAACGGCACCGAGATAACGGCGCAGGTCGCCACGACCGAGGCGATGCCGAGGATCATTGCCCGGGGGGTGAACGGGATGGCGAGCTGGATCGCGAAGCAGACGGCGATGGCCACGCCGAACAGCAGGGCGAAGATCCACAGCTGACGGCTCACGCCAGCGTCGGGGAACCACCGCGGGCGCAGGTGCACGACGAGCGCGCCCACGGTCATCCCGAACAGGGCGACCGAGATCGCGACGAAGGCGAAGTGGTACCACATCGTGACGCTGAAGATGCGGGTGAGGCCGATCTCGAGCATCAGGGTCGACAACGTCACCAGGAACACGCCGACATACGTGCCGAGGCGGGCCTGCGGTGCCCCCGCGGCCGCGGACGATGTGATGCCCCCCATGCCCGTCACACTCCCTCAGCAGTGCCTGTACAGCTCGAAAAGGCCGCGCCCGAGATAGCCGTCGCCGTAGGACTCGATCAAACAGAACTCGTCCTCGATCACCTCGTTCGGCTCGTTCGGTCCGAACTTGCGTGAGTCGTTGGGTTCGTCCCAGTTGGCGTAGATCGACGAGAGGACGACGACATCGGCCCGTCGGAGCTCGTCGGCCATCCCCGATTCCTCGGCGTTGGCGATGCCGGGGTCCATCTCGATGTACCGCGTGGCCGGCTCGAGCTCTGGCATCAGGTAGTAAAGGTAGGCCTCGCTGTAGGGCGTCTTGCGCAGGTCGACCGGTCCGACGAACAGGGTGTCGCCGAGTTTGGTGATGCGATCGAGGTCCGGCAGCATGGCGTTCACGGCGTCGACCGCCTCGAGGCGACCGTAGTGGAACACGCGGTCGCCGCGGCGCATGGTACCTGCCTCGATCGGGCCTACTCCGAAGCTGCGCCCCACGTAGTCGCCGTACACACCCCAGACGAACGTGGGGGCGAGCGCCAGGGTTGCGACCACGGGCACTGCCGCGGCCAGGACGGCCGTGCGCCCCCGCCGCCACGCCGGCCGCCAGGCCCGTTGGCCCTCGATCACCGCCGCCGGCAGCAGGCCGAGCGGCACGCAGCTCACCCAGGCGAGGTGCGTCGAGTCCGCTCGCTGGATGGCCTGCGGGAGCAGCCCGACGCAGAAGAGGGCCATCACCAAGAGCCGGCGGTCGCCCCGGCGGGCCGCCGCGACACCCGCAGCCACCAGGGCGGCGGTGGCCACCAGCAGCAGCCCCAACCACAGGCTGAGCTGCGCCGGGGTGTGGGGCGCCGGCAGCGGCCACGAGGGCTCGACGAGAGCTCCCACGCGCTGGAGGAACCCGTCGAAATGACCCCACGATGGCGGGACGGGGAGGCTGCGCCCGGGGCGGAGCTCGAACACCGGGTCGAGGATCAGGCCCTCCACGACATTGCCGACGCCCGCCATGGCCACGTGAACCGCATACGGTGAGACGCCGACGGCCAAGCCGCCGGTCAACGCGCGGCGGGCGCCGCGATCGAGTCCCCACCACAGCACCGGCGTCGCCAGCCCGATGGCGAGCACGAGATCGGGCCGGTACAGCAGTGCGAGGCCGGCCAGCACGCCGGCGACGAAGCACCGTCGCGAGCGGTGCCGTGCGGACGTGGGTGCGGCCTTGGCGTCGAGCGCGGTGTTCAGTGCCCACAGGCTCAGTGCGAGGCCGCCCGGCCAGGCGAGGGCGACGAGTCCGGCGGGCGGCAGGAGGATGACCGCCGCGACGGCGCCGCCGGCGGCCGCGACCCAGCGCCCCCAGGGACGGAGCAGGGCGAAGACGCCGAACACCACGCCGACCTGCTGCAGCAAGCCGACCACCCGCTCCGCGGCCAGCGTTGTCCCGAACACCTTGAAGACCCCGGCGAGCGCCCACAAACTTCCCGGGCCGTACAGGTGCAGGAAGTCCCGGTTGGGCACGTGGCCTTCGAGCACCAGCTCGGGAAAGACGAGCATGAACCCTTCTTCCATGGGCGACCCCGGCGCCCGCCACAGCTCGACGAGCGGGAGCACGCACGTAACGGCGACGACGGCGATGGGTGCCAGCCAGGGACGGGCGCGTCGGGCGTGGCGGCGCCGCTGCGGGGCGAGATCGACCGACGGCCCGGTGACCGGCGCGGTCACCGGCGGCGTCAGATCGGTCGCGGCGTCATCCACGGGCTGCGTACGTTAGTAAAGCGGCCCAGCGGAGAAGACGCTCCAAGGAACGTCGGCGACAACGCAGCCCGAGCGCGGGACCCGGGGTGACGGTTGGTGCCGGCTCCTATCATGCGGCCTAATGGGGAAACCGCGCATCGGCATCCTGGTGGTGGCGTACAACGCGGCCGGCACCCTGGCACGCGTGCTCGACCGCATCCCCGCCGGCTTCCGCCCGCGGATCTCCGGCATCCTCGTCAGCGACGACCACAGCGCCGACAGCACCTACCTCGTGGGGCTGGGCTATCAGCAGATCGACCCGGCCCTGCCCCTCGAGGTGGTGCGGAACCAGCACAACCTCGGCTACGGGGGCAACCAGAAGGTGGGTTACCGCTGGGCCATCGAGCGGGATTTCGACATCATCGTCATGCTCCACGGCGATGGGCAGTACGCCCCCGAGAAGCTCCCCGAGGTCGTGGCTCCCCTCGAGCGAGGCGAGGCCGACGCCGCGTTTGGATCGCGCATGTTGGAGAAGGGCGCGGCCCGTCGCGGTGGCATGCCGCTCTACAAGCTCATCGGCAACCGGGTGCTCACGGCATTGGAAAACCGCATGGTGGGCACCGACCTGTCGGAATGGCACTCGGGCTACCGCGCCTATTCGGTCGCAGCGCTGCGGGAGCTGCCGTTCGAGCGGAACGACGACGACTTCAACTTCGACACGCAGATCATCATCCAGCTCGCGGAAGCCGGCAAGCGGATCGTCGAGGTGCCGATCCCGACCTTCTACGGCGACGAGATCTGCTACGTGAACGGTCTCCGCTACGCCGGGCTCATCGCCCGTGATGTGCTGCGTTACCGGGCGCACAAGCTGGGCCTCGGGATGGGCGAGCTCGCCTTCGCCAGTCAGCCCTACGAGGAGAAGCACGCGCCCGACAGCTCGCATGGCCGGATCCTGCAGTGGCTGGCGAGACGCCCCACCGGGCGGGTCCTCGACCTGGGCTGCGGAGGCGGCTACTTGGCCGGGGAGCTGCGCTCGGCGGGCCACCACGTCGTCGGGGTCGACGCCGTCGTGACGGACGGCGCGAAGGACCGGGTCGACGTGTTTGTCCAAGCGGATCTCGACCTCGGCTTGCCGCCCCAGGTGACAGGGCCGTTCGACATCGTGATCGCAGCCGACGTGCTTGAGCACGTGCGCCGGCCGGAGGTCGTGCTCGACGAGCTCCACCGCGTCGTCGACCCCTCGGGCATCGTGGTGGCGTCCGTGCCGAACTTCGCCCACTGGTACCCGCGCTTGCGCATGCTGACCGGGCGGTTCGACTACGACCGCCGGGGGATCCTCGACCGCACGCATGTCAGGTTCTTCACGCGCCGCAGCTTCGAGCGGCTCCTGGACGACCACGGCTGGAGGGTGGTTCGACGGGCATCCACCGGGCTGCCGTTCGAGGTCACCGCGCGCGGCCGACCGGACCGCGGCGCCACCGGGGACAGCGGCTCAACCGGCCGGATCGTCCAGCGGATCGACTCGGCCGCGGTCCGCGTCCGCCCGACACTGTTCGGCTACCAGTTCCTGTACCAGCTCGTCCCTGACCGGCGGCGCCGCCGCCGGTGATCCCGGCGCCGGGTGCCGCGCCGACCGCTTCCACCGCCGTCAACGCACGCCGGTCACGTCACGGCACAACGTGCGGTCGAACGGGACGGCCTCGACGTTGCCGGGGTAGCGGTCGACGACTCCCCGAGGTGACCGGCCGGAGGCGAGCGCGCCGATAGTGGGCTCAGTGCCGAGGTCGTCCGTCGGAGGGGTGTTGAGCACCTGGCGGCCAGCCAGGATGTAGCGGTCGAGCGCCCGCGTGTCGATGACCACCCGGAGGGTGACCACGCCGTCGAGCTTGGTGGGGAAGCCCTCGTGCCAGGAGTCGTCGAAGGTGGCGATATCGGCCCGCGCGTCGCCGTCCGGAAGCCGGGTGAGCGCCACCACCGAGGCGTCAGCTCCATCGCCGAAGCTGACAAGGGGGGCGCGTTGGCCGGGCGGCAGGTCCTCCAGCCCGTCGAGATCGACACGGATGTCGTAGACCCCGGCGCCCGGGCCCCGATCGACACCGCGCCAGGTGTCGCCCACTCGCACGTACAGCCCGAGGCAGTCGCCCACCACGGCCAGCGTGCCGTCGGCGGCCTCCGGCAGCGTCGGCTGGCCCGCCGGCACGGTGATGACGTGGGGCCGTCCCCCCGGGAGATCAGCGCGCCAGCGCATTAGCTCGGCTCGCCATTCCTCGGGCACGATCTTCCCCCGCTCGCGCTGATACTCGACGCCGAGCGCGATGGTGGTCCACGCACCGAAGGCGAGCGCGGCGGCGAGGGCAGCGGTTCCCGCCCGGCGCCACGACCGCTTGGCCGACGGGTCGCGGGCGAGCAGTAGGTGCGTGCCGGCCAGCGCGGGCAGCAACACGATCGGCATGAGGTCAGCCAGGTAACGGTGTGCGACGTATCCGATCGTGAGCGCGCCCCCGGCCGCGGCCCAGGTCCCCAACCACAGTGCCGCCAGCGACCGCCCGGGGCCGCGCCGACGGGCTGCGCGCACGAACCACGCCACCCCCGGAACGGCGAGCACCACGAGGACGGGCATGGTTGCTGGAACGCTCGAGGCCCAGTCGAGGTCGTCGAAGGTCACGTCACCGACGACCGTGGGCCCCCCGCGCGGGTAGTCGACCCAGGGGAAGTCGACCCGCAGGTCGAGCGCATCGGGCCGGGCGTACTGCAACAAGGTCGTCGGCACGAACTGGAGCCCGAAGTATGCGCCGTCGTTGGCCGCGAGGAACTCCCGGCGCTCGGCGAACGCCGACGTCTCGATCTGACGATCCATCGGCGGCCCGACGGGATTGCCGAAGCGGGCGAGATTGGGGATGGCCGCGACGACCAGAAGCACGGCGCACACGACGGCGACCGAGCCGATCGGAAGGCGGGGCGATGCCTCCACACGTCGTCGGGCTCGTGTTGCGTTGAGCCTGCCGATGGAGGCGTCCACCAGAACCAGGGCAAGAGCGGCGACCACCGCAAGACCGACGCTCTGGCGGCTGGAGAGGGCGGCCGCCCCGAGCGCGCCTACTGCGCACAGGCGCAGGCCGCTCGGTCGAAGCAGCCACCGCCCGGCGGCGTCGAGCGCGGCGACCGTGAAGGCGAGGCCCCAAAAGATGGCCTCGTGGTGGACGACCGCCGACGACGCCAGCCAAAGGGGCGGACCCGTCAGCACCGCAACCGCGAGCGCGGCGGTGGCGACGACCTCCCTCCGGGTCACCGCCGCGTCACGGCGCACGAAGGCGCGCACCGTCATGCTGAGGCGGTAGGTCGCGACGGCCAGCACCACCATGGCCAGCAGCATCGACAGCGTGGTGAGCCGCCCGTCGAAGCGATCGGTCAGCGCCAGCAACGGCAGGCGGAGGAGCGCCGGCCACGGCCCGAAGTACACGTAGGTCCGACCGTCGATGAGAAAGCCCTCGAAACCGACGCTGCCAGCCGGGACGTCCCAGCGGCCGTCCAGGAACGCCCGTGCCTGGAGGTCGAAGAAGTTGTCGTAGTACTGCCGCTGCAGCGGCGCCCATCTGGCCACCATGAGCAACCACGCGAAGGCCGCCATCGGCAGGGTCGCGCCGGCCGTCCAGGCCAACCTCAGGCGACGCCGATCGGCGGGCGCCAAGGACGTCGCGTCCATCGGTCCGGACGCGGCCTGCGGGTCCCCCAGAGTGGTGGTGGCGATCGCGGGCGGTGTCCCCACGCCGCCCAGTAGGCCGGTCACATCGTGAGAGTACGGTTCGGTCGGAGACCGACGCCATGAGCGGCCCACGGGTCCTCGGCCCCGCGGTGCCACTCGTATACTCGCCGGACATGTCGCCGGTCCGGACGCGTCCCGCGGTGCCGCCCGACACCGTGGACCCGGACCCCGGTGGCGACCTCCATGGGGAGGCGCGCCACTCCGTGCGCGACCGCCGCTGGCTGGTGGCGGGAGCGCTGTTCGTCGCAATCGGCCTGCCCTTCCTGGTGGCGGCCGTGACGCTGCGGCGACCCCACTGGTACCCCGTGCTCGACCTCGCGATGACCGAGCTGCGGCTGCGCGATGTGGGCACCCGCCACACCCCACTGATCGGCCTACCGGGCCGCATCGGCCCCAGCCTGGCGGAGCAGGGAAGCCATCCCGGTCCGTTGAGTTTCTACCTGCTGGCGCCGCTGTACCGGGCGTTCGGGTCGTCATCGTGGGCGATGCAGGCCGGGACCATCACGCTCAACCTCGCGGCGGTCGGGGTCGCCCTCGTGATCGCCGCCCGCCGTGGCGCGACCCTGCTCGTCGTGGCCGTAGGGACGTTGCTCGCACTGCTCTGTCTCGGTTACGGCCTGACCGCGCTCACCCAGCCGTGGAACCCTTACCTCCCGCTGCTGTGGTGGCCGGTGTTCCTGCTGGCGGTCTGGTCGGTCGCGTGCGACGACGTGGTCATACTGCCTGTCGCCGTGGTCGCCGGGTCGCTCTGTGCCCAAACCCACGTTCCCTACATGGGACTGGCCGTCGGGCTCGGCGCCGTCGCTGTGGTCGCCACGGTCCGGGCATGGCGGCGTGCCGCCCGCCGCTCCCACGAACGGCGGAGCGTTGCCCGGTGGGGAATCGCTGCGGCCGTGCTCGGTGTCGCGCTCTGGGTTCCCGCCCTGGTGGACCAGGCCATCAACGACCCCGGCAACCTGCGCGCCATCTACGACCACCTGGTGACCCCGTCGGCGTCGGAGGAGACCGCCGGGTTGGGGCGCGGGGTCGAGCTGGCGCTGCGCCACCTAGACATCGGCACCTTGGTCGCTGAGGCGAGGGCCGACGGCACCCTCCTCCAGGCGTCGGCGCACGTCGATGGCCCGCTCGCCCCAGGCGCGGCGCTGCTGGCGGTCTGGCTGGCCGCCGTCATAGCGGCGCGCCGGATCGGCCCTCCGGCGCTGGTCCGCCTGCATCTCGTGGTCGCCGGCGGGCTTGCCTTCGGCGCCCTCTCGATGGCCCGCATCCTCGGCAAGGAGTGGTACTACCTGATGCTGTGGGCGTGGGCCGTCACCGCTCTGATGCTGCTGTCGATCGTCTGGACCGCCGCGGTCATCGGCAGCAGGCTGACCCCGGCGATTCGCCGCCGAGCCCCCGCGTTCTCTGGCGCCACGATGGTGGCCCTGACCACGGCCGCTGCGGTGGTATCGATCACCGCCGCCATCGGTGTCGACCCTCCCGAGCCGCACCTGTCGTCGACGCTCGGTCGAGTCGTGCCTGACACGGTGGCCGCCCTCGAACGGGGTGACGGCGCGGCCTCGGGCCAGGAGGGGCGTTACCAGGTCGCGTGGGACGATGCCTACTACTTCGGGTCCCAGGGCTATGGGCTGGTCAGCGAGTTGGAGCGGGCCGGGTTCGACGCCGGCCTCTCGGAGGTCTTCCACGTGCCAATCACCGACCATCGGGTCATCGAGACCCGGGAGGCGACCGCCATCGTCCACCTCGTGACCGGCCGGTACATCGAGCCCTGGCGAGCGGTCCCGGATGCGGTCGAGGTGGCGTACGTCGAGCCGCGTGGTGCCGCCGGGCGCGCCGAGTTCTCGCAACTGCGCTCTGCGGTGATCGACGACTTGGAGAGGGACGGGCTCGCGGACCTGGTGCCGATGGTGGACGACAACCTGTTCGGGTTGTCGATCGATGAGCGGATCTCGGACCACGCGGAACGGATGACGGCACGCATGCTGGTACTCGGGGAACCGACGGCGGTGTTCATCACGCCACCGGGCGTCAACCTGTGAGCGTCGAGGCCGTGGTGCGGCAGGCACCGCCCGGCATTGCCGGCACCAGCCCGGCAACCGGCGCGGGCGCCAACGCGGATGCCGCGGACGAACCCCGGTGGATGCGGCGACTGGCGCTCGCTTGCACGGCGGCTGCCATCGTGCCGATCGTTGTCGCCGCGGCCCGCGCCATCGCACGCGAATGGGTGCCGGTGGGCGACAACGCCTACTTCGCGCTGCGCGCGGGCGACGTGGTCACCGAGCACCATCCATTCCTCGGCACGTGGACCTCCGCATCGCTGACGGCCGGCATCCACATGAACAACCCCGGGCCGCTGTTCTTCGATGCGTTGGCACTGCCGGTCAAGCTGGGGGGCGACGCCGGGTTGGTGGTGGCGGTCGCGTTGATCAACGTCGCGGCGATCGTCGCTACCGCCATCGTGGCCCATCGGCAGGCTGGGCCCCGGGCTGTGGTGGTCGCCATGACGGCGGCCGCTGGCCTCGGCTGGACCATGGGCAGCGAGCTGCTGTTCAGCCCCTGGCAGCCCCAGGCACTGCTCTTCCCGGCACTGTGCTTCTTCGTGATGGTCTGGGCGCTCGCGTCGGGCGACCTGGCGGTGCTCCCGTGGGCCGTCGCCGTGGCGAGCTTCATCCTCCAGACCCACATCGGTTACGCCATAGTGGTGCCCCTGCTGGGGGCGTGGGGGTTGGGCGCAGGGGTGCTCCGGCTGGTGCGCTCCCGGAGCCCCGATGACGATCACGGGGCGCTGCGCCGACGCCTGGTACGGAGCGCGGTCGCCGCCGTGGCCGTGGGACTGGTGTGCTGGGCGCAGCCACTCTACGAGCAGCTGTTCGGCGGCGGTCGCGGCAACCTCGGACGGCTCGCGTCGAGCGTCGGAGCCACCGGGGACACGGTCGGTGTGTCCGACGCCCCCCGCTACGTGGCCGGCGTCCTCGCTCTGCCGCCGTGGTGGGCACGGCCATCGATGTCCGAGACGTTCGTGACGGACGACAGTCGACCGTCTCTGCTGACGTCGATCATTGGACTCGCCGTGATCGCCGCGCTGCTCGCGACGGGCTGGGTGTGGGTCCGGCGTGCCAGTGACAACGCCGCGACGGCGGCTGCCACGGGACTGGTCGCGGTCGGCGTGGCGACCGTGGCGGTGGCGACCGTACCCGTCGGAATCTTCGGCTGGGCGCCGTCGCACCAGGTGCTCTGGCTTTGGCCGCTCGCGCTCTTCGTCACCATGGCACTCGTCGCCCCCATCGTCACCGCTCGTGCGGGGACGCGGGTGAACCGGGCGGCCGTCCTGCTCGTCGCGCTGTCGGCGCTGACGCTCGGTGCGCTCAACGTGCCATTCATGAACGCGCGCCTGGGACCTGCCGCCGATGCCGGGTCGATCCCGACGGTGCGCGAACTGGTGTCCGAGCTGGCTCCGCTGCGCGGCGAGCAGGGGGTGCTCATCGACCTGCGGGAACAGCGGTTCGCCGAGCCGTACAGCGCGCCGGTCATGCTCGAGCTGCAGCGGCTGGGGGTCCCCTGGTTCGTCGACGAGGCCGGCCAGGTGCGCCAGGTCGGGGACACAAGGGCGTACGACGGTGATGCGTCCGTCAGGTTGTTCATCCGCGAGGGAGACGCCGCCCGCACCGTTCCCGACGGGGCCCGACGGGTTGCGTTCGTGGAGGCGCTCAGCGGGCCGGAGGCTCAGGAGCTGGCGGGGCTGGAGGACGACCTGCGTTCGTTCATCGCGGAGGGCGGGCTGGTCGGGGGCGCCGTGTCACGAGAGGGCGAGACCCTCGAGTGGACGGACGCCCAGCTGCGTGACGCCGATTACCTCTTCGAGTTCCGCACGTTGGTGGGACTGGTCCGCGACGACCGCCTCCGGGTGCCCGCACGCTGGGCCGAGGTGCTGGGGAGGTACGCGGACCTCCAGTACCAGGCGGACCGCCTCACGGTGGCGGTGTTCGTCGAGGCGCTGGCAGGTGATCGGTGAGCGACGGGCGGCGACCCCCTCTCGGCCTCGTCGTACCGGTCTTCAACGAGGTGACCAGGGTCAACGACTACGGCAAGCAGCTGCTCGACTTCGCTGCGGAACTGCCGAGCGGCAGCGAGTTGCTGTTCGTCGACGACGGCAGCGCCGATGACACCGCGGAGCGCATCTCCGAGCTGTTGAGCGAGCGACCGGAGGTCCCGGCGCGGCTGATGCGGCGCCGCCACGCCGGCAAGGGCGCGGCAGTCGCCGCAGGGCTGCGCCCGCTGAGGACGCCGCTCGTCGGGTTCTGCGACGTGGACCTGTCGACGCCGCTCGAGGACCTCGACAGCATCACGCGCGCCGCCGCCCGGGCGGGCGCCCTGGCCATCGGGTCGCGCGGCCTGGCGACGTCAAGGCTCGTCCGGGCCGAGGGACCGGTGCGCGAATCACTGGGCCGGGCGTACAACCGCCTGCTGCAGGCGATCGTGACCCCCGGAGTGGTCGACACTCAGTGCGGAGCCAAGGTAGCCCCACGGGCCGTCTGGGACGTGCTGCTGCCGCACTGCCGCGAGGTCGGCTACGCCTGGGATGCCGAGGTGGTCGCCGTCGCCCAAGCGTTGGGCATCGCCGTCGTCGAGGTGCCTGTCAACTGGCGTCATGACGAACGGTCCAAGGTCAAGGTCGGCCGCGACGGGATCGCGATGGTGGTGGCGACCCCGCGGGTCTGGCGCTCGGCGCGGCGTGCGGGCGCCTCACGCTCGCCCAACGCGGAGGCGGTGTCATCGTCACCGATCGTGGTGACGCCGAGGACAGCGCCGCCAGCGAAGGAGGTGTTCGACGACACCAATGCCGCGAGGCTGGCGGAGGCCGATCGCTCGCATTGGTGGTTCCGCAGCAAGGCCGCCCTGGTGGCGACCGCGCTGCGCCACACCGCGCCCCCGCGTGACGAGCGGGGCTGGTTGATCGACATCGGCGGCGGCGCCGGCGGGGTGACGGCGCTCTTGGGCTGGCCGCCCGATCGCGTCGCGGTGCTGGAGGGCAACCACGCCCTCGCAATCCAGGCCCGCCAGTCGCACGGCCTGGCGGCGTTGCGAACCTTGGTCGACCATGTGCCGCTGGTCAACGGCGCCGCCGAGGTGGTGTGCCTGCTCGACGTGATCGAACACCTCCACGACCCGTCCACGGCCCTGCGGGAGGCGAACCGGGTGCTCGCGCCCGACGGCCGCCTGGTCGTGACGGTGCCCGCCTACGCGTGGCTGTGGAGCGCCGCCGACGAGCAGTTGGGCCACCTGAGGCGCTACACCCGGCCGGCCCTGGCTGCCGAGCTCGCCGCCTCGGGATTCGCGCCCGTGCTGCTCACGCACGTTTTCAGCTGGCTCGTACCGCCCGTGTTCCTCACGCGCAAGCTGCTGAGGAGCGGATCCCCCGAGCTTGGCCTCGACAAGACCTCGTTCGCTCTCGACACGACCGCCATGGCCCTCACATGCGCCGAGCGGCAGCTGCTCGGCCGTGTCCGGCTGCCGTTCGGCACCTCCATCCTGTGCGTGGCAGTCCGTCGCCCGTGACACCGCCGACGCTACCGCTGCCGGCGATCGAGACCCCGGTGACCGACGCCAAATTCACCCGGCGCCTCGCCGTGATCACCCTGGCGGGGGCGGTCTGGCGACTCGGTTACCTGTTCGTCGCAAAGTTCCACGAAGGCCTGCTGCTGAACGATTCGCTGTATTACAGCCTGCAGGCCAGTCGCAACGGCGATGGGGACTGGTTTCGTGAGGCTCTGACCGACCTGCCCGGTGCCGAGCACGGCCCACTGACGATCCTGTACCTGACCCCGTGGGGCCTCGGCAACGGTGACGACGTCCCTTGGCAGCGCTTCGCGATCACGCTGCTGGGCATCGCCACCGTCGCCGTCATCGGCTTGCTCGGGCGTCGTCTGGCCGGGCCGGTCGTGGGGCTCGTGGCGGCCGCGATCGCCGCCGTGTACCCGAACCTGTGGGTCAACGACTCGTTGGTGATGTCCGAATCCCTGGCGTGCCTGATCGTGTCCACCGCCCTGCTCGTCGCCCTCGACTTCGACCGCCGGCCCGGTCCCGGGCGGGCGCTGGCTCTCGGGGCGCTGGCCGGCTTGGGAGCACTGACCCGCAGCGAGATGGCCCTGTTCGCCATCGGGTTCGCCGCGCTGGTGTGGTGGCGGTCGCCGGGTCACCCGAGGAGGGCGCTCATGCCGGTGCTCGTCGTCAGCGCAGCTGCGCTGACGGTGGCACCGTGGACGCTCTACAACCTCGCCAGGTTCGAGCGGCCGGTGCTGCTGTCCACGAACGACGGCTCGACGTTGCTCGGGGCCAACTGCGACAACACCTACTACGTCGACGTTGGCGGCTGGGACGTCCGGTGTGTTCTCCAGGTGCCCAACCTCGACACGGTGGACCCGTCGGTACGCGCCAGGGATCGGTGGGACCTGGGCGTGGACTTCATCTCCCGCAACACCAGGCGGGTGCCGGTGGTCGTGCTGGCCCGCCTCGGCCGCACCGCCGACCTGTACGGTCTGGGCTCTCTCGCCGCCCTGGACCAAGGCGAGGAGAAGGCCGGATGGGCGGTATGGGCTGGCATCGCAGGGTGGTGGGTGCTTGCGCCCACGGCAGTCGTCGGTTGGATCGCGCTGGGGCGGACCCGCGGCTCGCCCGACGACCGCTCGAAGGCCCGTTGGTGGCTCGCCGTCCCCCCAGTGTCCGTGCTCATCACAACGGTGTTGTTCTACGGCGCCCACCGGATCCGTGCGCCCGCCGAACCGGTCGTGGTCGTCCTGGCCGCCGCGGGCGGCGTCGCCCTGTACCGCGCGTGGAGGATGCGACGCCGCAGCACTGCCGCGTCCTCGTCGCCTGCCCGCCCCGATAACGGCGAGAGCCGCGTTTACGACGAGATGCCGGACTCCGCGGGCGCAGGCCGGTTCCCGAGCAGGTAGCCGATTCCCACGGCGGCGAGGACCACCAGGGGCACCTCGGCGCCGACACGAAACCGGGTGATCCCGTAGAAGGCGGCGGCGTTGAACGTCACGATCGCAAACGGCGCGAGCAGGGGGAGCAGGCGCACACCGGAGCGCCAGAGCGTGCGGACACCGAGAACTGCAAGCGGCACGAGGGCCCAGAACATCGCCAGCCCCGCCATCGAGGCCCACATCGGTCGCCCCTCGGCCTGGGCGATCCGTCCCATCTGGACTTGCCCATAGACCCCCCACACGCGCCCGACACGGGCGGCGACGACCACCGGTAGGCGGTCGAGGTGGTCGCCCACGTAGTCGAGAGCGGCACGGCGCCTGATCGCTGCCTCCTTCGAGTTCTCCGCCGGGAGGCCGTCGATCACGCCGCACCACCCATCGTGAAATCCCAGCAGGCTGCCGTGGTAGGTCGAGTCGCAGTTGGAGCCGATGAGGACGTTGCCGTCGCCGTGCGAGAGCACGACGGGCTCTTCGAAGCGGCGGAGATTGGAGGACACCCACGGTGCCACCACGAGCCCGGCGGCCAGGCACGCCACCGCGGCGTGGCGTAGGCGCTGCGCCGGCGGGGGCGTGCGGGCGAAGAGAATCGCCGGCACCACCATCAGCGGCACGAGCAGGGCCAGCTCGCTGCGGCTGAGCATTGCGACCCCGCAGGCCACGCCGGCCCCGGCAGCCCACCACCAGCTCCGCGTTGCGAGCAGCCGATAGGTGCACCAGACAGCGGCCGCCGTTCCGGCCGCGGCGAAGGACTCGGACAGGAGCAGGCCGTCGTTCATCCACAGGTTGGGGTAGAGGGCCGCCAACCCGGCAGCGACGTAGGCGACCCGTGGCCCGGCCACGCTGAGCGCCACGAGACCGGCCAGCAGCACGACCAGTGCGCCCACGGCGGCCACGAGCAGGCGCATCGGTAGCTCGTCGTCCGTGAGCTCGGCGACCGGAGCCAACGCGACCGAGGTCATCGGCGGGTGGATGCCCTGCTCCTCGGCCGGTCCCGCGATCGTGTCGAAGCGGAAGCCGTCGCCGTCCGCCAAGGCGTGCGCAGCGGCGGTGTAGTAGAGCTCGTCGAAGGACCGTACGAGCCCCACTACCTCGAGCCCCTCCGGGTACTCCTCGTGCTGCAGGACGGTCAGGACATAGAGCGACCGTCCGGCGAACGCGAGGACCGCCAGGATGACGAGCCGGCCCACCACCCGCCGCGTCTGCCCCGGTCGTCGGACGGAGGGTGCCGACAGATCGGACGACGGTCGAGCGCTCGCCTGTTGCACGGAACCGAACAAGACACCCGCTTCAGTCCACGCGGCGAGGCAGCACCGGGGCGTCCCGACCGGTGCCGCCGGCCGACGAGGACGACTTCTCCTCGTGGTACTCGTCTTCCACGTTGACCGACCAGATGTCGTGGCTGGCGCCGGCGACGATGTTCTCGACGGTGAGCATGGCCGTGTACATCGAGTGGTCCTGGTTGTTGTACTTGTGCATGCCGTTGCGACCCACGGGGTGGACGTTGGGGGCATGCTCCGCCAGCCAGGCCCGCAGCACGTCGACGTTTGCCTGGTACCCCCCGTCGTACACGGGATAGGCCTTCGGCATCCGCACCACGTAGCCGGCCTCGACGTCGGACGCGTTCATCAGCCCGATCGTCTCGAGCTCCCGGGTGCCCAGCGCCACCAGATCCTCGTCGCTGGCGTTCCATGACTCGTCCCCCTCGTGCACCGTGTACTCGAGACCGAGGACGTTGCGACCGTCCATCACCAGGTACGGTGACCAGGAGCCGAAGTTCTGCACCCGCATGGTCTTGACCTCGGGTGCGTGGATGTAGATCCAGTTGTCGTCCCACCGAACCTTGTCGGCGGGGACCACCAGCGCCACCGTCAGGAAGTCGCGGAACTCCAGCCCGTCGGCGGCGCTCCGCACATCGTCGGGCACCGGTGGATCCATCGCTGCGAGCAGCAACGAGAACGGCATCGACGAGATGACGTGATCGGCCGGGTACTCGGTGGTGACGCCCTGCGACTCGGCGACGACGCCCACCGCCCTGCCGCCCTCGTGGCGGATGCGGGTCACCGGCGTGTCCAGGATGACCTTGGTGCCGGCGGCCTCGACCTTCTCCTGGCACCGCTCCCACATCATCCCGGGTCCGTACTTCGGGTACTGGAACTCCTCGATGAGGCTGGTGACCTGCTTCCCCTTGTCCCGGCGCCGTCCCGCGTAGCGAGTGCGGATGGGCTCCCAGACCGCCTGGAACAGCGACATGCCCTTGATGCGTTGCGCGCCCCAGTCGGCGGCGATCTGCGCCGGCGGGACTGCCCACAGCTTCTCGCTGTAGGTCTCGAAGAAGTGGTGGTAGAGGCGCCAGCCGTAGTTGGCGACGACATACCCCTCGAGCGTCGATTGGTCCTTAGGCGGCCGCACCCGCACCCACAGCGCCGAGCAGACGCAGCGCACCGCCTCCAGGGGACCGAGGTTCCGCAGCGCATTGAGCGGCTTGAGTGGGTAGTCGTAGAACTTGCCGCGGTAGTAGATGTGGCTCTTGCGCGGCCGCTGCAGGAACTCGTCATCGTCGAGGATCTCGTGCCACAGGTCCTCTACCGCCTGCACCTTGGTGAAGAAGCGATGGCCGCCGATGTCGAAACGCCAGCCGTCGCGCTCCACCGTCCGGCTGATCCCCCCGACCACCGAGTCAGCCTCGAGGACCGTGCTCGAGTGGCCCGACTTGGCGAGCTGGTAGGCGGCCGTGAGTCCGGCGGGGCCGGCGCCGATTATGCAGACCCGGGGCGAGGCCCCGGGCCTTGACGTGGACATGCTCGTGTCGCCTTCCCTCACGTGCCGAGCACTCCCTCAGCTTTGGACGTGACGAACCACTGTATCGAAGCGGGTCGTTGCGGCTCCCAGCTCGGAGCTCCACGGGTTCGCGTCCGCGCTACAACCCGTTGGTAACATCGCCGCCTCATGCGTGCCCTGGCTGCCGACGGGGTCCACGACGACGCGTCCCCCGCGCCTGTTCGACGATCGACAACCGCACCCCCCCGGTTGGTGTCCTTGGTCGTCGTCGGTGCGGTGGTTGTCGGCGTGGTCTTGCGCTTCGTGCAGCGGTCGCCGCTGTGGCTGGACGAGGCGCTGAGCGTCAACATCGCCCGGCTGCCGCTGGGTGACCTCTTCGAGGCGCTGCGCCACGACGGTCACCCGCCCTTCTATTACGTGCTGTTGCACGGATGGATGGAGGTGGTCGGCGAGAGCGACTTCGCCGTGCGGGCGCTGTCGGGGATCTTCGCCGTCGCATCGTTGCCCCTGGCGTGGATCGCAGGCCGGCGCCTGGCCCAACACGCGGGGGCGCGGTGGGCGTTGGTGATCTTGGCGCTGTCGCCCTACTCGATCCGCTACGCGACCGAAGCCCGCATGTACTCACTGGTGATGCTGCTGGTACTGGCGGGCTATCTGCTGCTCTCCGATGCCCTCATCGATCCCCGCCCCGGGCGGCTGGCGGCTCTGGCGCTCATCTCGGGCCTCCTGCTGCTCAGCCACTACTGGTCCTTCTACCTGCTGGCGGCGACGGGGTTGGTGCTGGTGGCGCGTTGGTGGTGGCGGCCACAGCAACGGGCCAGGACCGGCCGCGTGATCCTGGCGGTCGCCGCCGGCGGTCTGCTGTTCCTGCCCTGGCTCCCGGGGTTCGTCTACCAATCGGCGAACACCGGCACGCCCTGGGGCGAGCCGTTCCGCCCGACGGCGATCCTGATCACCACGCTCACGGACCTCGGTGGCGGGGAGCTCATCGAGAGCGAGCTTGCCTCCGTCATGTTGGCCGTGTTCCTGCTGGTGGCGCTGTTCACCGCGCGGTCGGGCGGCAACGAGCTGACGCTCGACCTGCGCACCGTCCCCATCGTTCGCCGCGAGCTGGCGGTCGTCCTGCTCGTCGTTGTGCTCGGCTGCCTGGTGGGCTACGCCACCAACGCCACCTACCAGTCCCGCTACGCGGCCGTGATCGTCCCGCTGGTGCTGCTGGCGGTGGCGGTGGGCATCACCCGCATTCCGGGGATCGCTCAGGTCCTCGCCGGGGGCGCGTACCTGGCCGTCAGCGTGGCCGGCATCGCCTGGGTCAACTACTACCAGCGGACCCAGGCCGACGTGGTGGGCGACGCGGTGGCCCAGCAGGCGGAGCCCGGCGACGTGGTGGTGTATTGCCCCGACCAGCTCGGCCCCGACTACTCCCGCCGGATGCCCGACGGGCTCGTCGAGCTGGCCTACCCCGCCCTGAGCTCGCCCGAGCGGGTCGACTGGGTGGACTATGCCGAGCGGAACCGCGCCGCCGATCCGGTGCGGATCGCCGAGCGGATCCGCGAGCGGGCGGGCGGCAACGCCATCTTCGCGGTCTGGATGTCCGACTACCGCACCCTCGGCGATCAATGCGAACGGTTGCTGGCTGCCCTCGGCCCCGGCGAGGCGCTCGTCGAGCAGAACGGCTTGGACTTCTACGAGCCTGCGTTCCTCCACCGGGTCCCGGCCGTCGGCTGACTAAGCGGCCGGGTCAGCCGGTGCCGGCCACGGCTCGGAGCTGCCCCCCCGCCGCCTCGCAGCGGCGGACCGCGAGGAGGTCGGCGGTGCGGAAGCTGGCGACCCTGGTGCTCCAGGAGTCGATGACGCCGCGGCCCTCGCCGCGGCGGAAGAAGGTGGTCAAGGGTCCTTCTTGCTGATAGGCGTCGGCGCCGTCGACCGTCTCGACGCGCCGTTCTCCACTCCCACGGCCGCTCGGGCCGGGATCCCTCAGGATGACCTCGAACGTCGGCATGCCGAGACGGTACGGCAGGTCGGCTGTGAGCGACGAGGGGAGCAAGCCTGTGGATTGAGCAAGTTGTCCACAGGCCGGAGCCATATGGCCCGTGGTGCCCTGACGTATGTCATGCTGGCCGTCGTCACACGGCCGTAGTAGAACAACGCTTTCCGTAACCGGCCGTGTTCGTCGGGTGCTGGGGAAACCGACTCGCTTGCTCTGGCTCCCGTCAACGAAACGAATGGAGCTGAAAGGTGGGTCGACGCATCCCGATCCGCGTCAAGGTGGCCGCCGCCCTGGCTGTGCCGCTCCTGGCCCTCGTCGTCGGCGCCGCGGTCGGCGTCTCCACCAGCACCTCGCAGGCTCGGACGGTCACCCGCCAGGCCGAGCTGGCGACCGCGTCCATCGGCCATGCCGGCCTGATCAACGTGCTGCAGAACGAGCGCAACACGGCGCTCGTCCAGATGCTGGGCCTGGGGGCGCTGGTCAAGCTCGAGGAGCCCGACATCGATGCGTCCCGACAGCGCACCAACGGGGCCCGTCATGCGCTGCACCGGCAGATCAGCGGCCAGGACGACCGGCTCCGCGAGGACTGGGCCAACGCCCTCTCGACGCTCGACGACCTGCCCGGAGTGCGCGCAAGTGTCGATGCCGCGGTCGCCAACCCAGGTCCCACCAACCGCGAGGCGGCCCATGAGGTGTTCGCCGACTACACCGCCATGGTGACAACCATCTTCGCCTCGCACGACCGCTTCGCGCTCGTGGTCGACGACGCCGACCTGCGCCAGGGTGACGACCTCGTCCACTACTCGTCCCACGCCACGGACTCGGTCGCGCAGCTGGTGGACCAGCTCCTCTACGTCGGCTGGGCCACGCGGGGCATCGACGAGCCGGTGGAGGCCGCCGGGGTGTCCAAGCTCGCCCGCGACGTCGAGAAGAACAACGCGGTCGTGAAGACCAAGGGCACCGGTGACTACGCCGCCGCCGCCGACCGCCTGCTCTCCGACCCGCAGGTTGCGGGCCTGGTGCCGTTCGCCTCCGACGCCATCGCCAGCGGCGCGCCGATCGACCCGGCTGCGCTGCTGGCCACGACACCCCTGGGTGCCGACGGCCCCTACCTGTCGTTCCGCGATCAGGTCGCCGACGTGCTCGAGCGGCGGGCCGACGACCTACGGTCCCAGGCTGATGCTCGTCGCCGTTGGTACGCCGGGGCGGCGCTGGTCGCCGTGATCGTGGCGGTGCTGGTCGCCTGGCGCGTCAGCCGCTCGATCACCCGGCCGCTGCGGGCGCTCAGCCACGACGCCCAGTCGATGGCCGAAGAGCAGCTGCCCAGTGCCGTGGCCGGCATCCTCGATGCCCCCTGGGGGCAGGAGCTCGTGACGCCGGAGCCGGCCCCGATCAAGGTCACGACCAGCGACGAGGTGAGCGACGTTGCCCACGCGCTCGACGACGTCCAGCGCTCCGCGCTCGGGCTGGCGGTCGAGCAGGCGACCCTCCGACGAACCATCGCCGAGTCGTACGTCAACCTCGGCCGGCGCAACCAGAACCTGCTGAGCCGGTTGCTCGACGCGGTCGGTGACCTCGAGCAGGGTGAGGCCGATCCCGAACGGATCGCCCAATTGCACAAGCTCGACCACCTCGCCACGCGCATGCGCCGCAACGCCGAGTCGCTCCTGGTGCTCAGCGAGGCGGACGTGGGGCCGCTCTGGCATCCACCCGTGCGAGTCCTCGACGTGGTGCGGGCGGCGCTGGGGGAGATCGAGAACTACCAGCGGGTCGTCGTGCGCACGCTCGACCCGGTGATGATCGTGGGCGGGACCGCATCCGATCTGACCCACCTGCTGGCCGAGCTCATAGAGAACGGCGTCAAGCACTCACCGCCGCACGAGCTGGTCGAGATCCGGGGACGCGCGACCGCTGACGGCTATTCGCTGGCGGTGATCGACCACGGGCTGGGCATGAACGCAGCCGACATCGCCCGGGCCAACCAGCGGCTGGCCGGCGCCGAGCCGCCGACCGTCGCGCTCTCCAAGCACCTGGGCCATTTCGTGGCGGCGGCCCTGGCGGCGCGCAACGGCATCAACGTTCGGCTGCAGGGCTCCGAGGTGGTCGGCATCGCCGCCATCGTCGACCTGCCGGAGGCGGTCATCGCCGCCATGCCACCCGACCCCGTGCGCGAGCTGGTTGCCCCGGCGGCCCGTCCGGCGCCGACCCCGCCACCTGCACCGGAGGCACTGGCGGCAGCACCCGCAGGCCTGAGCGCTCCCGCGGGCTCGGTTGCGCCGCCGGGCCCACCTCCGGTGCCGCCGCCGCCTCCGCCGCCGCCGGCCCCCGCCGATGCGCCACCGGCGCCCGTCGTGCCGGCTCCAGCGCCGGCGTCGGTTTCCCTCCCGGCTCCCATCCCCGTGGGTGGCGGCACGCCCGCCGTCACCGCCAGCGGACTGGTGCGGCGCGTGCGGGGCGCGCAGCATCCCGCCGCGAGCGGCCCGCTCGCGGCCGCGGGCCGCTCGCCGGTGATCCGGCCTGCGGCCACGTTCGACGACCGCCAGCCGGGCGTCGACCCTGCCGAGATCCAGCGTTTCCTCAGTAGCCTGGCGGCCGGCGTGCAGCGCAGCTTGGCCGACACGGGCAGAGAGCGGGACCGAGAATCTCAATAGGGCTGATGTCACTGACCAAAGAGGCGCGCAACTTCAACTGGTTGCTCAGCAACTTCGTGGACGAGACCGCCGGTGTGACCGACGCTGTGGCGGTGTCGTCGGACGGCCTGCTCATCGCCCGCTCGAACACGCTGAGCCAGCAGGAGGGCGACCAGCTCTGCGCCATCATCTCCGGGTGCGCGAGCTTGGCGGACGCGTCCGACCGGCTGCTCGCCGGCGAGGGCCTCGAGCGGGTCATCATGGCCATGCACATGGGCTTCCTGTTCGTGTGCTCCATCGCCGACGGCAGTTGCCTGGGCGTGGTCGCAACCCGCGACTGCGACGTGGGCTCGGTCGGCTATCAGGCCACCGAGCTGGTGGCCAAGGCCGGCGAGTTGCTGACGCCCGCGCTGCGCGAGGAGCTCAAGACCTACGCGGCGTCCTCGACCTGACGGCCCGAAGGCCGTCAGCGGCTGACGGGCGAACCGACCAGCACGGCCGTCAGCACCATCACGAGTAGCCCGAAGGCGATCTCGGCCCCGAGGAACAGGCCCAGCATCTGTAGCGGCGGGGCGCCGGGATGATGGGCGTCGGCCGAGCCGCCGCCGTTGGTGGCATTGCGGTTGGCGCCCACCGCCGCCGGCTGGCCCAGGTTCGGCCGGGCCTTGCGGATGTGCCGCAGCACGTAGTGCCGGTTGCCGTTGGCGACCAGCAGCATGACGCCCACGGCCGCCGCCTTGAGCCAGAACACGTAGCCGTACGACGTCGTGAACAGGTCGCCCGCCGAGCCGGTACGGCTCACGGCGTGGAGCGTTCCGGAGACCGCCAGGACGGCGACGCACGCCGTGGCGAGGCGGGAGAAGCGGCCGAGAACCCGGGCCAGGGCCGCCGTCCGGCCGAGGGGCAGCAGCACCACGGCCAGGACGGCCAGGCCTCCGGTCCACAGGCAGGCGGCCGCGATGTGCACGACGGTGATCACGACCGTCGCTGCGCCCGGCGTCACGGGACCGGCGTAGATCCACGTGGACGTGAGCGCCACGAACAGCGCCAGTCCGACGACCCGCGACGCGGGCCGCCCCCGCAAGGCCGTCGACGCCCAGGCGACGCTGACGAGCAGGACACCCAGCCGCAGCGCGAGCGCCTTGGCGATGCGATCACCACCGGGGACGACCAGGCCGGCCCCCTCGTGCAGGGCCAGCTGCAGCACGGTGGCGGCGCCGATCGTCAACCAACCGAACCACACCATCATCGCCAGCCGCCGATCGCCGCGCCCCCGGGGCCAGACCACGGTCACGAATGCCGTGCTCCCGGCGGCCATCACCAGGCCGACGTACGAGGCGGCCCGAACGGACGCGGTGACGACCGGCGTGATGACCGCGTCGCCGGCGGTGCTCCGGGCGATGGCGATGAGGATGGCCAACGCCGCCGCCCCCAGCGCGGCGACCAAAAGGACCTGGGGCGGCGCCGGTTCGAAGGGCGCGGTGGCGGTCACGCGACGAATTCGGGCCCGCCCGCCGAGTCGGGAACCGGCCGTTCCCGACGGCTGGCCGCCGTTGCGACGGACCCCAGCCGTACGTTCGGCGTCAGTGTCGTGACGAATCGTGCTCCCAGCCACGGGTCGCCAGTATGGCAAATGGCGTGGCGTCGCCCCAGGGGTCATCGCAACAATGGCGCGACATCGCCCTTCTAGCGGCTGTCGGCGCAGGGCTACCGTGGAGCTGTGAACGGCGAGGCGCCGGCCACGCACCCGACGGCCTACTGGCATCGTCTTCCGGACGGTCGGTTGCAGTGCGACGTCTGCCCGCGCCGCTGTCGCATGCAGGAAGGCCAGCGCGGCATGTGCTTCGTCCGCGGCCGCGTCGACGACCAGGTCGTGCTGCTCACGTACGGGCGGTCCTCGGGTTACTGCATCGATCCGATCGAGAAGAAGCCGCTCAACCATTACCTGCCCGGCACGTCGGTGCTGTCCTTCGGCACCGCCGGATGCAACCTCGCTTGCCGCTTCTGCCAGAACTGGGACATCTCCAAGTCCAAGGAGATGGACACCCTCGCCGACGCTGCCTCACCGGAGGCGATCGCCGCCGCCGCCGTCGACCTCGGCTGCCGCAGCGTCGCCTTCACGTACAACGACCCGACGATCTTCCTCGAATACGCGAGCGACGTGGCCGACGCCTGCCACGAGGTGGGGATCAAGGCCATCGCCGTCACCGCCGGCTACATCTGCCCCGAGCCGCGCCGCGACTTCTATGCCCACCTGGACGCCGCCAACGTCGACCTCAAGGGGTTCACCGAGGAGTTCTACAAGCGCGTCTGCGTCGGCCACCTGGAGCCGGTGCTGGAGACCTTGGAGTACCTGCGCCACGAGACCGACGTCTGGTTCGAGATCACGACGCTGTTGATCCCCGGGCGCAACGACGGAGATGACGAGCTCGACCAGCTGACGTCGTGGGTGGGCGAGCACCTGGGCCCGGACGTGCCCCTGCACTTCACCGCCTTCCACCCCGACTTCAAGATGATGGACGTCCCCCACACCCCGCCCGACACCCTCAGCCGGGCGCGGCAGTGGGGCCTGCGCAACGGCTTGCGCTACGTCTACACCGGCAACGTCCACGACCGCGACGGGTCGAGCACCTGGTGCCCGGGTTGCGGCGCACTGCTCATCGAGCGCGACTGGTACGAGCTGGGGCGCTCGCAGCTGAGCGACGAGGGCCGGTGCCTCGCCTGTGGTTGGCAGGTGGCGGGACATTTCGACGGACCCCCGGGGAGCTGGGGCCGCCGCCGGGTGGGGATACGACTATCCGGCAGCCGAGCGTAGGAGACCAGGGACGATGGGGGCGGCGACCGCGACCGGCTGGGTGCGAGCGCCGGCCGTGGCCGGGCTGTTCTATCCCGCCGAGCCCGGGCGGCTGCGGTCGGAGGTGACCGACCACGTGCGCACCGCGGTGCCACCGCCCGACCTGGCGCCGCCCAAGGCGGTGATCGCGCCCCACGCCGGCTACCGCTACTCGGGGCCCACGGCCGGTGCCGCCTACCGGGCGCTGGCGCCGTGGCGGGGTCGCGTGCAGCGGGTGGTCCTCGCCGGACCGGCCCACCGCGTGCCGGTCCCCGGCGTGGGCGTGAGCACCGCCGAGGCGTGGCGCACACCGCTGGGAGACATGGCCGTGGACGTCACCGCGTGCCGAGAGCTGGTGGAGAGTGGTGACGCCGTCGAGGCCGACGACGCCCACGGTCCCGAGCACAGCCTCGAGGTCCACCTGCCATTCATCCACGAGGTGCTGGGCCCCGTGACCATCGTGCCGCTCGTGGTCGGCCGGGGCAGCGCCGAGGCCACCGGCCGGGTGCTCGAGCGGGTCTGGGGCGGCGACGAGACCGTCGTCGTCGTGTCATCCGACCTCAGCCACTACCTCGACGACGTAAGCGCCCGGGAGCGGGACCAGCGAACGGCGGTGGCCATCCTCGAGGGCCGGTCCGAAGACGTGGGCCCGTACGACGCCTGCGGCTGTGTGCCGATCTGCGGCCTGCTCGTCGCCGCCCGTGACCACGGGGTGGTGGCCCGCATGCTGGCGGCTTCCACGTCAGCGGAGACGTCGGGCGACGTCGACCGGGTCGTGGGCTACGGCAGCTTCGGGTTCGTGGCGCCGCGGCCGCTCGGCGACAGCGAACGGCGCTGGCTGATCGACCTGGCCCGCCGGGTCATCGAGCACGAGGTGAAGGCGGGCGAGCCCTACCCGCTGGACGACGACGACGTGCCCGAGCTCCTCCGGCCTCCGGGCTGCTCGTTCGTGAGCATCGATATGGCCGCTGGGCAGGCCGGCTGCATCGGGTCGCTCGAACCGCAGCGCTCGCTGTGGCGCGACGTGGCGCACAACGCCCGGGCGGCCGCGTTCGACGATCCCCGCTATCCACCGATCGAGCTCGACGCGCTGGGGGAGGCGACCCTGACCATCTCCGTGCTGTCGCCACTCAGCCCGGTTGCGGGGGACCGTGACGAGGTGGAGCGGAGCCTCCGTCCGGGCGTCGACGGCCTGGTGCTGTCGGCAGAGGGCCTGCGGGGGACGTTCCTTCCCAGCGTGTGGGGCAAGGTCGACGACGCCAAGGGGTTCCTCGACCTGCTCCTGCGCAAGGCCGGCCTGACCACCGACTCGTGGCCGGCCGACGCCCGCGTCTGGCGCTACACGACCGACGAGTGGTCCGACTAGTGGCTTACGGGGCCGGTTGGCCGGCGGCGATCGTCCGGGCCCAGGCGTAGTCGGGCTTGCCGGCGGGGGAGCGGACGACCCGCTCGACCCAGCAGAAGGCCTTGGGCACCTTGTAGCCCGCGAGGTTGCTGCGGCAGTGGTCCCGCAGCTCGTCGTGCAGACCCGTGGTCTCGGCGCCCGGACGGGGGGCGACGACCGCCACGATCTCCTGGCCCCAGCGCTCGCTGGGCCGGCTGGTGACTATGGCGTCCGCGACCGCGGGATGGGCGACGAGGGCTTGCTCGACCTCCTCGGCGAAGACCTTCTCGCCCCCCGTGTTGATGGTTACCGAGTCGCGCCCGAGTAGCTCGATCGCGCCGTCCGCCAGCAGGCGCACTCGATCGCCCGCCACCGCGTGGCGGACCCCGTCGATCACCGGGAAGGTGGCGGCCGTCTTGGCAGCGTCGCCGAGGTATCCCAGGGGCACGCGGCCGACCTGGGCGAGCCAGCCGATCTCGTCGTCGCCGGGCGTCAGGCGCCGGCTGCGGTCCTCCGACAGGACCACGGCATGGTCGCCGGGTCGGAAGGTCCGCTCGGCACCAGCTACGGCCTGGCGACCGGTCTCCGACGACCCGAGGACGTCGACGATGCGTAGCGCCGGGATCCGCCCGAGCAGCCGGGCCTTGACGGCGGCGGACAGGACGGCGCCGCCCGACAGCAGGAAGCGCAGGTGCGAGAGGTCGTACGGGCGAGCGTCCATCTGATCGAGCAGCGGCCGCGCGAACGGGTCGCCCACTATCTGCAGCGCGGTCACCCGCTCGCGCTCGCAGGTGGCCAGCACGTCGGCCGGGTCGAACCGGGTGGGCCGATCCGGCACGACCACGGTGCCGCCGGAGGCGAACGCCGAGATGGCGTTCCAGTGAGCGGCCCCGTGCATGAAGGGCGCCGCCGGCAGCGTGCGCAGCGATGCTCCTCGGCGCCCGGCAGTGGCCACGAGGTCGGCGCTCGTGCCCTTGATCCCCAGGCAGGTGGCGAGGAAGTCGCCCTGCCGCCACAGCACGCCCTTGGGCATGCCGGTCGTGCCGCCCGTGTAGAGGATGTAGCGGTCGTCGGGGGACAGGCCGGCGGGCACGAGTGGATCGGCGGCGGCGAGGGCGGCCTCGTAATCTGCGGCGCCCTCGAGGAGGGCGGTGCCCGAACCGTCGTCGACCTGGAGCAGCAGCTGGACGCCGGGCAGGTCGGGCACCACGTCGGCGAGTGTGGACGCGAACGAGGCGTGGTAGACGACGGCCGCGGCATCGCTGTCACGCAGCACGTAGGCCAGCTCGGTGGCCACGTAGCGGTAGTTGACGTTGATCGCAGCGCAGCGGGCCTTCCAGGCGCCCAACATGCCCTCGAGGTACTCGGGACCGTTGTGGAGGTACAGGGCGACATGGTCGTGGGGCGACTGCCAGGGATCGCCGCCGCCCGGACCGGGATCGCCCCGCAGGCCGAGCCCGGCGCCGGCGAGGATCCCGGCGAGGCGGCAGGTCCGGTCGGTGACCTCGCGCCACGTGAGGCGACGGTCGCGGGCCACGATGCACTCGCGCTCGGGCACCACCGCAGCGATCGCCCCGTGGAGCGCAGCCGCGTTGTGATCGCCGCGGGATGGGTGGTCGTTCACCCGTCGGCGCGCGGCTGCAGCAGCAGGCTCTGGGCCGCCCGGCCCACTCGTCCTTGCTCGTCGTAGACCGCACTCTCGGCCAGCGCCATGCCCAGGTCGCTGGGAAGCGTGACGGCGTCGAGGCCGATCCACTCGCCCCGCGGTGGCCGGGCCAGGTGCAGCGTGAGGTCGGGGTTGACGAAGATCCAGCGGTCGGGGGGCAGGACCCAGGAGACACCGTTGCCGAAGTCGGCCGCTGCCGCGGCGCGCTGCACGCCGGTCGGCTCCTCGTCGCGCACCACCGGCCGCCGTAGCCGGAACCACGCCTTGGCTGGACCGGGCTGGGCCCCGCCACCGCCCACGAAGCGCACCTCCATGCCCGTGCGGTGGAAGGCGGGACGGTCGTGGTCCTCGAAGATGAACGGGCTGTCCACACCGGCCTCGGGCCCGGGCTCCAGGAACGAGTGGTGCCCCTCACCGGTGGGGAGCTCGCTGCGACGGATGGCGACTGCGTGGGCGCGTACCACCTCGACCTCGAGGTCACCGGCGCTCAGCGACACGTCGATGCCGATGACCCGGCGGCCGGGCCGTGGCACCGCGACGTCCACGGCCAGGGTTTCCAGCGGCACCGGCCGCATCAGCTCGACGGTCAGGCGGGTCACGGCGAAGCCGGGGCCGGCGGTGTGCTCGGCGGCGCGCGCGACGAGCGCGGCCACGGCGCCGCCGTGCTGGTGCCGGGGATCCCAGGGACCGCGGGTGTGCTCGGTCGGGACGAAGTCGAGGCCGCGTTGGATGAACAGCGGTTCGCCGGACTCGTCGGGCATCCTCGGAGACTAGTGGGCGCTCGGCGGGCGCCTTCGAGGCCGGAGGGTCAGACCGCCGGCTGCTCGACGACGCTGACCGAGCGCATGACGTCGCCCTGGTTCATCCGCTGAGCGACGTCGACGCCCGACCGGACGTAGCCGAACAGGTTGTACGACTTGGCCAGCTTGGGGCGGCAGTCGTCGATGCAGATGAAGAACTGCGAGCCGTTCGTGTCGGGGCCGGCGTTGGCCATCGCGACGGCGCCAAGGGTGTACTCGCCCCTCACGGGTTCGTCCGGGAAGCGGTAGCCGGGCCCCCCGCGCCCGGAGCCCTCGGGATCACCACCCTGGATCACGAACTCGGGCACGACCCGGTGGAACGTCAGGTTGTCGTAGAAGCCCTGACGGGCAAGCGCCACGAAGTTGTTGACCGTGGTGGGCGCCAGCTGCGGATCCAGCTCCATCACGATGTCGCCCTTGTCGGTGGCGATCGTGACCTCGTAGGTGGCGTTGTCGTCGATCTCGTGGGCGGGAGGAGCGGCCATGCACGCGTACCCTACCGGCGATGGCTGACGCTCCACGCGACGATCGTCCGGACGGTTCCTCCGCGGTGCCGGGAGACGGACCGCTCGACGCGCGCGAGCGGTCGGAGCTGTGCGACCTGTTCCTGGCCGTCGGGCCCGGCGCCCCGACCCTGTGCGAGGGATGGTCGACGTTGGATCTTGCCGCCCACTTGGTCATTCGGGAGCACGACCCCCGGTCGGGGCTCGCGATACTCGGTGGCGAGCGCTTCGCCAAGCTCGAGCACTCCCTGATGGACGGCGCCCGGTCCCGGGGCTACGAGCACCTGGTCGACCGGCTGCGAGCCGGGCCGCCATTGGTGCCGTGGCGGCTGCCGATGTTGCGGCAGGCCCTCAACCTCACGGAGTGGTTCGTCCACCACGAAGATGTTCGGCGACCCGCCGGCGAGGCGCCCCGCAGCGACCGTCCCGACCTCGACAGCACGCTGTGGACCATGCTGCGGCGCGCTTCCCGCCTGATGCTGCGCAAGGTGCGGGGCGCGGGCGTGGCGCTCGACGCGCCGGGTTTCGGCGAGGTGCCGGCGCGGGGCCCGGGTCCGAGCGTGCGGCTGACCGGTGGCCCGCAGGAGTTGATCCTCTACCTCAACGGACGCCGCACGGCGGCGCTGGTCGACATCGCCGGCCCCGAGGAGGCCAGGGCCATCGTCGAGAGCGCCCCTCTCGGCCTCTGACGCTGCAAGGTCGCGCCTTGAGGGAGACTGAGTCCATGGCGCAGTGGCAGAGCTTCGCCCAGGCCGCACCCGCACTGGCCGCCTTCGGGCAGGGCTGCCTCGAGCGTCCTCCCCGGGTGTGGTATTTGGGCACGATGGGGGCGGACGGGTTACCACGGGTCCATCCGGTCACGCCCATCGTCGGTGACGGCCGGCTGTTCGTCTTCATGGAGCCGACGTCGCCCAAGGGACGCGACCTCCGCGAACGGCGGGTTTTCGCCCTGCACAACGGCGTGCCCGACAGCGACGGCACCGGTGGCGAGTTCTTCATCCGTGGCCTGGCTGAGCCGGTGGACGACGCCGCGCTGCGGTCGCTGGCCGCCTCGGCGGCCAGCTACGAGCCCGCCGAGCGCTACGTGCTGTTCGAGCTCACCGTGTCCGAGGCCCGCTGCAACGGCTACGGCGACGTGGCACTGCCCGATCCGCGGCGCTGGCGGGACCCGGAGGCCAGCTCTGCAGGACCGGCGGCTCCCGGTGAGAAGCCGGCCGACACGTAGCGGCCTGCGATTCGGAGGCGGGGGGTCAGCGGCGGCGGGCGACGGTGAGCCCGTCGAACGCGGGCAGGACGACCACGTCGACGCGGTCGTCGGCGGCCACCCGGTCGTTGAACTCGCGGATGGCGCGCGTGTTCTCGTCCCCGTCCGCGTCGGCCACCCGGCCGGACCACAGGACGTTGTCCGCCAGCAGCACGCCACCGGGACGCACGCGGGGCGTGAGCTCGTCCCAGTAGTCCCAGTAGCCGCCCTTGTCGGCGTCGAGGAAGGCCAGGTCGATGGTCGGCTCGGTGGACAGCGACCGCAGCGTCTCGATCGCGGGCGCGACGCGCAGCTCGATGCGCTCGGCCACGCCGGCGCGTTCCCACGCCCGGCGCGCCATGGCGGTCCACTCCTCGCTCACGTCGCAGCACAGCAACGTGCCGCCGGGCGCCAGGCCACGGACGATGCACAGCGACGAGTACCCGGTGAACGTGCCCACCTCGACGGCGCGGCTGGCGCCGACCAGCCGGGCGAGGAATGTGAGCAGCTGGCCCTCATCGGGCCCGATCTGCATGCTGGCAACGGGGCCCAGGGCCGTGGTCTCGTCCCGTAGATCGCTGAGCACGGGATCCTCCGCCCACGTGCCGTGCGCCACGGCGTAGTCGACCAACTCACTGGTCACGGTCAGCGCCCGAACGTCAGCCATCGGCGCCGACGCTACGCCGTGGCAGAGTGTGGCGGTGAACGAGCGTGTGACCGTGGCGATCGACCGGGGCGTGGCCGACGTGCGGCTGAACCGGCCCGACAAGCTCAACGCCTTGGACACCGACATGTTCGTGGCGCTCGTCGACGCCGGCGCCCGGCTGGCGGCCGAGCCGTCGGTGCGGGCGGTGGTGCTATCGGGAGAGGGTCGGTCCTTCTGTGCGGGCCTCGACTTCTCGGGCTTCGCGGCCATGGCCGACGGCGGCCGGCCCAGCGGCGATGCCGAGCGCAGCGGGAGCGACGGCACCCGCCTCGGGGCCATCGGCGCCACCGACCGGCGCATCACCCACCTCGCCCAGCAGGCGGCCCACTGCTGGTCCGAGGTGCCGGCGCCGGTGATCGCCGCCATCTGGGGTCACTGCCTGGGCGGCGGCCTGCAGATCGCGCTCGGCGCTGACCTCCGGATCGTCCACCCCGACGCCACGCTCTCGGTGCTGGAGATCCGCTGGGGCCTGTCGCCCGACATGACCGGGACCGCCACCCTGCCCCGGCTGGTCGGGCCGGACGTTGCCAAGGAGCTGTCCTGGACCGGTCGCGCCGTCAGCGGCGAGGAGGCCGCCAGGCTCGGCCTTGCGACCCGCACCAGCGACGCGCCGCTGGAGGACGCCCATGCGCTGGCCCGCGAGATCGCCACGAAGAACCCCCACGCCATCCGTGGCATCAAGCGCCTCGTCGAGCAGTCGGGTCGTGTGCCGCTGGCCCAGCAGTACGCCGACGAGCGCGAGGTGATCGGCTCCCTCGTGAGCACCCCCAACCAGGTCGAGGCGGTCACCGCCTACTTCGAGAAGCGCGAGCCCAAATTCGCCGATCCCAGTTGAGGGTGCTGAGGGCCATCAGCTCACGACGCCATGGGCCCGGAGGATGGTGATCGCTCGCACTGTCGCGTAGCTGCGCCACTCTCGTTCCGCCCCCGGCGATGCCGAGGCGAAGTCGACGGTCCAGCCGCCGTCGGGCCGCTGCTCGCCGGCCAACTGCTCCAGGTCGGCCGCCACCGCATCGGCGGCGAACAGCTCGCGTAGGGGCCGGTTCGGAACCGGCGTGAAGTCCAGGGGGCGGAGCTTCTCGTCGGCTGTCCCGCCTGGCACGAGCAGCGATCCGGACGGCGGTATGACGCCGGCCAGCCGCTGCATGTGTTCGGCGGCCTGGGGCCGGTGGTCCGCGATGGCGTCGAGGAACCACAGGGCGAAGCGCAGCTCCAACACGAACAGTGTCTCGGGCTGATCGATGGCGGCGATCTGGTCGAGGCAGTAGCGGGTCGCGTCCGCCAGCCACGGGTGCTGGGCAATCGCCGGGTCGTGGCGTCCGGCGCGCTGGGCGAGGGCGGCGACGGCGCTGGTGATCTGGAGCGACGAGGTCGTGGTGTCCGCCTCCGTCCACACCGGCGACGAGCCGGTGGGGTCGTCGATCGGCAGGACGAACGGCAGTCCGCCGTCGGGGCGTGTCACCGTCGCCAGCCAGTCGCACAGCTCGACGGCGTGGGGCGACGTCGCCGGTGCGACCTCCTCGAGCACCTCGAAGGCGTGCAGCGCCCCCGCCGGGTGGCTGCCGGCCGAGCGGAGGTCGGGCTCCAGGGACCAGCCGTAGCCGCCGTCGGGGTTGCGGTGCGCGTCCAGCGCCCGGAGCACCCGGTCGGGATCACCGGCGCCCATCACCAGGTCGGATCGGTAGCGGTCGAGGAGGCGGCCCTGGCTCACCAGGAACGCCCTCGCGGCGTTGATGTCTGCGCTCATGAGGTCATCGTGACGCCGGGTTCGGCCGGTGTATTGAACGTTTCGGACGTGAGCTAGGAATGTGCGCGGTAGGCACGTCATCCTGGCTCTCGGTGGTCAGCGCTGCTGGGAGGCCCAGCTGTTGAGCTACGACCCGGCAACAAATTCCCACGCGGGGTGCCTGCGGAACGCCCTATCCGCTGGGCCTCTAAGTGACGTTCAGTAGCCGACGGCGGCGCCGTCCAGGGCCCGGGGATCGGCCGCGCCGCACAGCGCCCCAGCGTCGACCACCGCGATCACCTGGGCATGGCCGAACCCGTGGTCGACCGGGTTGGCGCTGCGCCGGACCTCGTGACCGCGCCTCGCCAACCCTTCCTCCCAGTCGCTCTCGGCGTGGGCCTCGATCGCGAGGTACCCGGGGCCGTCGCCGTCCCAGGTGCGGAAGCTCCCGGCGCCGCCGAGGACCCAGCGCGGCGCGGCCACCGCCCGGCCGGGCGGCTCGCCGTGGCGCAACAGGCGGGCCAACAGCTGGAGCAGGACCTGCGGCTGGCTGTCGCCGCCCATGGTGCCCAGCAGGGTGCGCAGCGACCCGTCCGTCCCCGTCACCAGTGCCGGCGCCAGGGTGTGCGGCGGGCGGCGTCCCGGTGCCAGCTCTGCGGGGTGGCCGGCCTCCAGCGAGAACCCGATGCCGCGATCGTGCAGGAACACGCGGGTCGCGGGCTCGACGATGCGGGCACCCCACGCCGAGGCGTTCGACTGGATCAGCGTCACACCCATCCGCTCGCCGTCGACGGCACAGCAGACGGTGGTGCCCCCTGCCGAGGCCAGGGGCGCCGGCCCACCGCGCCGACGGGGGTCGATGACGGCGCGCCGGGGCGCCAGCCGCTCGGGCGCCAGCAGGGCGTCGCCAGCGGCGCCCTCGAACAGCACCGCGCCCCGGTCGGTGCCGGCCACGCGGGCGGCTTCGGCCAGGAGATGAGGCCAGCCGGCATCGCCGGGATCGTCGGGCAGGGCCAGGCCCTCGGCGATCCAGGCGCCGGCCAGCGTGAGGTAGCCCTGCGAGGGCGGCGGTGTGGTCCACACGTCGTGGCCCCACGCGGTGGTCCGCAGCGGCGTGAGCCACTCGGCCTGCGTTCGGGCCAGATCCTCGGGCGCGAACAGCCCGCCACCGAGCTCCACCAAGCCGTCGCCGAAGGGGCCGAGGTAGAAGGCGTCGCGACCGCCGGACGCGAGCGCGTCGAGCGCCGCGGCGACTCCCGGTCGGCGGACCAGCGCCCCGGTCGCCAGCCGGGTGCCATCGGGCGTCGCCGCCGCGCGGTAGTCGTCGGCCCCGTCGAGCTGAAGGATGTCGGCGGCCGTGTACGCGAGAAGCCGCGAGGCGGGGAACCCGCGGTCGGCGTAGGTGATCGCCGACTCCAGGACCCGTGCGAGCGGCAGGCGGCCGAAGCGGCCGTGCAGCTCGATCCATCCGTCAACGCAGCCCGGCACCGTCACTGCCCGCACGTCGCCACTGAGGGGAAGACGGTCGAGACCCTCGTGCCGTGGCCCCCCGGCGTCGGCGCCCGATCCCGCCCGGCCGGCCGCGCACAGGGCGGCCACCGGTTTCCCGGGCTGGTGGACGAGGGCGAACAGGTCGCCGCCCAGGCCGCACTGATGCTGGTTGGTCACCGCCAGGACCGCACCCGCCGCCACGGCGGCGTCGACGGCGCTGCCCCCGGCCCGCAGGGCGGCGACGCCCGCCGACGATGCCAGGTTGTCGGCCGCCGCCACCATCCCGACCGGCGCCCACGTGGTGGTGCCGACGGCGACGCTGGCCAGGCTGGGGGTGGTGGGCATGGACCCGGTTCTAGTCAACTGGTCGTAGCTATGCGGCACATGACCGCACGGCTACGACCAGTTCACGGTTCGACCAGCGCGCCGGCCCCCCGCCACGCGGCTTCGACGGCGTCGAGGCGGCGGGTGGCGCTCCGGCGGAGGCGGCCGGCGACCCCGGTGACGAGCGCGTTGGCCAACGCCAGCGTGCCGACGTGGCTGTCGAAGGGACCGGCGCCCTCGGCCGCGACCGCAAAGCTCACGGACGCCAGAGCCGCCAGTGGGGACAGCGGGCTGTCGGTGACCGCCACGAGGGTGGCGCCCGCGCCGACGGCCCGGGCCACGTGTTCGACGACCCAGCGCTCGTAGCGCCGCAGGTCGATGGCGACGACCACCGCCTCGGGCCCGGTCCCAGCGAGCTGGCGGGCGACGGCCACGTCGGAGCCGCCGACCTGGGCCACGTCGTCGCGGACCAGGGCCAGCGCGGCGGCGAGCATGGCACCCACGCCCGCCTCGGCGTCGCCGGCCACGATCCGGACCGGCCGGCGGCGGTCCGCCAGCAGCGCGATCGCCCGCTCGAATGCGTCGCGGGTGATGCCGGCGAGCGTGCGGTCGACGTTGCCCAGCTCGGCCCGCAACGTGCGGGACACGACATCGGACCCGGCCCGAGCGGTCGGGCGAGCGGGGTGCATGTCGCGGATCCGCTCGACGGCGGGCCGAAGCTGCTGGCCGATGGCCCGCTGCACTGCGGCCTGCAGCCCCGAGTAGCCGGGATACCCCAACCGCGTCGACAACCTCACCACCGAGGCGCCGGACGTGCCGGCGCGCTCGGCCACCCGGGCGACTGTCCCGAAGGCCACGCACTCGGGGTCGCGCAGCACGATCTCCGCGACCCGGCGCTCGGCCGGCGAGAGCTCCGCTCGGTGCTCCTCGATGTGATCGGCCACTTGGCTCATTGGCACGGATGATACGGTCGATGGCAATCCTGAAACGTATGTGACGACAGATCCCGCGCTCCCAGGACGACCTCAGGAGGACCATGGACGCGTTCCGGTCGGTGAACCCTGCCCATCCCGACGACGTGGTGGGCGAGTACCCCACGCACGGTCCGGGCGATGTCGACGCCGCGGTGGTCCGGGCTGCGGCCGCCCAGCGAGATTGGGCGCGCGTGCCCGCGCCGGCCCGGGCGGAGATCGTGGCGGGCGCCGCGGCGGTGATCGCCCACGACAAGGAGGCCATGACGACGCTGGTCAGCCGCGAGGCCGGCAAGGTGCTGGTCGAGGCGGGCGGCGACGTGCAGGAAGCCATCGACATGGCCCACTTCGTGGCCGGTCAGGGCCGCTCGGCCTGGGGCGAGACCGTGCCATCCGAGCTGGGCGACAAGCTGTGCTGGACCACCCGCCAGCCGGTCGGGGTCGTGGGGATGATCACGCCCTGGAACTTCCCGGTGGCCATCCCCTCGTGGAAGATCTTCCCGGCCGTGCTGGCGGGCAACGGCGTGGTGATCAAGCCGTCCGAGCACGCGCCCGCGTGCTGCGAGGCGTTCGTCGCCGCCTGCACCGAGGCCGGCCTCCCCGCCGATCTCGTGCAGGTGGTGCACGGCTTCGCCGAGCCGGCGGCCGCGCTGGCGGTCCATCCCGGCGTGCAGGCGATCAGCTTCACGGGATCGGTGCCGACCGGGCGCAAGGTGGCGGCGGCGGCCATGGAGACGGGCCCCCGCCTGGTGTCGCTCGAGCTCGGAGGCAAGAACGCCATGGTCGTGCGTCCCGACGCCGACCTCGATCTGGCCGTCGACGGCGCCCTTTTCGGGGCGTTCGGCACGTCGGGCCAGCGCTGTACGTCGACGTCGCGGCTCATCACCCATCCCGACGTCGCGGGCGAGCTGGCCGACCGGATCGTCAAACGGGCCGGCGAGCTACGCCTGGGCGACCCCCAGGATCCGGCGGTCGACGTGGGCCCGGTCATCAACGCCACCTCGGCTGAGCGCATCGCCGGCATGGTGGCGGCCGCCGTCGACGAGGGTGCCACGGTTGCGTGCGGCGGGCGGCCGCTGGACGTCGCCGGCTGCGGGGGCGCGTTCTTCGCCCCCACGGTGCTGACCGGCGTGCGCCCCGAGCACCGGGTGGCCCGCGAGGAGGTGTTCGGGCCGGTGCTCGCGGTGCTGGAGGTGGCGGACCTCGACGATGCCCTCGGCGTGGTGAACAGCGTGGAGTACGGGCTGTCGGCCGCGATCTACACCCGGGACATCAACGCCGCGCTGCGGGCCGTCGACCGCATCGACGCCGGCATCGTCTACGTGAACGCCCCCACCATCGGCGCCGAGATCCCGCTGCCGTTCGGTGGCACCAAGCACACCGGGAACGGCTTCCGTGAGGCCGGCACCCGTGGCATCGAGCAGTTCAGCCAGCTGAAGACCGTGTACGTCGACTACTCGGGCCGGCTGCAGAAGGCGCAGATCGATACGCACCCCTTGGAGGAGCAGGCGTGAGCTCGCCCATCGACACCGCGGCGCCGGCGACCACCCCAGCGGGTGACGAATCGGCCACCGCCGCCTGGCTGGCCCGCGACCACGACGCCCTGGCGGGTGTGCTGCCCCGCTACTACGACGTGGTGGCCGAGAGGGGCGAGGGATCGTGGCTCGTCGACGTCGAGGGCCGGCGGTTCCTGGACCTCGGCGCCGGCATCGCCGTCAACGCCACCGGCCACTGCCACCCGTCGGTGGTCGACGCTGTCGTCGACCAGGCTCGGACGCTGCTGCACACGTCGGTCGTCGTGCACAACCGCCGCAACGTCGAGCTCGCCGAGCGGCTGGGCGCCCTGTGCCCGTTCTTGGACGAGCCGCAGGTGTTCTTCTGCAACTCCGGGGCCGAGGCGGTCGACGGCGCGCTGAAGCTGGCGCGCAGGACGACGCGCCGGCCGGCCGTGATCGCCTTCCGGCGGGCGTTCCATGGCCGCACCCTGGCGGCCACCACGCTGACCACCGCCAAGGGCCGCTACCGCGAGGGCTACGAGCCCCTCGTCCCCGGCGTGTACCACGCTCCCTACTGCATCCCCTACGAGCACGAGAGTGCCGGCGCCGCCGTCGAGGCCGCGCTCGACGAGCTCGACCAACTGCTTGCGCTCCAGGCGCCGCCCGGCAACGTCGGCGCGATTGTCGTGGAGCCGGTGCTCGGCGAGGGCGGCTACGTGGCCCCGCCCCGGGAGTGGCTCCAGGGGCTCCGGGACCGCTCCGACGAGCACGGCATGCTGCTCGTGTTCGACGAGGTGCAGTGCGGCGTCGGTCGCACGGGTCGACCGTTCGCCGCCGAGACGTACGGTGTGGCGCCGGACGTGCTGCTGTTCGCCAAGGGGATCGCCTCCGGGCTGCCCCTGGGGGGCATCATCGCCGGCCGGCGCCTGATGGAGCGGTGGCCCACCGGCACCCACGGCTCGACCTTCGGCGGCAACCCGGTGGCCTGCGCCGCCGCCATCGCCACCCTCGACGTGCTCGAGCGCGAGGACTGCTACCGGCGGGCCACCGAGCTCGGCGCGGGCGCCGTGCAACGGCTGCGGCGCGAGGTCGGGTCCCACCCGAGCGTGCGGGACATCCGGGGCATCGGCCTCATGATCGGCGTCGAGCTGGCGGACAAGACGGTCACCCAGCAGGTGGCCGCCCGCTGCCTTGCCTCCGGCGTGATCGTGCTGTCGTGTGGGCCGAGCGAGAACGTCCTGCGGCTCGCCCCGCCGCTCACCATCGGCGACGACGAGCTGGCGCAGGGGCTCGACGTCCTGTGCGAGGCGATCGCGGCCGGCGGCTGACGGACGCCCCCCAACCCGAAACCTGCCGCGGGATCGGTGGCCGGCGCCACCAATCCCGCGGCAGGAATCTTCAGAACGCCAGCAGGTCCCGCAGCGCGGGCAGCAACCGGCGGTCGGCGGACCAGACCGCCTCCAGCGTGGGCGCGAAGGGGATGGGGGTATCGAGCCCGCCGACCCGGCGGACCGGCGCGTCCAGGTGCATGAACGCCTCGTCGGCGATCGTGGCCGCGATCTCCGCCCCTAACCCGCCCGTCAGGCCCGCCTCGTGCAGCACCAGCACCCGCGACGTTCGTCGCACGGAGGCGAGCACGAGGTCGCGGTCCCAGGGGCGGAGCGAGCGCAGATCGATCACCTCGACCTCACCGGCGCCCTCGGCCGCCAACGCGTCGGCGGCGGAGACCGCCCAGTCGACCCCGGCGCCGAAGGTGACGAGCGTGGCATCGGTGCCCGACCGGGCGATGCGGGCCGCGCCGATGGGCACGACGTGATGGCCGTCGGGCACCGGTCCCCGCACGCTTCGGTACAGCCGCTTGTGCTCGAGGACGAGCACGGGGTTGCCGTCGTCCAGCGCCGCCAGCAGTAGGCCCTTGGCATCGTCGGCGGTGGCCGGCGCCACAACCTTGAGGCCCGGGATGTGGCAGAACCAGGCCTCGACGTTCTGGGAGTGGAAGGGGCCGGCGCCCAGGCCCCCGCCGACCGGCAGCCGCACGACGAGGGGCACGGCGGCGTTCCAGCGGTAGCGGGTGCTGGCCACGTTGTTGACGAGCTGGTTGAACCCGCAGGTCACGAAGTCGCCGAACTGCATCTCGACGACCGGCCGGAACCCGGCGAGCGCCAACCCGAGCGCAGCGCCGATGGCCCCCGACTCGATGATCGGCGTGTTGCGCACCCGTTCCGCGCCGAACTCGCCGACCAGCCCCTCGGTCGCCTTGAAGACACCGCCGTAGCCGGCGATGTCCTGCCCCAGCAGCAGGACCCGGTCGTCCGCGTCCAGCGCCACCCGCAGGGCGTCCCGCACGGCGTCGACATAGCGCATGTCCGTGGCGCCGGCGGCGTCGGGCGCATCGGGCCCGGGCTCCGTGGCGCGGCGGAGCGCGGCCGGCGCCGCGTACACCCGTCCCAGCTCGTTGTCCTCGGTGGTGGCAGGCACCGGTGCCGCCAGCGCCCCGGACACGAGGTTCTCGACCTCGAACCGGAGCTCCTCACGGAGCACGGCGCGCTCGGCCGCGGGCAGCACGCGGCGCTCGTCGAGCCGGGTCTCGAGGCGCTCGATCGGATCGCGCGCCACCCAGGCGGCGATCTCCGCCGCGGGCACGTAGTCGTTCCCGGACGCCTCCTCGTGGCCGCGCATGCGGAACGTCTTGCACTCGAGCAGGGTCGGCCCCTTGCCGGCCCGTCCCCGGGCCGCCGCCCGCCCGCAGGCGTCCCGCACCGCCAGCACGTCGTTGCCGTCCACGAGCTCCCCGGGCATGCCGTACCCGGCGGCGCGGTCGACCAGGTCGACGCAGGCGTACTGGTCGCTGATGGGCGTCGACAGTCCCCACTGGTTGTTCTCGATGACGAACAGCACCGGCAGCTTCCAGACCGCGGCGAGGTTCATGGCCTCGTGGACGTCGCCCTCGCTGCTGGCGCCGTCGCCGGTGAGCACCGCCGCCACCCGATCCTCGCCCCGCAGGCGGGCGGCCAGGGCCAGCCCGGTGGCCACGGGGACCATGGCACCGAGATGGCTGATCATCCCGACGACGTGGTGGTCGAGGTCGCCGAAGTGGAAGGTGCGATCGCGGCCGCCGGTGAGCGGTCCGTCACGGCCCAGGAGCTGGCGGAAGAGCATGTCGAGGTCGAAACCCCGGCCCGTGAACACGCCCAGGTTGCGGTGGGCGGGCAGGATCCAGTCGTCCTGGCGCAGCGCCGCCACCAGGCCCACGGACACGGCCTCCTGGCCGATGCCCGAGAACCACTTGCTGAGCTGGCCGCGGCGAAGCAGGGCCAGCATCTTGTCCTCGATGACCCGGGGGAGCAGCAGGGCGCGGTACAGCGCGCGCAGCTCCTCGTCCGTCGGGCCCTGGGGTGCACGGCCCGTGGTGGGCGCGTCCAGTTCCGTCACGGCGACCAGTGTCGCACCCTCGCGTGGCCGAGCAGGTGGACGATCAGCCGACCCAGCCGCCCCGGGCCTCGAGGACCGCCTTCAGCACGTCGGGGCGATCGGTCATGATGCCGTCGACACCGAGGTCGAACAGCCGGTGCATCTCGGCGGCCTCGTTGATCGTCCACACGTGCACCTGGAGGTCGCGGCGGTGGGCGGCAGCCACGAACCGGTCGGTCACGAGTGTCACCGGTCCATGCCGCACCGGGACCTGCACGCATGCCGCCGAGAACCGGCGTCCCGGCACGCCCCGTGAGGCCAGCACCAGCCGCCGGACCTGGCGGGGCCCCATGGAGGTGCAGATCCGGTCGCCCAGGGCCGACCGGACGCGGGCCAGGCGGGCGTCCGAGAACGCGCCCACGCACACGCGGTCGACGCTGTCGGTGCGGCGGATGAGCTCGATCAGCGGGTCGACGGCCGCGTCGTGCTTGGGGTCGATGTTGACACGGACGTCGGGCCAGGCGGTGATGACGTCCTCCAGCAGCGGGATCTCGTGGCGGTCCCGTACCCGCGCCGCCCGCACCTCGGCCCACGGCAGGTCGCATATGGCGCCCGTGCGGTCGGTCAGGCGGTCGAGGTGGTCGTCGTGGAAGGCGACGAGCACGCCGTCGGCGGTGGCATGGGTGTCGGTCTCCAGGTAGCGGTAGCCGAGGGCGACGGCGGCCTCGAACGACTGCATGGTGTTCTCGCCCGAGGCCCCGTCGAAGTGGGCGCCCTGGTGGGCGAAGGCGAGCGGGCCCGGCCAGTCGAGGAACGGAAAGCGAGCCATAGACGGCCGGGACGGTAGCTTCAAAACACATGAGCGAGGTGATCGCTGTCCCCATCGGTGACGAACGGGTGACCGCCGACGACGAGATCGTGGTGGGCTCGCCCTACGACGGTGCGGAGATCGGTCGGGTGCCATCGTGCGGCGCCGTCCACGTCGACCGGGCCGTGGCGGCGGCGAAGGCTCGCCTGGCCGAGCCCATCCCGGCGCACGAGCGGGCGGCGATCCTCGACCGGGCCGCGACCCTGCTGGCCGAGCGGCAGGAGGACTTCGCTCGCACGATTGCCCAGGAGGCGGCCAAGCCCATCCGCACCGCCCGCATCGAGGCCGGCCGGGCAGTCGACACCTTCCGTTTCAGCGCCGTCGAGGCCCGCAGCCTCACGGGCGAGATGGTGCCCATCGACGCCAGCGTGCCGGGGACCGGCAAGCTTGCCTTCACGTTGCGGGTGCCGGTGGGCGTGGTGGGCGCCATCAGCCCGTTCAACTTTCCCCTCAACCTCGTGAGCCACAAGCTGGCCCCCGCCATCGCCGCCGGGTGCCCCGTGGTGCTCAAGCCCGCCAGCCAGACGCCGCTGTCGGCGCTGGCGCTGGCAGGCATGCTGCTGGACGAGTGCGGCCTCCCGCCGGGATGGCTCAACGTCGTGACCGGGTCGGGCCGAGCCGTGGGCGACCCGCTCGTCACCCACGACGACGTGGCCCTGATCACCTTCACCGGCTCCCCCGAGGTGGGCTGGGGCATTCGCGAGCGGGCGCCCCGCAAGAAGGTCAACCTCGAGCTCGGCAACAACAGCCCCGTGATCATCGAGCCTGACGGCGACTGGCGCGGCGCCGCATCCAAGCTCAAGATCGCCGGCTTCAGCCACGCCGGGCAGTCGTGCATCTCGGCCCAGCGCCTGCTCGTGCACCGGTCGATCCACGAGGACTTCGTAGCGGCGCTGGCCGACGAGGTGGCCACGCTGGTGGTGGGTCCGCCGCTCGACGAGGCCACCGACGTGTCGGCGCTCATCTCCTCTGGCGACACCGAACGGGTCAAGGGCTGGATCGACGACGCCGTCGCCGCCGGGGCCAAGTTGGCGATGGGTGGCGACGTGGGCGACGACGGCGTGCTCCGTCCCACGGTGCTCACCGAGGTGACGCCCGACATGAAGGTGTGCGCCACCGAGGTGTTCGGGCCGGTGGTCGGGGTGGCGGCGTACGACGATCTCGACGAGGCCCTCGCGCTCGCGAACGACACCCGCTACGGGCTGCAGGCCGCCATATTCACCGCCCGCATCGACGCCGCCCTGGCGGCCGCTCGCCGGCTCGACTTCGGCGGCGTCATGATCAACGAGGTGCCGACCTGGAGGGCCGATCAGCAGCCCTACGGCGGTGTGCGCGACAGCGGCAACACGCGCGAGGGCCCCCGGTACGCGGTCCGGGAGATGACCGAGCACCGCCTGGTCGTCATCCAGCCGTGAGCGAGGGCGGCGGGCCCAGCCGGGTGTGGACGGTCGACGAGGCCAACGCCGCGCTGGGGTGGGTGGGCGACGTGGTGGCCCGGGCGCAGGGCCTATGGGACGACTACCGGCTCCACACCGTCCGCCGGGCCCGTCTCTCGCGCCAGAACGGGCATGGGCTGGTGCCCGCCGACCCCAGTCCCATCCAGTCGTGCATCGATGAGCTGGCGGCGGCGGGGATCGTCCTGCGGGACATCGAGCGGGGCCTCATCGATTTTCCCGCCCGAGCGCCGAGCGGGCGGTGGTACTGGCTGTGCTGGCTGGCCGGCGAGGACGCGGTCGAATGGTGGCATTGGCCCGAGGACGGCTTCGGGGGCCGCACCCGCCTCGACGACCCACCCAACTGACCGGCTGCGGAGCTCAGATGATTCGGGTCGTGTGGTCCTTCCAGTACTCGTCCTTGAGCAGGCGCTTGTAGAGCTTGCCGGTCGCGTGGCGGGGCAGCTCGGCGCGGAAGTCCACCGTGCGGGGGCACTTCACGTCCGCGAGGTGCTGCCGGCAATAGGCGACGAGCTCGCGCTCGAGCTCGGGCCCGGCGTCGTCCATCGACAGCGGCTCGACCACCGCCTTGACCTCCTCGCCGAACTCGTCGTGGGGGATCCCGAACACCGCCACGTCCGCCACCTTGGGATGCATTGCCAAGACGTTCTCGGCCTCCTGCGGGTACACGTTCACGCCGCCGGTGATGATCATGTAGGCCTTGCGATCGGTCAGGTACAGGAACCCGTCGTCGTCGAGGTAGCCGACGTCGCCCAGCGTGGTCCAGCCGTGGCCGCCCGGATCGTGGGCGGCCGCCGTCTTGCCGGGATCGTTGTGGTAGGCGAACTGGGCGCCGCCGCCGAAGTAGATGGTGCCCGGCTCACCCGGGGGCGCCTCGTTGCCCTCCTCGTCGAGGATGTGCACCTCACCGACCAGCGACCGGCCCACCGTGCCCCGATGTGCGAGCCACTCCTCGCTGTTGCAGCAGACGAAGCCGTTGCCCTCGGTGCCGGCGTAGTACTCGTAAAGGATCGGTCCCCACCACTCGATCATCTGCTCCTTCACGGCCACCGGGCAGGGCGCGGCGGCGTGGACGGCGACCTGCAGCGACGCGACGTCGTGGCGCTGGCGCACGTCGGCCGGCAGCTTGAGCATGCGGATGAACATGGTCGGTACCCACTGGCTGTGGGTCACCTGGTGCCGCTCGATCAGCGCCAGGCCCTCGGCCGGGTCGAAGTGCTCCATGACCACGGCCGTGCCGCCCAGGCGGTGGACCGCCATCGTGAACCGCAGCGGTGCCGAGTGGTACAGCGGGGCGGGGGAGAGGTACACGGTGTCAGCGGTGCCGCCGTACAGGCCGGCCAACAGCAGGTGCACGGCGTCCGCGCTGCCGACCGGGGCGCCCGACAGCGGTGCCTCGATGCCCTTGGGACGTCCGGTCGTGCCCGACGAGTAGAGCATGTCCCGCCCCTCGGTCCGCTCCTCCGGCAACGGGGCCGACGGTTGGGCGGCGACGGCGTCCTCGTAGGGCTCGTAGCCCTCAACGGTGCCGTCCATCATGAACTGCTTCACGCCGTTGGGCAGCAGGCCCACCAGCTCGGCCGCCTGGTCGGCCTTGTAGGTGGAGGTCACGAACGCCTGCGCGCCGCAGTCCTCGATGATGTAGGCCATCTCGTCGGTGGTCAGCCGCGAGCTCATGGCGGTGTAGCAGAAGCCCGCGTAGTGGGCGCCCCACACGAGGGCGAAGTAGCGCGGGTGGTTCTCGAGGCACAGGGCCACGTGGTCGCCCGGCCGCAGGCCGAGCGAGCGGAAGACGTGCGATACCCGGTTGGCCTCGGCGTCGAGCTCGCGGTACGTGATGACCTGCCCGGAACCGGCCAGGATCACCGCGGGCGCGTCGGGGGTCGTCTCGGCGTGGGCACCGGGGAACATGGCCGGGCACGGTAGCGGGAACGAGCCGCGACGATGCCGTGGGTCCGGACGGCAGACCGGGGCGGGACCGAAGCCGGCCGCCGGTAACGTGAACACCAGTGGACATCACGGACCGGTTTGCCGAGCTCGTGCGCGGCCCGGACGAGGGGTGCCGGCTCGACCTGGGGGCGCTGCTGATCGCGGCCCACGCGCGGCGCGACCTCGACGTCGATCACGAGCTGGCGCGCCTCGACGCCCTCGCCGCCGGGTGCCCCGACGGCACCCTGGCGGGCGTGACCGCCCACCTGTTCGACGACCTCGGGTTCAGGGGCGACACCGACGACTACGGCAACCCGCGGAACTCGCTGCTCGACGTGGTGCTCGATCGGCGCCGCGGCATCCCCATCACCCTGGCCGTGGTGCTCATCGAGGTGGCCCGGCGTCGCGGCCTCGACCTGGTCGGCGTGGGCCTGCCGGGGCATTTCCTGGTGCGGTCCGCAGGTGATCCCGACGTGTTCGTCGACCCGTTCCACCGCGCCCTGCTCGACCGCGAGGGGTGCGAGAAGCTGTTCACGACGTTGCACGGCGACAGGGCCCGCTTCGAGCCGCGCTACCTCGACCCGGTGGGCCTGCGGGCCGTGATCGCCCGCATGCTCACGAACCTGCACCGCTCGTACATCGCCCGGGGCGACCGGGCGGGTGGCCTGTGGGCTCAGTGCCTGCGGGTGCTGGTGCCCGGCACGACCGTGCAGGACCGTCGCCAGCTGGCAGCCATGCTGGCCGCCAACGGGCGG
>DASSDL010000209.1:0-2207 GCA_035697145.1 Acidimicrobiales bacterium
CGGGTGCTGCAATCGGGACTCGAGGACCTCGGCTACGCCCGCCGCATCGCGCAGCTCCGTGCGTACTACTTCGACAACGCGCCAGAACTCGGTCCGTATCTCTACAGCGTCCCGCCCGCGCAGCGGCTCGTCATCCAGGGACTGCCCGGCGGGGGCTTCCAACGCTTTCGGACCGTCGCTGGCATGGTCGCGGTGATCACCAGCGTGCTGGCCGGCTCGACGGCAGGGCTGCTCGCCGCCGTGTCGTCGAATCAGTCGCTGCTCATAGGTCTCGTCGTCGGCGGGGCGGTCGGCGCCGCTGCTCTTGTCGCGATGATGCGGTACCAGCACTCCGCCTGGCAGCAGGTAGCCGCTGCGCCGTTCAGCGCCAGCGACGAGCCCTAGCCCGCTCAAATGGCAGCTACGCGCTGCTTGGAGAGGCCGATCTCTGAGCGGGCCACCGCGAGGTCCTATGTATCGGCAGTTCGCGGGATCACGGGCGGAGGGAGTGGGCGGAGGGAGTGGCGGAGGGAGTGGGATTCGGTAACGGCGCTGGTCCGCGGCTGGTTGGTGAGCAACGCTGTCAGCAACGCCACGACTTGCCGTAGTGAGACCAACTGAATCTCTGTGACGCCGACGTACTGGTTCCATCTCCCGTCGTCGGTGACCGATCTGGTGTCGTCCCAGGAACGGTGTAAATCCTGACGGGCGCAGGTTCCGTTGATGATGTTACGCGGCGGCCGTGACAGCTTCGGTGGTCACCTCCTGGCGAGCGAGCTCTTCGGCGAATAGTTGCCGGCGGATCTGTTGGAGTTGGCGCACGGCCGCCGGGTTCATGACGACGCCGCGCCATCCGCGGCTGGCGCGGTCGAGCACCGCCCACACCAGGCTCAGACAGCTCCGCTCACCGGGGAGCCGGCCGATGACCTTGACCCTCCGGCGTGTCTCGCCGAAGGTGCGCTCGATGAAGTTGGAGTGCCGTATCCGCTTGTGGTGCTCGACCGGGAAGCGCAGGTAGGTGAACAGGCTCGCCAGGTCGTCGTTCAGGCAGGAGACCGCCGCCGGGAACTGCCGACCGTAGGCCGCGCTGAACGTGTCGGCCCGGGATCGAGCCACTGCGATCGAGCCTTCACCGGGCGCTTCGCCGGTGGGATCGAAGATGGCCCAGTAGGCGGCCTTGACCTCGGCCTGGTGGGCGACGGGGACCTTGGCCAGGATGTTGCGCGCTCGGTGGATTGTGCACCGCTGGCGAAGGCTGCGGGGGAAGACGAGCTCGGCGGCGGCGATGAGCCCGGGCGCGCCGTCGGAGACGACGAGCAGCGGTGCTCGCAGCCCGCGGGCGACCATTCCTTCGAGGAAGTCGCCCCAGGCGTCGGTGGACTCACTGGCGCCGGGCTCCAGCCCAACCAGCACTGGGGTGCCCTCCGTGGTGATGCCCCACGCGGCGAGCACCGGTTCGGCTCGGGCGCCGTCGTGGTAGCGGAAGTGGCTGCCGTCCAAGAACAGGTACTCGAGGTGCACGTCGTCGAGCGGTCGGCGCTTCCAGGCGTCGAACTCGTCTTTGATCGCCTCGCAGACGCGGCTGACCGTGGACTTCGACAGCGCCGCCTCGGGACCGAGCGCGTCGGCCAGGGTGGCCTCGACGTCGCGCACGGACAGGCCCCGCACGAACCCGGCGATGACCAAGCTCTCCAGGGCGTTGGTGCGCACCACGCCGATGCCCAACAGGCGCGACGCGAACACCTCGTCGGTGCCGCGCAGCTTGGGACGGTGGATCGTAACCGGGCCGGCGGTGGTGCGGATCGTGGTCGGGCAGTGACCGTTGCGGCTGCCCTCCCGGGCCCGCTCGCCATGGGCGTAGCGGTCCCGGCCCAAGAACTCGGTGACCTCGGCCTCGATCGCCGTCTGCATCAACATACGAACGCCGAGGCGGGCCACCTCCTCGAGGACGTCGCCCAGGTCGCGGTCAGATGAGAAGCACTCATCAATCTCGGCGCGGACGCGCTCGAGCGGGGATACTCGTGTGGACACGGGTGTGGGTTCCTTTCACTGCTTGCAAGGCTTGGAAGGAACCTACGCCCGCCGTCGATTTACACCGAGGACGGGACGCCACCCGACAGCGATCCAGAAGAAGGGAGTACGAAGAACACGTTGCACGATCGGCAGATCTGGGCGCGTGCGCCCTCAGCGACTCAAGCGCGACAGTGGAGCTGTGACCGAGGCGGAAC
>DASSDL010000210.1:0-8993 GCA_035697145.1 Acidimicrobiales bacterium
TACTTCGAGTGCGTGAACGACAACGGCGGCATCGACGGGCGCCCGATCGAGTACATCGCCGAGGAGGAGCAGGTCGACCCGCAGCAGATCTCGTCGCTGGCCACGAAGCTCGTGGAGCAGGACCAGGTGCTCGGCATCGTCGGCAGCACCAGCCTCATCGAGTGCAGCGTCAACCGCGACTACTACGCGGAGCAGGGCTACTACCTGATCATCGCCGGTGTCGCCCAGGACTGCTTCACCAGCCCGAACTTCTCGGCGGTGAACATGGGGCCCTACTACTCGAGCCTCGGTGGGGCGCAGGCGGCGCTCCGCGCCGGCGCGGAAGGGAAGATGGTCGTCGTCTCGCCCAACCAGCCTGGGTTCGACCTGATCAACAGCGGCGTGGTCGAGTTCGCCGAGGAGAACGACATGGAGGGCGTGAGCATCCTCGAGGACGTCCCCATCAACGACCCCGCCGGGCTAGCCCAGCGCCTGGTCGCTGAGGCTGGCGACGGGGGCGGGGTGGTGCTCGACTTCACTGGCCCGACCGTGCTCCCGCTACTGCAGGCGATCGAGCAGCAGGGCCTCGTCGATTCGGTGATCTGGGCCAGCTCCACGCCGCCCAACGATCCCTCGCTGGCGGCCGAGCTCAGCGAGGCGTGGAACGGCAAGTTCCTCATCAACGCCGAGTTCAACGTGCTCGACTCCGGGCAGCCCGACCAGGAGCACATGAACGAGATCCAGGAGCAGTACGCACCCGACGTGCCGATCTCGAGCTTCGCCCAGATGGGCTACCTCGCCGGTCGGGTCGCCACCGACGCGCTGATGGGGATCGAGGGCGAGATCACGAAGGAGAGCGTCAACGAGGCGTTCAAGAACGTGAAGAACTTTGTGAGCGACATCTGGTGCGCACCCTGGTACTTCGACAGCACCACCGGTTCGAACGTGTCGAACAACATCGACCTCACGGTGGCGCCCGAGGACGGCAACATGGTCCAGGTCGAAGAGTGCTTCGAGATCACGGATCTGCCCAACAACCCGCTCGAAGAGATCCGTGCGGCCGAGGAGGCGAACGACCTGAACACCGGCTGACGGCGCGGCGGAACCCCGTGGCGCAGGCCGAAAAGACCAAGGAGATCAGGGTGCCCGGAGCCCCCCATGCCTGACCTCAAGCCGTTTCTGGTGCTCGGGTTCGCGCTCGGCGGGGTGTTCGCCATGTCCGGCGTGGGCCTCGTGGTGCTGTACCGAGCCACGGGCGTGCTGAACCTGGCCTACGGCGCCATCGGCGCTACCGGCGCCCTGATCACCTGGTCGTTGCTCGACTCCGGCTGGGGGCCCGACTGGCTGGCCTACCTGGCGTGCATCGCCTTCGGGGGTCTGGCCACCCTGCTGTACGGCGTGGTGTTCGGGCCGCCCTTCTCGGCCCGCGACCCACTCGTGAAAGCGACCGCGACGCTGGGGCTCCTGCTAATCCTCCTGGGCACGATGCAGTGGGTCTGGGGACGCGACCCGCACGGGATCACCCTGCCGACGACGCGCTGGAACTACGAGATCTTCGACGCCCGGGTGAGCGGCACCCAGATCATCGGGGTTGTGTTCGCCATCGTTGTGACGACCGGCACCGCCGTGTTCCTGCGGGTCACGAAGATCGGGACGGCGATGCGGGCGCTGGCCAACGATCGCGAGATCACTGCGACGCTCGGGGTACCCGTGCGGCGGGTGGAGGCGGCGGCGTGGCTCGGTTCCGGAATCCTGTGTGGCGGCGCGGGGCTGCTGCTGTCGAACCTGGTGGGGCTCGACATCGTCGGGCTGACCTTCCTGGTGATCCCGGCGCTGGCCGCGGCGCTCATCGGCCAGCTCCGCTCCCTCTGGGTGACGCTGGCCGCCGGCTTTCTCATCGGCATCGTCCAATCGGGCCTGACCGCGTTCTCGGAGGTCGCGGAGTACCGCACGCTGACGCCGTTCGTGCTGGCGATCGTGGCCCTCCTGTGGTTTGCGATGAGGCGCCAGCAAACGCTGGTGCGGTCGTCTGGATGACCGCAGTCCGCACGCTCCACGACGGGGAGGCGGCCCCGACCAGCGAGGTCCGCACGCCTCGGTCGCTGCACGGACCGGTTCGGGTGGTCGTCCTGGCAGGGCTGGTGGCTTTCGTCGTGTTCGGTCTGCCGACTCTGCTCGACCGGTACTGGTTGCAGATCGTGACCTCGGCCGTGATCTACAGCATCGTGACGCTGGGGCTGGGACTGTTGATCGGGCGCGCCGGCATGGTCTCGCTGTGTCAGTTCCTGCTGCTGGCGATCGGCGCCTGGGTGGCGCTACGACTCGAGTACGCGACCTCGCTGCCGTTCCCGGTCCTCATCCTGGTCGCGGGCGTCGTCACCGGCCTGATCGGCGCGCTCATCGGGCTTCCGGCGCTTCGGCTCTCGGGGCTGTATCTGGCACTGATCACGCTCATGGCGGCGGGCGCGATCACCGTGGTGCTACGGATCGCCCAGTTCCCCAACGGTGGCGGCGGCTTCTTCGGCAACTCGGCCGCAGGCGGCGCGTCGTCGCGCTTGCCGCGGCCGGAGCTCGCGACCGGGGACACCGCCTACTTCCGCTACTGCGTCGCCGTCGCCGGGCTCATGTTCCTGCTGGCGTTGTGGCAGGTCCGGGGCAAGTCCGGACGGGCCTGGGCGGCGTTGCGGCAGAGCCAGGCGACCGCGGTCGCGGCCGGCGTCAACACCACCCTGTACCGACTGTGGGCGTTTGCGCTGGCGTCGTTCATGGCAGGCGTGGCGGGAGGCCTGCTGGCGGCCGACAGCGGCGGCGTCAACATCAACCAGTTCCCGGTGCAGAACTCCATCCTGCTGTTGGCGGTCGTGCTGATGGGTGGCGTGTACAGCCTCTGGGGCGCAGTCGTTGCCGCCCTGCTGCTGCGGCTCCTGCCGGCAGTGCTCGACGACTGGGGCGTCTCGACCGAGCTCCTCACCATCCTGTTCGGCATCGGCATCCTGCAGGTGCTGCTGACCGCGCCCGGTGGCCTCGCCGACCAGGTGCCGAAGGATCTGGCCAACCTCGGACGCGGACTGCGCAACCTCGTCACCCCCAAGGCCAAACGGGCTGTGCCGCCGACATGATCGAGGTCGACGAGCTGACGGTCCGGTTCGGTGGTGTGGTCCCGATCGACCGCATGACCGTGACCCTGGCCGGCGGCACCTGCGGGCTCATCGGCCCTAACGGCGCCGGCAAGACCACGTTCTTCAACGTGCTCAGTGGCTTCGTCAAGCCGGTCGCGGGATCGGTGCGTGCCTTCGGCGAGGACCTGTTGGCGGTGGCCGACTTCAGGCGGGCGCGTTGGGGCGTGCGGCGGACGTTCCAGACCGAGCAGGCGATCGCCAACCTGTCGGTATACGACAACGTGCTCCTGGTCCACGAGAACACCGGTGGTGCGCGCGCGACGCGGCGCCAGGACGTGATGGATGCGGTCACGTTCGTCGGCCTCGAACGAGAGGCGAGCCATCAGGTCGGCAGACTCGGCGTCGCCAGCCGGCGACTGGTCGAGGTGGCGCGGGCCGTCGTCGGAAAGCCGCGGCTCGTGCTGCTGGACGAGCCGGCCGCCGGCCTCCCGGCCGACGAGACCGAGCACCTCGCGCAGCTGATCCGCCGGATCCCGGAGGAGACCGAGGCGCCCGTGATCCTCGTCGACCACGACATGAGCCTGGTGTCGGCCTGCTGCGCGACCACGGCGGTGCTCGACTTCGGCAGGCTCATCGCCTCCGGCATCACGTCCGAGGTGCTGCGGGACGAGCACGTCATCAGCGCCTACCTCGGCACCGAGGAGGAGGTGTGACCGCCACCGCCGAGACCCCGGACACTGGCGGAACGACGCTGCGCCTCGAGGAGCTTTCGGTGCCCCGCGCCGGCCGTCCCGTGTTGCGAGACGTCTCGTTGGAGATCCCGCCCGCCAAGGTGACCACGCTGCTCGGGCCCAACGGCGCCGGGAAGTCGACGCTCGTCCTCACGGTCGCAGGTGTGCTCCGCCCCACCGCGGGACGGGTGATGCTGGGCGAGCGCGACCTCACCAAGCGCCCACCCGAGCGGATCCGCCGCGCCGGTGTGGCCATCGTGGCCGAGGGCCGGCGAGTCCTGTCGGAGCTCAGCATCGCCGACAACCTGCGCATCGCCACCTACGGGCTCGACCGTGGGCAAGCCGAGCGCGGCATGGACTATGCCCTCGAGCTGTTCCCCGAACTGAAGCGCCGCTGGAATACCAGCACCGTGTTGCTCTCCGGCGGCGAACAGCAGATGGTCGTGCTCGCGCAGGCGCTCGTGTCGCGGCCGTCGGTGCTGCTCGTCGACGAGCTGTCGCTGGGGCTCGCCCCGGTGATCGTCAAGCGTCTCGTCCCGACGCTGGCGGCGGTTGCCGCGTCGGGTGTCGGCGTGCTGCTCATCGAGCAGTTCGCGCACGTGGCGCTCGGTCTTGCCGACAACGCCTACATCCTCGAGGGTGGTCGGATCCGCTATCACGGGTCGCCCGCGGAGCTGAAGGCTAATCCCGACCTCCTCCACTCCGCCTACCTGCTTCGCGTCTAGGGCCGGAATCGTGGAGGACCTCGAGGGCCGGGTCGCCGTCATCACCGGTGGTGCATCGGGCATCGGGCTGGCAATGGCGCGGCGCTTCGCCGCCGAGGGCATGAAGCTCGTCCTCGGCGACATCGAACGGCCGGTCCTGCAGCGCGCAGGCGATGCGTTGAGCCGAGATGGCGCCGAGGTGCTCACCGTGCCCACGGACGTGAGCCTCGAAGCCGACGTGACGGCCCTGGCTGCGACCGCGCTCGAGCACTTCGGTGACGTCCACCTGGTCTGCAACAACGCGGGCGTCGGTAGCCGGGGCCTGCCCATCGCCGAGCTGCCGTTGGAGGACTTCGAATGGGTCCTCGCCGTGAACCTCTTCGGGGTCGTCCACGGGCTTCGGGCGTTCCTCCCCCATCTGCGGGCCAACGACGTTGGCCACATCGTCAACACGGCGTCGACGTCCGGGCTGTACCACCTGCCACGCATGGGCCCGTACAACGCGTCGAAGGCGGCGGTCGTGGCGTTGAGCGAGACGCTGCGCTTCGAGCTCGCGGCCGAGGGCAGCAAGGTCGGGGTATCGGTGCTCTGCCCGAGCTGGGTTCGGACGAACATCTCCACGGCCGACCGCAACCGTCCGGAGCGCTTCGCCTACAGCCTCGACACCGATCAGATGGCACAGGTCACGGAGTACAAGGCCAGGCGCCGGCAACTGGCGCAGGTCGCAGCCGAGCCTGCAGCCATCGCGGACCAGGTGTGCGAGGCGGTGAAGGCGAACCGCTTCTACATCCTCACCCACCCCGCCAGCCTGGATGTCTTCGACGCCCGGGCACGACGCATCCTCGCCGGGGACGACCCGGTGGAGCCGCCAGAATGATCGGACAGTGATGGTCCCGGAAACGGGCCGGTCGAAGGAGAGCGCACCATGACCGATAAAGCGCGCGCCGAGCTCTTGGCCGACGTGTTGTCGCGCTACGAGGACTCGCCGAGCCCGCGCCTGCGCGAGATCACGGAGGCCGCCATCCGCCACCTGCATGCCTTCGCCGAGGAGGTCGACCTGCAGCGCGACGAGTGGTTCGCCGGCATCCAGTTCCTGACGGCTGCCGGCCAGAAGTGCGACGACACCCGCCAGGAGTTCATCCTCCTGTCCGACACGCTGGGGGTGTCCAGCCTGGTCGAGATGCTGACGCACGACGGGGTCGAGGGCAGCACCGAGAACACCGTGCTCGGTCCCTTCTACGTGCCTGGGTCCCCCCGGCGAGCCAAGGGGGAGTCGATGCTCGTCGATCCCGATGATGGGGACCGGGTCGTGATCCGGGGCACCGTCACGGACATCGACCGCCAGCCGATCGCCGGGGCCACGCTGGACTGCTGGCAGAACGCGACCGCCGGCTTCTACGCGGTGCAGCAACCCGGCCAGCAGTCGGCAGAGAACCTGCGAGGCATCTACGCCACCGACCCCGACGGCAGCTACGAGATCCGCACCGTGCGCCCGGTGCCCTACCCGATCCCGTCGGACGGGCCGGCCGGCGACCTGCTCAAGGTGCATGGCCGGAACTGGATGCGCCCCGGCCACACGCACATGTGGGTCCGGGCCGACGGCTACAAGGAGCTCATCACGCACGTGTTCGACGAGGAGACCGAGCACCTGCGTGATGACGCGGTGTTCGGCGTACGGGACAGCCTCGTCCGGCGCTTCGAGCCGGACGCCGCCGGCGAGCTGGCGACGACGTTCGACATTGTGCTCGACCGCGCCTGAGCGACCCGTGCGCGCGTCGGAGATCACAGACGACGGCAGTGAGCCGACGTTGCTCTACCTCGTTGGCCGCATCGATCGCGTCGTCCGGCGGTCGATCGGCACGGTGCTGAAGGCGCAGGGCCTTTCGGTCAACCAGTACACGACGCTGAGCGTGCTCGACCGTCGCAGCGGTCTGTCCAACGCCCAGCTCGCCCGTCGCGCCCTGGTGTCCCCGCAATCGATGAACGAAGTGCTCCTCACGCTGGAGGAACGGGGACTCGTTCGCCGCCGCGCCCATCCCGAGCATGGTCGCATCCTCCAGGCCCGGCTCACCGCCAAGGGCCGGTCGCTGCTGGCGCGCTGCGATGCGGAGGTGCACGAGGTCGAAGCCCGCATGGTGAGCGACCTGGGCGACGAGGACCGAACGGCGCTGCGAAGGGCGCTGCTCTGCGGCATCCGTTCCCTGCAGGGCGGCCTCCGGGAATAGCGTTCCATCCTTCAACCGCCAGGCCGTCGGATAGCTCGGGAGGACGAGCAGTGGATCACCTTCTGCAGGTGCTGTGCCTCAAGGGACGGGCGACGCACGAGGCGCTGGGGGCCGCGGTCGGGGCCGACACCACCACCGCCGTCGCCGAGTTGGAGGCCGCCGGGCTCGTGGAGAGCACCAAGCTCGGCTACCGGGTGACCGAGCTAGGCCGCAGCCGCGCCGACGAGCTCTACGCGCGCGAGCGAGAGCAGGCGGGGCCGGTGATCGACGATGTGTACGAGTCCTTCGTGCCGATCAACGACGAGGTGAAGCAGATCGTCACCGACTGGCAGATGCGGCCGGTCGGCGGCGAGCTCACCATCAACGACCACAGCGACCGCCGGCACGACGAAAGGGTGATCGTCAGGCTGCGCCGCACCGATGCGAAGGTGTCGACCGCCCTCGCTCCCCTCGCGAGCACCCTGAACCGCTTCGACGTGTACCCGCGCCGACTTGGCCGGGCGCTGACGCTGATCGGCGAGGGGGACCACTCGATGCTGGCAGCGCCGCTCAAGGACAGCTACCACACCGTGTGGTTCGAGCTGCACGAGGAGCTGATCATCCTGTCGGGTCGCAGCCGCGCCGACGTGGAGGTGTGAACCCCCCGGGCGGCGCGACGTCAGAACGGGCGGGCTTCACGGCGCACCGAAGGCGGTGCGCAGCTCGGCCTTGAGCACCTTGCCGGCGCCGCTGCGCGGCAGCCCGTCGGCGAACACGACCGACCGCGGCAGCTTGTAGCGCGCCAGCCTCCCGTCGAGGTGGACGAGCACCGCCTGCTCGTCGAGCGCCGCGCCAGCACGCCGGACCACGATGGCGCGGCCCACCTCGCCCCACCGTTCGTCGGGAATGCCGATCACCGCGCACTCAGCCACGTCGGGGTGGCTGTAGATGGCGTCCTCCACTTCGGCCGGATAGATGTTCTCGCCGCCGGAGATGATGACGTCCTTCATCCGGTCGACGATGGTGACGTAGCCATCGCCGTCGACGACGGCCACGTCCCCGGATCGGAACCATTCGCCGTCCATCACCTCGGCGGTGGCGTCGGGGCGGTTCCAATAGCCACGCATCACGTTGGGGCCGGCGACGACCACCTCGCCCTTCTCGCCCGGCGCCACGTCGCTGCCGTCGGGACGCACGACCCGGACGTCGGTGAAGAACGACGCCACGCCTGCGCTGCCCGCCTTGTCGGCGGCGCGCTCGGCGCCCAGGAACAGGGCGCCGGGCGACGTCTCGGTCATCCCGTAACCCTGGAGGAAGAGGATGTCTCGATCGAGGTAGGTACGGATCGTGGACAGGGGCACCGGCGCGCCGCCACAGAGCAGCCGCCGCAGGCTGGAGAGGTCGGCCGAGGCGAAGGCCGGCACCTGGGCCATGGCGTTGAACATGGACGGCACGCCGAACATGACCGTCACCCGGTGCCGGGCGATGAGCTCGAGCACGACGTCGGGGTCGAAGCCTCCCGTGAGGACGACCGTGCCGCCCTTCATGATCATGGGCAGGGAGACCATGTTGAGCGCGGCCACGTGGAACAGCGGGGCGCACACCAACGCCACCTCGTCGGACGCCAGGTCGGTGTCGATGAGGACGTTGACGCAGTTCCACGTGATGTTGCCGTGGCTCAGCGTCGCTCCCTTGGGCCGGCCCGTCGTGCCGGACGTGTAGACGATCACGGCAGGGTCGTCGAGCTCGACCGACCCGTCGCCGGCGGCGGACGAGTCGGCCCTGGCCAGGCCCTCGAACTCCGGCCCCAGCTCGACGACGTGGCGGAGGGACGTCGACGAGTCGGCGGTCATGGCCTGGGCCATGTCCGCGAGCGCGGCGGCGTGGACGAGGACCGACGCGCCGCAGTCGGCGGCGATATAGGTCAGCTCGGGCGCCGCCAACCGCCAGTTGACCGGGACGAAGACGCCGCCCAGGGCGGTGGTGGCGAACAGCGTCTCGAGTAGCGTCGGGTCGTTGGGACCCAGATAAGCGACCCGGTCGCCCGGTCCCACACCCAGACTCTGCAACCCCCCGGCCAGGGCACGGGTGCGCTCGTCGAGCTCGACATAGGTCCGGCACGTCTCGCCGTGCACGAGCGCAAGGCGCTGCGGCGACATGCGGCGTCGGCGAGCCGGCCACGAGCCCAGGCCCTGATCGCGCACCCTCCGATTGTCACCATGATTGCGCGCAAAGTCAACGGTGTTGCAGACTGGC
>DASSDL010000211.1:0-5631 GCA_035697145.1 Acidimicrobiales bacterium
TGACGGCTCGTCAGCCGGCCGGAGCCCGTCAGATCCAGCCAAGGAGGAGCCGTGACCTCCCGCAGGGTGAACTTCCCCATCTTCGATTCCGACAACCACCTCTACGAGACCAGGGACGCGCTCACGAAGTACCTGCCCGAGCCCCAGAGGGGGGCCATCGACTACGTCGAGGTCCATGGCCGAACGAAGATCGTCGTGCGCGGCCAGATCAGCGACTACATCCCCAACCCGACCTTCGACCGCGTCGGCCGCCCGGGTGCCCAGGAGGAGTACTTCAAACAGGGAAACCCGGATGGGCGCTCGCAGCGGGAGATCATCGGGCGCGGCATCGACTGCCCGCCCGGCTTCCGTGCGGCCCCGGCCCGGCTAGAGATCATGGACGAGCAGGGGGTCGACTACGCGCTGATGCTGCCCACGCTCGCCAGCCTCGTCGAGGAGCGGATGAAGGACGACCCCGACCTGTGTGCCGACGCCATCCACGCGCTCAACCAGTGGATGACCGAGGCGTGGCCCTTCGTGTTCGAAGGCCGCATCTTCTCCACGCCGATCATCACGCCCGGCCTCCTCGACCGGGCCGTCGGCGAGCTCGAGTGGCTCCTCGACCGGGGCGCCCGCGTGGTGTTGATGCGTCCCGCCCCTGCGTGGGGCTACCAGGGGCCGCGGTCGTTCGCCCTGCCCGAGTTCGACCCCTACTGGGAGCGGATCCAGGACAGCGGCACGCTCGTCGTGCTCCACGCGTCCGACACCGGCTACGTCCGCTACGCCAACGAGTGGGAGGGGGCGCACACGGAGGCGCAGGCGTTCGCCCAGCCCTCGCCCTTCGGCCACACGCTGCAGACGCGCCACCGCGACATCGAAGACGCGGTCACGTCGGTCATCTGCCACGGGGTGCTGTGGCGGTTCCCCGAGGTCCGGGTCGCGCTCATCGAGAACGGCGCCGGCTGGGTGCCGAACCTGCTCGAGCACTTGGACCATTGCTACGGGCAGATGCCGCAGGCCTATGAGGCGAAGCCTTCGGACACGTTCAAGCGGAACTTCTGGATGCACCCGTTCCACGAGGAAGATCCCCGCGGGCTGGTGGAGCTGCTGGGCGCCGACCACGTCATCTTCGGGTCGGACTTCCCCCACGTCGAGGGGCTGGCCGATCCGCTGTCCTACCTCGACGAGCTCGAAGGGGTGCCCGACGAGGATCTGCGCAAGATCATGGGTGGCAACATGATGAACCTGCTCGGCGTCGAGGAGAAGGTGACCGCCTGAGGGCGCCGGGCCGGCGAGGGGGACATGAACACCGAACCCATCCCCTATGGATCACGCATTCGGCAGCTGGCCGAGGAACGTCAGGATCAGACCGCGATCGTCTTCGTCGCCGAGGACGGTTCGGAGCGCGTGGTCCCGTGGTCCGAGCTCGATGCCCGCTCGACCCAGATAGCGCGGGGGCTGGCCGCCCGCGGGCTCGGTGAGGGCGACCGCCTGGGGATCAAGCTCCACAACTGCCCCGAGCACATCTTCACCACCTTCGCCGGCTGGAAGCTGGGCGCCGTCGTGGTGCCGGTGCGCTGGGACCTGCCCGACTGGGAGCTCGAGCGCGTGCGTGCCGTGCTCGACCCCAAGCTGGTGGTCGAGCCCGACGACACCGAGCTGCTGGAGGGCAGCCTGTCGGCGTCGACCGATCCGTTGCCGGAGGTCACGCCGCCACAGTCGTCGGGCATCCTCAGCTCGGGATCGACGGGCACCCCCAAGGTCATCCTGCGTAACACGCCCGGTGTCTACAACCCCGAGGCCTCGCCCAACGCCCTGCTCGAGGCCTACGGGCCGCTGTCCGATCCCCAGCTCGTGCTCGTGCCGGCGCCGCTGTACCACAACAACGGCTTCATGCACACCGCCAACCTCCTGACTGGGTCGGATCGGCTGTTGCTGCTGCAGCGGTTCAACGCCGCCCGGCTCCTCGGCGCCATCGAGCGGCACCGGGTGACCGGCTTCGTGGCCACGACGATCATGCTGCAGCGCATCGCCCGCGAGCTGGACGCCGGCGAACGTGACCTGTCGAGCATCGAGTGGGTCATGCACGGGGCCGCCCCGCTGCCCGAGTGGCTGGCCCGCTCGTGGATCGACCTCATCGGGCCCACGCACTTCTTCGTGTGCTACGGATCGAGCGAGGGCGCCGGCGCGACCTTCGCGCGTGGCGACGAGTACCTCGATCATCCCGGGACCGTGGGCAAGGGCGCGATCGGCACCGAGTTGCGGATCCTCGGCGACGACGGCAACGAGCTGCCCACCGGCGAGATCGGCGGCATCTACATGCGGCAGCCCCATGGCGTGATGTCCGAATACGTGGGCGACGTGGCGCCGATCCCCGTGACCGGCGACGGCTTCGCCACCGTCGGCGATCTCGGCTCCGTCGACGCCGACGGCTACCTGTACCTCGCCGACCGGCGGGTCGACATGATCGTGACCGGCGGTGCCAACGTGTTCCCGGCCGAGGTCGAGAGCGCGCTGAGCGAGCATCCGGGCGTGGGCGACGTCGTCGTGATCGGGCTCGCCGACGAGGAGTGGGGTCGGCGGGTTCACGCCATCGTGCAGCCCGCCGATCCGGCCACACCGGTGCCGGCCGACGAGCTGGTCGCCTGGTGCAGGGCGCGGCTTTCGCCGTACAAGGTGCCGAAGTCGATCGAGCTGGTCGACGCGGTTGCCCGCAGCGAGGCGGGCAAGCTCAACCGGGCCGTCCTCGTCGCCGAGCGCGACCCGGGCTGATGGCGCTGCCCGAGGAGTTCCACGAGCTGGCCCGCAAGGTGAACAACTGGGGGCGCTGGGGTGCGGACGACGAGCTGGGCACGCTCAACCTCATCACCCCCGAGGTCGTACGCGGAGCGGCGGGGCTGGTCCGGCAGGGCAAGGTCTTTTCCCTGGCGTTGCCGCTGGGCCCCGACGGCCCGCAAATCGGGGCGATCCCGGGCCGGCTGAACCCGCTGCGCACCATGCTCATGGTGAACCGCCCGGTCTTCGACCCCGAAGGGTTCTGCGCCAGTGACGACATCGTGGTCATGGGCCTGCAGGCGGCGACCCACTGGGATGCCCTGGCCCACGCGTCTTATCTCGGGCGGATCTACAACGGCCATCCGATCGAGGGCCTCACCGAGGCCGGCGCCGCCAAATGCGGCATCGGCAACGCCAGCCGGCTGGTCAGCCGCGGCGTGCTCCTCGACGTGGCCCGGGCCAAGGGGGTCGAGCGGCTCGCTGTGCCGTACGCCATCACCGGCGAGGATCTCGACGCCGCCTGCGAGTTGGGCAAGGTGACCGCAGGCCCCGGCGACGTGGTCCTGGTGCGGACGGGGATGATGCAACTGCTGAAGGCGGGCGACAAGCAGGGCTACCACGGCGGGACCGGTCCCTCGTTCTGGTCGGTCGAGTGGTTCCGCGACCACGACGTGGCCGCGGTCGCAACCGACAACATCACCTTCGAGTACCTGGACATGGACAGGCACCCCGAGCTCCTGCTCGTGGTGCACCTGCTCCACCTGGTCGAGATGGGGCTGACCCAGGGGCAGAACTTCGACCTCGAGGCCCTGGCCGACGACTGCGCCGACGACGGCATCTACGAGTTCCTCTTCGAAGGCTCGCCCGAGCCCTTCGTCAACGGCCTCGGGTCACCGGTAAACCCCATCGTCGTCAAGTGACGTCGGGGCGATGCCCCACGTCGTCATGCACGCACATTCGGGGACACCGCCGGCCTCCGTCGTGGGCGCCCCGAGCCGTCAATCAACGATTTCGTGGGCCCCGCTCGGGGACGATGCCTGCGGCGTGGCGGGAAGTCGAATCGTGACGAGGAGACCGCCGGCAGGGCGGGGTGTGAGGTCGAGGGTCCCGTCGTGTGCTTGGACGATGCTGTGCACGATGGCCAGCCCGAGGCCGACGCCGGCGTGGTCGTCGGTGCGTATGCGTTGTGTTCCGCGTTGGAAGGGTTCGGTGAGGGTCGGTACGAGTGCCGCTGGGAGCGGATGGCCCGTGTTCTCGACCCGCAGCACGCTCGTGTCGTGCTGCGATTCGGTGTGGACCGTCACGGTGCCGCCGGCGGGGAGGTTGTGGACGATGGCGTTCTGGACGAGGTTCGTCACCATCCGCAGCATGAGCGCCGCCGAGCCGACGGTCCGTGTCCTCTCGCCGGCGACGTCGAGCGTGATCCCGCACTGTTCGGCGAGGGGAAGCAGCGTTTCGGTGGCTTCCTCGGCGACAAGGGAGATGTCGACGGGCTCGCGGGTGAAGCTCCTGAGGTCGCTGCGGCTGAGCAGCAGGAGGGCCTCGGTGAGGTCGATCGCCCGCGCGTTGACGGTGTGGAGGCGTTCGATGAGTACGCCCCGGTCGCGCGTGGGGTCGTTGCGGGCGGCGTCGAGGAGCGTCTGCGAGATCGCCAGCGGGGTACGCAGTTCGTGGGAGGCGTTCGCGGCGAATCGTTGCTGTTCGGCGACGTGGGATTCGAGTTGTTCGAGCATGGTGTCGAACACGTCGGCGAGATCGCGGAACTCGTCTCGACGGCCCGGGAGCCGGATTCGGTGGGCGAGCGACCCGTTCGCAGCCATGCGTGTGGCGTCTGCGATCCGTGTGAGTGGTGCGAGCATCCGGCCGGCGAGGATCCATCCTCCCAGGAGGCCGACCACGAGTAGCAAGGCCAGTGCTGTGGCCGCGGCGGGGGCGAAGGGGCGCAGGAGGACAGTGCGGTTGGGCCCCGGTGCGAAACCGTCGGGTATGTAGCGCAGCAGGAAGACCCATACGACGGCCAGCAGGAGAGTGCCGGCGAGGAGGATGAATCCGGCGTAGCTGATGGTGAGTTTCACTCGGGCGCTGAGCCCTGGGCGCCTAGCCATGAACGCTGCCTGGGTGGGCTTGGTCGATGTCGGCGTCGATGCGGTAGCCGACGCCGGGCACCGTGGTGATGAGCCATGGTTCGCCGAGTCGTTTGCGCAGGCCGGAGACGGTGATGCGGACGGCGTTGGTGAAGGGGTCGGCGTTCTCGTCCCAGGCCCGCCTCAGCAGCTCTTCGGCGCTGACGACACCGCCTTCGGCGGTGACGAGGACCTCGAGCACGGCGAACTGCTTCCGGGTGAGGGCGACGTAGCGTCCGTCGCGGAATACCTCCCGGCGGAAGGGGTCCAGCCGGAGGCCCGCGATCTCGCTGACCGGGGGTCGGGCGTGCGCGCGCCTGCGGTCGAGCGCCCGCAGCCGCAGGACGAGCTCTCGCAGCTCGAACGGTTTGGTGAGGTAGTCGTCGGCGCCGAGCTCGAACCCGGACGCCTTGTCGTCGATCCGGTCGGCAGCGGTGAGCATGAGGATCGGGACGCCGCTGCCGGAGGCGACGATTCGTCCGGCGATCTCGTCGCCGGAGGGGCCGGGGATGTCGCGGTCGAGGACCGCGACGTCGTAGGCGTTGATGCCGAGCAGTTCCAGCGCGGCGTGGCCGTCGCCGGCGATGTCGGCGGCGATCGCTTCCAGCCGGAGACCGTCACGGACGGCTTCGGCCAGGTAGGGCTCGTCCTCCACGACCAGCACACGCATACCTGAAGCCTAAGGAGCACGGCATATCGCCGACATACGCGAACCGGACACGCCCCCGGCACGGTGACCGTGATGTCCTCTGCC
>DASSDL010000212.1:0-4419 GCA_035697145.1 Acidimicrobiales bacterium
CGGCTGCCCGAGGCGGTGCTGGACATCCTCGACACCCCCCTGGGCGAGGACGTCGAGGTCCCCGAGGTGGACCCGGTGGCGGTGCACACCCGCGACGAGGTGTCCGACGTCGCCGAGGCCCTCAACACGGTCCAGGACACGGCGCTGGACCTGGCGGTGGAGCAGGCGGTGCTGCGCCGCAACATCGCCGACTCGTTCGTGAACCTGGGACGCCGCAACCAGAACCTGCTGGGCCGCCAGCTCGACTTCATCACCGAGCTGGAGACCAACGAGACCAACCCCGACACCCTCTCCAACCTGTTCCGGTTGGATCACCTGGCGACGCGCATGCGCCGCAACGCCGAGTCGCTGCTGGTGCTGGCGGGCGTCGAGCCGCCCCGCAAGTGGGCCGCCCCCGTCCGCCTCGCCGACGTGATCCGGGCGGCGTTGGGTGAGGTGGAGGACTACCAGCGGGTCACGGTCCGGGGCGTGGAACCCGCCACAATCGTGGGCGCCGCCGCCGCCGACCTGGCCCACCTGCTGGCGGAGCTGATCGAGAACGCCCTGGTGTTCTCGCCCCCCGACCACACCGTGGACATCCGCGGCCGCAATCGCCACGACGGGTACACGCTCGCGGTCATCGACTCGGGCCTTGGCATGCCCGCGGCTGACGTCGAGGCCGCCAACCGCCGTCTGGCGGGCGAGGAGTCGTTCACGATCGCGCCGTCCAAGTACCTGGGTCACTACGTGGCCGGGAACCTGGCCGCCCGCCACGACATCACGGTCCACCTGGACCACTCGCCCGGCAACGGCATCACAGCCACCGTCAGGCTCCCCGCCAGCCTGCTCACCACCGACAGCCCGGTCGAGGACCAGCCGCCGGTGCGGGCCTCACAATCGGCGGGCGCGCTGGCTCCCGTCCCCGATCTGGTCGGCGCCGACGTGGCCGGGATCGGCCCCGGGTCCAACGGTGCCGCCGGCAACGGCGCGGGATCGCGGCCTGCGCTGTTCCCGGTGGGAGACGCTCCGGGGCCCGGACCGGTGCCGGCACCACCGCCCCCGCCGGCGGCCCGCACGGCCAGCGGCCTCGTCAAGCGCGCTCGGCGTGGCGCCGACCCGGATGTGCCGCCGGTGCCCATGCCCGCCGGCGATCTGCTCGCCAGCATGAGCAATGTCGCCACGAATCTCACAGGCCGAGGTGCCCCGCCGGCAGGACCGCGGCGCCCAGGCGGCCGGCCCACCGCACCGCCGGCCGGCCCGGCGGCACCTCCGCCGCAGGGCCCGTGGACGCCTCCCGACCCCGCGGCGCCGGGGTCCTTGCCGCTGCGCCAGTCCGGCTCGCCACATCTGCCGACCCCCAACGGCCCCGGCGGCGGAGGGCGTGTCCCGCCCTCGGCAGCGCCCGAGGCGCCACGGACCGCGAGCGGCTTGACCCGCCGGGTGCGCGGCGCTCAGCTACCGACCAGCGAACCGCTCTCGCTACGGCGGCCCGTCGAGAGTCACCGGATGGGTGACGGCCCCGGCGCAGGATATGGTCACTCCCCTGGTCCTCGTTCCCGCAGCGGCGGCAACGGCAACGGGCACGTCGGCACGGGTGCGCGGCATGATGACACCTCGGCCAGGGATGTCTACAGCTTTCTGACCAGCTTCACCGCCGGCGTGCAACGAGGGCTCGACGAGGCCAAGCGGCACCCCGAGAATCACGAGGAGACTGAATGAGCGAGCACGAAGTGCGAGCGAACCACGAGCACAGTGCTCTTGTCGCCGCGAACCCGCGCTGGGTTGTCGGCACGCCGGAGGCAGGGCGATGAGCCTGAGCGATGAGGCCCGCAACTTCAACTGGCTGCTCAACAGCTTCGTGGACCAGACCGCCGGGGTCACCGACGCCGTGGCCGTATCCTCTGACGGCCTGCTGATGGCGGCCTCGAGCTCGCTCGATCGGGCCTCGGCCGAGCAGCTGGCGGCCATCATCTCCGGCTTCGTCAGCCTGGGGCACGGGGCGTCGCGCTGCTTCGACTTCGCCGGTCTCGAGCAGATCATCGTGGCGATGCGGCAGGGCTTCCTCTTCGTGTCGTCGATCTCCGACGGAAGCTGCCTCGGCGTGGTCGCCACCCGCAACTGCGACATCGGCCTGGTCGGCTACCAGACCACTCTGCTCGTCGAGCGCGCCGGCCAGGTCCTCACCCCCGCCCTGGTCGCCGAGCTCAAAGCGGGGGTTGTTGCGTGAACGAAGGTCACGACCTGGTGCGCCCGTACATCATGACGGGGGGTCGTACGCGCGCCCAGCGGCGTGACCTTCGAGTGGAGACCATGCTCCATACGAAGAGCGAGCAGATCCCGACCTACCTGCCGGAGGAGCAGCAGCTCCTGCTCGACCTGTGCATCCGAGCCCAGTCCGTAGCCGAGGTCGCGGCCCACCTCAACCTGGTGGTCGGCGTCGTGATGATCCTGGCCGACGACCTGATCACGGCCGGGCTGCTCGACGTCCACCACACCGACCCGGTCGAGATCGAACTGTCGATGCTCACCAAGATGATCGAACGAGTTCGGGCTATCTAGCCCGATTGCCCCGAGAGGTTCCGAGTGCAGACCACCGCCGAGAGCGCAGCAACGCGCATCACATCGGTCAAGTTCGTGATCGCCGGAGGCTTCGGCGTCGGCAAGACCACCTTTGTTGGTGCGATCTCCGAGATCGAGCCGCTGCGCACCGAGGCCGCCATGACGAGCGCGTCGACGGGTATCGACGACCTGAGCCAGATCCGTGGCAAGACCACGACCACGGTCGCCATGGACTTCGGTCGCATCACCGTCGACGACACGCTGGTCATGTACCTGTTCGGCACGCCCGGGCAGGACCGCTTCGGCTTCATGTGGGACGACATCTGCCTGGGCGCCCTGGGCGCCGTCGTGCTCGTCGACCCCCGTCGCATCACCGACAGCTTCCCGGGCGTCGACTACTTCGAGGCCAACGGGATCCCGTTCGTCATCGGCGTCAACGTCTTCGACGGCGCCCCCCGCTACCCCATCCCCGAGATCAGCGAGGCCCTGGGCGTCGCGCCAGACACACCGTTGGTCGAGTGCGACGCCCGCAACAAAGATTCAGTGAAGATGGTCCTGCTAACCCTGCTGGAAAGCCTTGTGGCCAAGGCGCAGGCGCGCGCCACCATGCGCTGAACAGCCTGGCCGTCCCGGATCCTCCCCGATCCCCGACCCAATTGGAGATCAAGTTTGCGACGGGTTCCGATTCGCATGAAGCTCGTAGGGGCGCTGGCGGTGCCCCTGGTAGCGCTGGTCATAGTGACTGCGCTGGAGGTCTACCAGTCGGCCGACGAGGCACGCGACGTGCGCGACCAGACGTCGCTCGCCGAGGCGTCGATCGGTCCGGCAAGCCTGCTCAGCCGCCTCGAAGACGAGCGCAACGCCGCCGGCGTGTACATGCTCAACGCCCAGGACCAGTTCGCCCTCCCAGTCGAGGACAACGCCGAGGCGCGGGCAGCCACCGATGAGGCCGTCGCCGACTTCCGCGAACAGGTGCAGCGCCTCGGCGGCGAGGTCGAGGCCGCCTACAGCCCGGCGCTCGACGCCATGAGCGGGATCGGCGAGCTCCGCAACCAGATCGATTCCTTCGAGGGCACCCGAAGCTTCGAGAACATCGAGCCGACCATCGAGATCTTCGATGCCTACGGGCCGTTCATGGCCCCCTTCTTCGAGGCCAACAAGCAGGTGGCCCTGGCCATCGACAATCCCCAACTGCGGCGCGGCGCCGAGCTGGTGGACCTCAGCTCGCGCCAGACCGACCTGATCGCTCAGCTGACCAGGGATCTGCTGCTTGCCGTCATTGGCGGTGACAACCAGCTCAAAGACCCGGCAGAGGTTTCGGCCGTGGCCGGCCGCCTGGGCCAGTTGGACGCCAACAAGGATCTCATCCAGACCAAGGCGACGGGCGACTACGCGCTGTTGGCAGGTTCGCTGTTCCATGCGGAGGAGATCCAGCTGTTCCCCAAGGTGGTCGAGGACGCGCTGGAGACCGGAGCGCCCAACGTCGACGGCGTCATCCGCTACTCGGCCGGTGAGGACCCCGAGACCTACGGCTACACGGTGTTCCGGACCGGCGTGACGGATGAGCTCACGAGCACGGCCGATGCCCTCGAGTCGGACGCAGTGGCCAGGCAGCGGGCGTACGTGGTGCTTGCAGCCCTGGCCCTCGGTGTCGCCATCCTCGTCACCTGGCTGGTGTCGCGGTCGATCACGCGGCCGCTGCGGTCGCTCACCGGGCAGGCCACGAAGATGGCCGACCACCGGCTGCCCGAGGCGGTGCTGGACATCCTCGACACCCCCCTGGGCGAGGACGTCGAGGTCCCCGAGGTGGACCCGGTGGCGGTGCACACCCGCGACGAGGTGTCCGACGTCGCCGAGGCCCTCAACACGGTCCAGGACACG
>DASSDL010000213.1:0-55391 GCA_035697145.1 Acidimicrobiales bacterium
CCTTCAGCTTTCGCAGGTCGCAGTCGCGGAAGGTCGCGCCGGTGAAGTCGGCGCCGGTGAACCGGGCACCTCGGAACGTTTCGGTGTCGTGGTGCTCATCTGCCATCGCGTCATTGTCCCCGATCGCTCGGACCGTGCGCCGCAGCGGCGGCGCCCTCGGCCTGGGTCCTGGGTAAGTCGCACGGACTCATCGACGGGTCCTCGAGGCGCCTCGACGCCTACTGGCGCGCCATCAGCACGTGAATGCGGTCCTCCGGGTCGAGCAGGCGGGTTTGGTCGTCTTCGCCGACCTTCAGCTCGACCGGGTCTCGAAGGGTGGCCCCGGCCACGTCCGCGGAGGACACTCGGGTCATGAGGATCATCCGCACCCAACATCCGGTCATCCGTGAAGCCAGTCGCTGGTGGTTCGAAGCCGACCCGCCCGCAGATGGCCCAGCCCAGGTCAGGTACGTCGATTGGCCCTCGCAGTCCATGCCGAATGCCTACGTGACCTGGATCGTCGAGGACCGCTGACTGTCGACGCCATCATCAACCGGGAACCGGTCCCGGTTGCGGGGACCGCTGGGAGGGCCCGCCGCCATGGCCTCCATCGCCGGCTCCGTCGGCACCTGCGCACCGTCGCGGGACCGCCCCCCGGGTGCGGGCGGGGGGCGGTCCTGACGCGAACCGACCGCCCGGGCGGCGAGGCCTCCGGGGGCCGTTCGCTTCCTGTTGGCTACCCGAACACCCGGCCGGCCAATCGTGGCCGATGAGTTCCGCGCTGCGGGCCCGACCGACCGACGATCGGCTCTTCGCGCTCAGCAGTCGACGTCCATCGCCGGGGTGATGTGAGCGTCGGGATCGTCGCCTTCCTCCCGCATCTCTTCGGCGATCTGGCAGATGAGCTCGTCGCTCTCCGCCCCCAGGGCGTCGAGCCGCGCCTCTCGCGCCGCCCACGCTGCGGATGCGGTCGCTCCCCCGGTGGCCTCCAGGTCGCGTAGGGCGTCGAGCCGGCCGTCGAAGGCGGCCGCGAGGTGCTGGTACAGCGGCGCCGAATCGCCGTCCGCATCGGCCGCGATCTCCGCCACGTCCTCCCCGGCGATCTCCGTCCAGGCCACCGCGTCGTCGACGGCGAGGAGCACACCGTCGGGGTCGCCCATGCCGGCCTCGTGGTCGACGTCCTCACGCTCGTCGATCCAGTCCTCGGCGATCGGCGCGAACTCGTCCATCGCTTCGGCCGCAGGACCCTCAGCGCTGGCGCTGGGGCTCACCGACCCGATCAGTCGCCACATGGCCACGCCCAGCGCGAGCGCGCCCGCCATCACCACCACCGCCAGGGCCGCCAGCCACCGGTTCACCGACCGCCGGACGTCGGCCGTGCCCTCGGCCACGGGGGTGAGTGGAATGCCGCACGCAGGACAGAAGTTGGCACGCGCTTCGAGTGGGATCTCGGCACCGCAGGCCGAACACTGCGCCGTCAACCCGGTGGCCATCGCCATAGCTCCTGAAAGGATTCCCCGGTCACGTGGGTGTAACCCGCGAACACCTTCAGGTGAGGTGCGCGACCTCGTTGAAGGACCGGAGCGACGGCGACGAGCCGGCGAAGCCGATGCGGCTGATCGATGCCGGACCGACCCACATTCGCCAGGCCACCTCGTCCCCGACGCCCAGCGCCCACGCGACCGCCGCCTTCACCGGCGACACATGCGTCACCACCACCACGTCGCGGTCGCGAGCCTCCTCCGCCAGCGCCTCGCATGCCGACCGGACCCGGGCGCCCAGCGCGGCCAGCGACTCGCCGCCCTCCGGCGTCCAGGCCACGTCGGCCCGCCAGGCCGCCCACGTGGCGGCGGGCACGTCGCCGGCCCCCAGGCCGTCGAAGGCGCCGTAGTCCAGCTCGATCCACGCCTCGTCGACGTCGACAGGCACCTCCTGCGCGCCCGCGCCGACGATCACCTCGGCAGTCTGGCGGCACCGGACCAGCGGACTGGTGACCACGCGTGCCCCGTCGAGCGGTCCGAGGGCGGCCGCCAGCCGTGCCGCCTGGCGCCGACCCTCGTCGTCGAGCACCGGATCCGCCCGCCCCAGCAGCAGTCCTCGGGCGTTGGCGTCGGTACGGCCGTGGCGAACCAGGACGATCACGGCGTCCGTCCCGGGACCGTCCGCCGGCCCGTCACGGTGTGGCCACGTCGCGGTCGAGCTGGCCCGTCCGCCAGAAGCGGTGCCGTCGATCGGGCTCGAATAGGCGGAAGGTCCGCCAACACCACCACAGCGCAGCTGCGCCCAGCAGCTCCAGCACCACGTCGAACGGTCCCCGCGCCAGCTCCGGCAGCCGGGCATCGCTCCACGCGAGTCCGGTGAACGGCCACCAGAAGGCGTCGGTGTCGGTCCAGATGCCGTCCAGCAGCAGGTGGACGAACATCCCGATCGGAATCGCTACCAGCCGGCGCTGCACGAGCCGGCGGCGGGGCGTCAACACCATGGCCAGCACCAGCAGAACGACGGCGGCGGTCACGCTGTGCAGGACCCGCGGCGACCCGAACGGCAGCTCCGCCAGCGGCAGCAGCGCGCCGACGATCACCAACCGGTAGTCGATCGCCGGGCTGCGGAACACGAGCCAGACCAGCACGAACGCGCCCCCCGCGAACCACAGGAACACTCAGTGTCCCCAATAGGGCCGCACCCCACACCCATCGCCGTCATGCAGCCGTGAGTCGCGCGCGCCGGTGGCCTGCAGCCCTTGCTTCGCTCGCACTTCAGCGCCTCGACCTCGATCGGCGCGATCAATCGCGCACGAGAAGGCGGCCGCATTCTTCGCAGTACACCGCCTCGTCGAGCGACAGCTTGCGGATGCGGTCGACCTCGACAGCCGGCAACGCCAGGTGGCATCCCTGGCAGGTGGAGCCTACGAGGCGGGCGATCCCAACTCCGCCGAACCGTGCTCGCAACTTGTCGTACTCGGGCCAGAGATCGGCCGGCACCTCGGCGGCGACCGCCTCACGCTCGGCCTGCACCGCGGCCAGCTGCGCCGCCAGCTCAGACTCGGCCTCGGCCAGCGCCGCTCGTAGGCGCTCACCCTCTGCGTCCAGTCGGTCACGCTGTCCCGCGAGTTGTGACCGCTCGGCGTCAACCGGTTCGACCAGCTCCATGATCTCGAGCTCGTCGTCCTCCAGCTGGCCGATGCGGCGACGGATCGACGCCACATCGTCCTGCAGCGCCTGCAGTTCCCGAGGGTTGGTCACGGCGCCCGAGTAGAGCTGCTTCTCGGCTTGATTGGCCCGCTCGCTGAGGGAAGCGATCTCATCTTCCAGGCGCTGCTGGCTACGGCCCAGTTCGTCGCGCCGCCGCTGGGCATCGGCGAGCTGGCCGTCAACGGCCAGGACGTTGTTTTCCAACTGCGCCAGGTCTGACCGGATCGGCAGCGTCTGCATGCGGTGGTTCAGCTGGTCGGCGCGGGTGTCGTGCTCTTGGACGGCAAGGAGGGAGGCCCAACGGCTCATCAACCGGCGACCCTATCCGGCTCAATGGGATTCGCCGCCATCACCGCCCCGGGGGACGGTCCGGCCGGCCGGGCCGCCCGGGCGGCGGTCCCCCCGGCTGATCGGGCGGGGGCGGTTGCCCCGCCGCGAGCGGTGACAGGTCGACGCTGCCCGGCACCGCCAGCATGCGGCCCCCGGGCACGCGTTGCGGGCCAGCGAACTGCTGGATCGGACGGCCGGTGTGCCACGCCCGCATGAAGGCGCCCCAGATCCGGGCCGGATACGAACTGCCGGTGATGCCGGCACCACCCAGCCGGATGGTGAACTGCGCGCCGAGTCCCCCGACCCACACGGCGGTTGCCAGGTGCGGCGTGTAGCCCACGAACCAGGCGTCGTAGGAGCCCGTGTGCGTACCGGTCTTGCCCGCCGCCGGCTGACCCGTGCCGAGCGCGGCGGCGGTGCCCGTGCCGCTGGTCACGTTCTGCCTCAGGATCTCGGTCACGAGCCGCGCCGTCTGGGGCGAGATCACCGGCTTGGGTGCCGGTTGGTGCTGGAAGATCACCTTCCCGTTCCGATCCTCCACCTTCTCGATGATGTAGGGCGCGTTGTAGACGCCGTCGTTGGCGAGCGTCGCGTACGCCGACGCCATGTCGAGCGGCGTGACTCCGGCCGACCCGAGCGGAAGCGACTGGTTCGCGGCCAGCCCGTCCGCCGCCGTGCTGTGGACGCCGAGCCGCTGCGCCATGTTGACCACGTTGTTCAGCCCGACGATCAGTCCGAGCCGCACGTACGCGCAGTTGACGGAGCCCAGCGTCTGGGTCGTGATGGTGCCGACCCCGCGGGTGCTGCCCCCGAAGTTCTCGGCCTCGTACGGATCAGGCTCGCCGTTGGGGTTGTCGAACAGGCACGGGCCGGTTCCGTTGACCTGGTCGTCGGGCGAGTAGCCCCGCTCCATCGCCGTGGCGAGCACGAAGGTCTTGAACGACGACCCCGTCTGCCGCTTGTTCTGGGTGACCAGGTTGTACCTGTAGTTCTTGAAGCCCGGCCCCGCGACCATGTACGGGACGGCGCCGGTCTTCGGGGCGACAGAAACGACCGCCGCGGAGCCGTAGCGGGGCTTCCCGCTGACGGGGTCCGTGTCCGCCGCGAACACGCCGTTCACCAGCGGCAAGTTCTGATCACGGGCCGCCTGCGCCTGGGCCTGCGCCGCCGGGGAGTAGGTCGTGTAGACCTTGAGCCCACCGAAGTACACGGCGTTGAAGCGCTCTTCGGGAGTGTTGCCCAGCCGCTTGTCGGCCAGGAGCTGCTGCTCCACGGCCGAGGCGAAGTAGTCGTTGGCCCTGGGCAGCACGTCGTGCACGGCGGTCGGGATCGGCGTTGCCTGCTTCCACACCGCGGCCTCGGATTCGGTCAGCGCTCCCACGTCGACCAGACGCTCGAGTGCGATGTCCAGTCGCTGAGCCGCCCGCTCCGGGAACCGGACGGGGTTGTAGGAGACCGGGTTCCGGATGAGCCCCGCCAGCAGAGCCCCCTGGCCCGGGTTGAGGTCGCGGGCGTTGACGCCGAAGTAGGTCTCGGCGGCGGCCTGGATCCCGTACGCGTGGTTCCCGAAATAGACGGTGTTCACGTAGCGGTCGAGGATCTCCTCCTTGCTCATCGTCTTCTCGAGTCGCGACGCGAGCACGATCTCTTCGATCTTGCGGTCGAGCGTCTGCTCGTTGCCCAGGACGTCGAGCTTGATCAGCTGCTGGGTGATCGTCGAGCCGCCCTGCGAGATGCCACCCTCTTCGACGTTGGCCCGGAACGCCCGGAGCATGCCCCGGACGTCGAAGCCCTCGTGGACCCAGAAGCCCGCATCCTCGACGGCCAGGATCGCCGAGATGACGTGCTGCGGGACCGTGTCGAGGGGCACCGACTGGCGGTTCTCCTCCTCCCTGAGCACGGCCAAGACCGAGCCGTCGGCGGCGTACATGTAGGACCGCTGTGCCAGCGGGCGGAGGCTGATCGGGCCCGGGTCACCGGAGCCGGCGTCGTCGAGCAGCCTCGCCGGCACCGCCATTGCACCCACGGCGAGCGCCAGCACGACGCCGGAGGCGATGACCACGAGAGCGAGCCTGGAGAAGATGCGCACGACGGGGAGACTGCCTGACCGGTCGGCTGATGAGGCGAACAAACACTACCTACCGTGTGCTGAACCGTCTCAGCGCCGACGCCGCCGTCCCGTCACTAGGGTGAGCAACATGGCGCACCCGCGACCCTTCCGCTTCGGCGTCCAGCTCAGCCGTGCCGACACCGGCGCCGACTGGGCCGAGCTGGCCCGCAAGGCCGAAGGCCTCGGCTACTCGACGCTGTTCGTGCCCGACCACTTCGGCGACCAGCTCTCGCCGGCGGTGGCGCTCACGGCCGCCGCCGACGCCACGACGGAGCTGCGGGTCGGCCCGCTGGTGCTCGACAACGACTACAGGCACCCGGTGGTCACGGCCAAGGAGATGGCCAGCATCGACCGGCTGTCGGGCGGACGTCTGGAGCTCGGCATCGGCGCCGGCTGGATGAGCAGCGACTATGAACAGGCGGGCATCGCCATGGATCCGCCCGGCGTGCGGATCGACCGGCTGGAAGAGGCACTCGACGTGCTCGAGGGCCTGTTCGGACCGGGCCCCTTCAGCTACCAGGGCAAGCACTATCGGATCAGCGGGCTCGAGGGTCTCCCCAAGCCCGTGCAGCAACCTGACGGTCCCCCCGTGCTCATCGGCGGTGGCGGCCGGCGGGTGCTGAGCCTTGCGGCGCGGCGAGCCGACATCGTCGGCGTCAATCCGGCGATCCGCTCCGGCCACACCGATCGGGCGGCGGCAGAGGACGGCGCGGCCGCGGTGACCGACCAGAAGCTCGAGTGGGTGCGCCACGCCGCCGGCGACCGCTACGACGACATCGAGATCAACATGCTGGTCTTCGCCTGCGTCGTGACCGACGATCGGGCCTCGGTGATCGAGGCCATGGCACCCCTGTTCGGTGTGTCGCCCGAGGTCGTCGGCGATCATCCACACGCGTGGGTCGGCACGATCGACCGGATCTGCGACGACCTCGTCGCCCGCCGCGAGCGATGGGACGCGTCGTACCTCGTGGTGCAAGGGCCAGAGGCCATGGACGCGGCGGCGCCGATCGTGGCGCGCCTGGCCGGCGCCTGAGACCGGGCGGGTCACCGGGTCAAGGCACGCTGCGGCATGGTCGCCCTGGCGCTCGCCGGCGCGGGCTTCGTCACCGCCATCCACGGATTGGCGGCCGAGGCGCTACCCGACCTCCGCATCGTGCACGTGGCGTCCCGCAGCAACCGTTCGGCCCGGCGGCGCGCGGCCCAGACGGGAGGCATCGCCTGCGGCTACGACGAGCTGCCCGGCGGCGCCGACGTGGTCGTGGTCGCCACGCCCCCCGCGCTGCACCGGCGCGAGGCGGAGCGGGCCGTCGGCGGCTCGGCCGCGGCACTGGTGGAGGCGCCGCTGGCGGCCACGATGGACGACGCCGACCGGCTGGTTGCGGCGGCAGATCGGGGCGGCCGCGTGGGCTACGCCGAGAACCTCGTGCACTCCCCGGCGGTGGTCGAGGCGCTGGGAGCGTGCAGGCGCCTCGGCAGCCTCACGCATCTCGAGGTGCGGTTTGCCCAGGGCCGTCCCGACTGGGGCGACCATCTCGAGCCGTCCTGGGGCGGCGGCGCGCTGTTCGACCTCGGTGTGCATGCGGTCACCCTGGCCGTGCTGGCGGCGGCGCCGGCGCGCGTCACGGCGGTCGAGGCGCAGCTCCTCGCCGGCGGGGGGCTGGAGCTCGACGACGACGCCACCGTGACGCTGGCCTTCGAGTCCGGCCTCCGCGCCGAAGTGCGGGCGACGTGGCGGGCGCCGGCGCCGACGTGGGAGGCGCAGGCGGCCAGCCCCGCGGGCGCCGTGCGCCTCGAACTGGTGCCGCATCCGTCGGTGGAGCTCAACGGCGCGCCCATCGTGCTGCCGACGCCCCCGCCGGGACTGGCGTCGCCGCAGCTCCACCACCTCGGGTACGTCGCCCAACTCCAAGCACTGACCGCAGACATCGACGCCGGGCGGCCGCCGACACCCGGGCCACAGCTCGGTCGCCACGTGTTGGACATCGTGTGCGCCGCGTACGTGTCGGCTCGGACGGGCCGGGAGGAGCCGGTTCCCTTCACGGGCCCGCGGGACCGCACCCCGCTCCAACTGTGGCGGGGCCCCTAGACGACCCGCGCTGATGTGTTCGTGGCGAGGACCGGGCGGACACCTCGGTGGCCGATCCAGGCACCGCCGCCACCAGGCACATAGCCTGACGCCGTGGCGTCGATCGATGACGTGCGCACGCTGGTGGCACTCGACCACGGTTTGGCTGCGGTCTCGACCGTGCGGCCCGATGGGTCGCTGCAGTCGACGGTTGTCAACGCCGGCGTCGTGCCGCACCCGCTCAGCTGGCGACCGGTGGCCGCGTTCGTCGCCCGGGGCGGAACCCGCAAGCTCGACCACCTGCGGCACGATCCCCGCGCCACCCTGGTGTGGCGGGCGGGCTGGGCATGGGCGACCGTCGAGGGCGCCGTCGAGCTCGCGGGGCCCGATGACCCAATGGCTGGCGTCGACGCGGACGACCTGCGCCTGTTGCTGCGGGAGATCTACGAGGCGGCCGGGGGTGTGCACGAGGACTGGGCCGAGTACGACCGGGTCATCGCGGCCGAACGCCGAGTCGCCGTGCTGGTCACCCCCACACGCATCTACCAGAACCCCTGAGCAACGGCCCGGCCGAGGAACGGCGGTGGCACCGACCGTGGCTCACGCCAGGACGGGAAGGCCGGCCAGCGGCGCGTAGCGTTCGTCGGTGGTGGCGAGGCGGCGTACGCGCTGGCGCACCCGCCGGGCCGCCTGGCGCACCGTCGACTCCCGCATGGCGAAGACCGGACCGACCGTCGACGCGGGCGCGGGATTGCCGACCGCCTTCTCGCACACGTACTCGAGCCACAGCTCCCGATCGCGTCGGCTGATGCCCGACCGTTCGAGCGCGTCGAGCAGCAGGCGGGCGCCGTGGTGGTCGGCGGCGATCCGCTCGAGCGCCGGCCACATGGGGGCGTCACGGGCGTGCGCCACCCCGGTCTCGGGAGCAGGCGCCGCAAGCTCGGCGGCCTGCGCCAGCTGCTGGTCGTCGAGGGGCTCGGTCCACTGGCCGAGCTCGCGGTCCACCACGTTGGCCACCCGGTGCCGCGCCCACACCCACGGCAGCGCCCCGCCCTCGGGCGACCAGGCACCCGCCACCCTCGCCAGCTCGAAGCACACCTCCACCACGACGCCCTCCAGGTCGTCGGGCCGCAATGGCGTGCCCCGCGCCGCCGCCACCTGCTGCACCGCACCCGCGATCCGCCCACGGAATCGCTCGTACAACGCCACCACCGCCGCCTCGTCGCCCTGGGCCAACCGATGCATGATCGCCGCCAGCTCGTCGAAACCTTGCCGGTCCACACCATCTCCTCCTCGTGCGGGGCAGCTGCCCCGATGGACGGAGTCCATGGTGCCGACGGGGTATGACAAACAACATCGATGTAATTTCAAATCCCCTTAGGGTGCCGAGGATCAGGAGATGGTCACGACGACGGGGCCGCCAGGAAGGCCACGAGCGCGTCGTTGAAGGCCAGCGGGTCCTCGATGTTGGGCAGGTGGCCGACGTTGGGCACCACCACCAACTCCCCCCGGAGCAGCGACCGCAGGCTCAGCGCCTCGGCGATCGGCGCCAACCGGTCGAGCTCGCCCACCACGACCAGAGCCCGGACGTCCGCCTGCCGCAGCAGGAGCATCGAGTCGGGCCGACCCTTCATCGCCTCCAGCGCGGCGATCCAACCTTCCCGTGTCGCGCCCTCCGCCAGGGCGTGCACATAGTCGACCAGCTCCGGCCGGCTCATCGAGTCCCCCGACAGCAGTCCCTCCACCAGGCCCTTGGACAGCGAGCCGAGCTCCGCCCCGGACCGGAGCTCGTCCTGCTGGGCCGTGCGGCGCTGTGCCGTCGCCGGATCGTCGGTGCGGGCCTTGGTGTCGGAGAGGACCAGCTGGCCTACGCGCGAGCGGTGGTGTCGGAGCAGCGCCATGGCCAGGTAGCCGCCCATCGAGCAGCCGACGATCGTGGCGCTCGGGATGTCGAGTTGATCGAGCACGCCGTCGACCAGTCCGGCCCAGCCCTGCATCGTGGTCGCACCCGGATCGGCCGCACCGGGCGACTGTCCGAAGCCGGGCAGGTCGACGGCAAGGCAGCGGTGGGTGCCTTCGAGCGCCTCGAGCTGGTAGTCCCACATGGCCGCCTGCAGCGGGAAAGCATGGAGGAAGACGACGGCGTCGCCAGCGCCGCGATCGGCCACATGGATCGGCTGACCTGACACCTCGAGCAACGGCACGAACAGCCCCCTGATGCGGTGCGGCGCTACGACCCCACAGCCCTACCCCATTGGGCGGGTGTCAAGCGAACCGGACCCGGTAGGCGGTCTCCCACCCACCAACCGTGGCGGAAGGCGCCGGGCGATCACGTCCGACCGCGACGCCAGCAGCGGTCCGGCCAACGCCAGGACGAGAACGTAACCCGCGACGAACGGCCCGATGCGGTCATCCAGCCCGGCGGCGGCCGCCAGCGTCGCGAGGATCAGCGAGAACTCGCCGCGGCCGAGCACTGTGAGCCCAAGGTTCGCCGCCGGTCCCCGTGAATAGCCGTGCATGCGGGCGGTGATGATGCCGGCGGCCAGGTTGAGCACCAACGACACGACCACGGCGACCGCCACCGGCAGCGCCACCGAGCCGACGTCACCGGGGTCGACGGTCAGCCCGAAGGCAAAGAAGAACAACGCCGCGAACGCGTCCCGCAGGGGGAGCACCAACCGCTCGATCCGCTCGTGCGCGGCGCTCTCGGCGAGGATCAACCCCGCCATGAAGGCGCCGATGGCGTTCGACACGCCGACCTCCTCCGCGACTCCGGCGGCCAGCAGGGCGACCCCCACGAAGCAGACGGTGAGGAGCTCGTCGTCGGAGTCGTCGACGATCTTGCCGACCCATCGCGCCCCCCAGCGGGCGATGGCCGCCAGCAGCAGCAGGAATGCGAGGGCCCGGACGAACTCGGCGGCGGCGTCGATCAGTCCCTCGCTCTCCCCGAGCACGGCTGCAGGATCGCCAGGTACAGCGCCAGGAAGATGTCCTCCACCACGATGATCCCCAGGATCAGGCGGCTCTCCGGGTTGGCCAGCCGCCGCAGCTCCACCAGCAGCTTGGTGACGATGGCCGACGACGAGATGCCCACGGCCCCGGCGATCACGCACGCCTCGCGGGTGCCCCACCCCAGCGCCAGGCCGAGCGCCAGCCCGCCCCCGAGGTTGAGCAGCAGGTAAACCGCCCCGGCGGCCAGCAGCTTGCGTCCGCCCCCGATGAGGTCGTCCAGCGAGAACTCGAGGCCGAGGTGGAACAGCAGCAGGACCAGGCCCAACGCCGCCAGCAGCTCGAGGTCCTCCGGGTGCTCGACCAGCACCAGACCCGGCGTGCCGGGGCCGAACAGGATGCCCGCCACCATGAAGAACGGGATGGTCGGAAGTCCGATGCGCCGCCCAAGGCGGGCCAGCAGCCCAGCGGCCAGGAAGGCGCCGCCGACGGCGACCAGCGTCTCACCCACTGGCCGCCCCGATCACGTGCTGAGTGAAGCTGGCCAGGTCCTCTCGCCGCCCGACCACGACCAGACGATCGCCGGCGCGCAGCACCTCGGTGGGCTCGGGAGCGATGATCGTGCCGGTGTCGCGGGCCACCGCCGCCACCGTCATTCGCGTGCGGCGGCGGATCTCCAGCTCGGCGATGCTCCGGTCGGCGCCGGGCGAGTCGGGGCGCAGCGTCATCCAGTCGATGAGGATGTCGCCGATGACTGCCTCCATCTCCTCCACCACCGCCGGCGTGAAGTAGGCGCCGCTGAGCACGGCGCCGAGCGTGCGCGCCTGGCGGTCGGTGAGCGTCAGGGTGGCCTGGGGCGTGTCCGCGTCGGGGCCCATCACGTACAGGTCGCGTCGGCCCGAATGGTGGATCACGACGGCGGCGCCGCCGTCGCGGCCGGCGAGTCGGTAGCGGCGGCCGATGCCGGGGAGTTCCTGTTCCTCTATCTCATCGCTCATGGCGCGTCCCCTCGTGGTGTGCGGTCGATCCGGTCCTGGTTAGCCGCCGAGGCGCGGGCCGTCCGCCAGGCATGCCCGGACTCGTCGTCGGACGCCGGCGTCAGGCGGCGAGCGCGGCCGGCGGAGGCGCGCGCCGGCGGACCGGACCGCTCTGCAGCACCGACCCGCTCGCCACGGGTCCCCGGGCTGCGACCCGGCGCCACCTGCCACGACCTACGAAGCTCGCGGCGATCGCCGACACCACGGCGATCGCGACGGCCACGAGCCGCGTCCGGGCGTCGGTGGCACGCTCGACCACCGGGCCACGATGCAGCTGCAGGCCGATCGCTTCGGGGTCGCCGACGCCGTCGCCCGACAGCCACCCGCCGGCTGATTCCGCGGCAGGCGGCGCGTCGACGTTGGGAACGTCGGCGACGAGGAGGGGCCCGAGGACCGATGCCACCCCGGCCGCCAAGGCGAGGAGGGCGACCGCCACCCACCGGAGCGAGCGGCACCGGAGTGCCCGGACCTGCATCCCCCGACGCTACCGGTCAGAGGTTCCCCTCAGCCGGCCGCGCCGGGACGCCGATTCGGTAACGATCGGTGAGAGCCGGCAAACCGGCGTTCGAACGCTGCCGGAACCCGCCACACCTGAACGCCGATTCCGGTTCGGCTGCGATCGGCCGGGCGCTGAGGCCCGGTCGTCGTCCCGGCGTGACGTCTCGTCAGCTGCAGCCGCTGGTGGTGCCGCACGAGGGGCACGCGTGACACGAGCCCGCCCGCTGCATCTGCACGCCACACTGCATGCAGTAAGGAGCGTCGACGCTTGAAGCCACCACCGGGCGGATCACCGGGTTGGGCGTCCCCGCCGGCTTGGCGGCATCGGTCACACCCGCCCGCTCCAGCAGCGACGGCTCCTTGGGCGCCCCGTCCCGGTCGAACAGCGTCGGCGACGACGAGTCGATCGACGGCGGGTCGGCCGGCACGTCCTGGCCCTGACGGGTCTCCACGACGGTCTCCTCGACGCCCGGCAGCGTCGGCTGGGTCCGCTCCCCCGTGGTCAGGATGCCGAGCTCGGCCCGCTCCTCGAAGCTGAGGTAGTCGACCGCTAGGCGACGGAAGATGTAGTCGAGGATCGACGTGGCGATGCGCAGGTCGGCATCGTCGGTGATGCCGGCCGGCTCGAAGCGGGTGTTGGTGAACGCCTCGACGAAGCTGCGCAGCGGAACCCCGTACTGCAAGCCGTAGCTCACCGAGATCGAGAAGGCGTCCATGATGCCGGCCAGGGTCGAGCCCTGCTTCGACACCTTGAGGAAGATCTCGCCGGGCCGGCCATCGGTGTACTCCCCTACCGTGACGAAGCCCTTGCAGTCGGCAACCCGGAACTCGAACGTCTTTGACGCGCGGTTGCGGGGCAGCTTCTCACGTACCGGTTGCTTGATGATCTTCTCGATCACCGGGGTCCCCACCCCGGGCGGTGCACCGGCCACGGTCGCCGCCACACCCGCATCGAGCGTTGCCACAGCGTCCTTCTTGGTGGTCGAGAGCGGCTGGCCCACCTTGCAGTTGTCGCGGTAGATGGCGACGGCCTTGACCCCCATCCGCCAGGCGTCGATGTGCAGCCGCTCGACATCCTCGACCGACACGTCCTCGGGCATGTTGACGGTCTTGGAGATGGCGCCGGAGATGAACGGCTGGACGGCCGCCATCATCCGCACATGGCCCGTGTAGTGGATGGTGTTGTCGCCCATGGAGCAGGCGAACACCGGTAGGTGCTCGGTCATAAGGTTGGGGGCGCCGAGGATCGACTTGTGCTCGTCGATGTAGGCAACGATGTCGTCGATCTCGCCGGGGCCGTAACCGAGCTGCTCCAGCGCCCGGGGCACGGTCTGGTTGACGATCGACATCGTGCCGCCGCCTACCAGCTTCTTGGTCTTCACGAGGGCGAGGTCGGGCTCGATCCCGGTGGTGTCACAGTCCATCATCAGCCCGATGGTGCCGGTGGGCGCCAGGACCGACGCCTGGCTGTTGCGCACGCCGTAGCGCTCGCCGAGCTCGCACGCCATGTCCCAGCTCTCCTGGGCGGCCGACAGCAGGTTGGGTTCGACCAGCTCCTCGTCGATCCTCGAAGCCGCCTCCTGGTGCTGGCGCAGCACGCGCAGCATGTGCTCGCGGTTCTCGGCGAATCCGGCGAACGGGCCCATGCGTGAGGCGGTCCGGGCCGACACCTCATAGGCGTGCCCCGTCATGAGCGACGTGACCGCAGCACCGTAGGCCCGGCCGGCGTCGCTGTCATAGGGGAGGCCGAGGGCCATGAGCAGGGCGCCGAGGTTGGCATAGCCGAGGCCGAGCTGGCGGAACCGCCGCGACGTGTCGGCGATCGGCTCGGTCGGGTAGTCGGCCCGGCCCACCAGGATCTCCTGGCCCGTGAACATGATCTCCACGGCGTGGCGGAAGCCCTCGACGTCGAAGCTCTCGTCGTCGGCGAGGAACTTCAGCAGGTTGAGGCTGGCCAGATTGCAGGCCGAGTCGTCGAGGTGCATGTACTCGCTACACGGGTTGCTCCCGTTGATCCGCCCGGTGTTGGCGGCGGTGTGCCAGTGGTTGATGGTTGTGTCGAACTGCATGCCGGGATCGGCGCACTCCCACGCCGCCTGGGCGATCTGCCGGAACAGCTCGCGGGCCTTCACGGTGCGGAACACCGCGCCGGTGGTGACCTCGCGCAGGCTCCAATCGGCGTCGTCCACCACCGCCTGCATGAACTCGTCGGTCACCCGCACCGAGTTGTTGGCGTTCTGGTACTGGATGGAGTGGCTGTCGCGGCCGTCGAGATCCATGTCGAAGCCGGCCTGCTCGAGCACCCGGGCCTTGCGCTCCTCAAGCGCCTTGCACCAGATGAACTCCTCGACGTCGGGATGGTCGATGTCGAGGATGACCATCTTGGCAGCGCGCCGGGTCTTGCCCCCCGACTTGATGGTGCCGGCCGAGGCGTCGGCCCCCCGCATGAAGCTCACGGGACCCGAGGCCGTGCCGCCACCCCGCAGCAACTCGACCGACGAACGGATGCGGGACAGGTTGACGCCGGCGCCCGAACCACCCTTGAAGATGATTCCTTCCTCTCGGTACCAGTTGAGGATCGAGCCCATCGAGTCGTCGACCGAGAGGATGAAGCACGCGCTCGCCTGCTGCGGCACGCCCGTGACGCCGATGTTGAACCACACGGGGCTGTTGAACGCCGCCTTCTGGGTGACCAGCAGGTGCTTGAGCTCGGCGTTGAAGGTGTCGGCCTCGCGGTCGTCGACGAAGTACCCGCCCTCGACCCCCCACCGGGTGATGGTGTCAGCCACCCGGTCGACCACCTGCCGCAGCGACCACTCGCGCTCGGGCGTACCGAGCGTGCCCCGGAAGTACTTCTGGGCGACGATGTTGGTGGCGTTCAGCGACCAGGAAACGGGGAACTCGACATCGCGCTGCTCGAAGGCCACCGAGCCGTCGCGGAAGTTGGTGATCCGGGCGTCGCGCCGGTCCCACTCGATCTCGTCATAGGGATGTACGCCCGCCGTCGTGAAGTGCCGGCCGAGGCCGATGCCCGCCTGCTCGGGAGCGAGAGCCATGAGTTCCTCCAGGTCAGTGGGTCGAGCTGGTTCGGGGAGACGAGACCGAGGGCCTGAACCACTAGTTATTGGGGGCTGAAGCCGCCGAACGACCCTCGAACCCCAAGATGTGGGACGTAATTACAGCATGTGTAATTACAGCCGTCAATGGCTTGTCGGCGCTCGATGGCCGACGGACCCGACCTACTGGCCGCGATGTTGCAACGCCTGGAACGGGCTCATGCTTCCCGGCCGACCGGCGTAGGCCGTCGGCCCCTCCCCCGACCGCTCGAGCGCCCGATCCATGTGCGGCGGTCGTGTGGACCGTGCCCGGCGCGGACTCACAGGTAGAGACGTGTGTGTGGTCGCCGCCCGATGGCGACGAACCGCATCCCACCTCTCAAGGAGTCGCTCAGCCCACCACAGACACGGAAGCGACAGCCACCATTCCGCTCGTCCGCGCCGGAGCACGTTGCACCCTCGCCAAGCTATGGGGCCGAGGTTGTGGACGACTAGAGGACGAGGCTGTGAATTACGGGTGGATTTCTTGATGTCCCGTCCACAGATCGGGGCGGGTCGGCCTGGAGGACTCGAGGCGTCGGCCCCGGTAGCGTCCCGTCGTGCGCATGCTGTGGCCCACCGAGCACGGCACGGGGACCCGGCGCGCCGGGAACGCGGTCGACGCTGACCATGCCGACGGCCTCGACCAGATCGATCCGGCCGAGATCTACGGAGCCGACAGCCGTCCGCCGCCGGGCGACCGCCCCTGGGTGCTCGTCAACATGATCGCCAGCGTCGACGGCGCCGCCACCGACCCCACCGGTCGGTCGGCAGGCCTGGGTGGACCGGCCGACCTGCGGGTCTTCTCGGAGATCCGGGCGGTGGCCGACATCGTGCTGGCGGGCGCCGGAACCGTCCGGGCGGAGCGCTACGGCCCGGCCCGCATGCTCCCGGCCCAGGAGGAGGCGCGCCGCGCCCGCGGCCAGTCACCCCGGCCTCGCATTGCGGTCGTCACGCGGTCGCTGGCCCTCGACCTCGAGCTCCCACTCTTCCGCGAGACGACCGACGAGTACCGGCCCATCGTGATCACCACCACCGCCGGCCTCGACCGCGTTCGCAGCACGGGTGGCGCCAGTGCGACGCAGGACCTGGCCATGGTCGCCGAGATCGTCGTGGCCGGGGACGAGTCCGTCGACTGGCACACGGCACTGCGGACGTTGCGCACCACCGCCGGCGCCGGTGTCGTGCTCGTCGAAGGTGGCCCAAACACGAGCGCCCAGCTGGTGGCAGCCGATCTGGTCGACGAGCTCTGCCTGACCGTCTCGCCCCAACTCATAGGGGCGGACGGCCCCCGGATCGTCTGTGGCGTCGGGGCGGAGGCGCCGCGGCGCATGGCGCTCGACCGGGTGCTCCTCGAGGACGACTACCTTTTCCTGCGCTACCTGCGGCTGCGTGGCGGCGCCTGATCGTTGCCATGGTTGGCTCCAGCGTCGCCGATGTGCCCCGGCCGCTATCTGCCGCGGTGCGGCCGGGTGGACGCACCGCCCGGCGAGGTGGGCCGTTCCTCGCCGGCGCTCTCCGCCGGCCGGGTCAGTGAGCCTTGGGCGCCGTGCGCTTGGTGAGCAGCGTGAGCTCCCGCTCGAAGTCCGACAGGTCGTCGAAGCCCTTGTACACCGAGGCGAAGCGGACCGCGGCGACGGGATCTAGCTCGCGAAGGTGCTCGAGCACCGCCCTGCCGACCCGCTCGCTCGTGACCTCGGCACCGGGCTGCTGCCGCACCTCGTCTTCGACGGCGGCGGCCAGCGCCTCTACCTCGCCTTCGGCGACCGGGCGTGCCTTCACCGCGGCATTGAGGCCCGCGATCACCTTGCCACGGTCGAACGGTTCGCGGTCTCCCGAGCGCTTGATCACGGTGAGCACCACCGCCTCCGGCCGCTCGAAGGTGGTGAAGCGGTGGCCGCATGCAAGGCACTGGCGCCGTCTCCGGATGGTGCCGCCGTCGTCGGATTGGCGCGAGTCGATGACCTTCGAATCGAGATGACCGCAGGCCGAGCACCGCACGCTCGGAAACCTATCGGGTGCCCGGGGCACCGATTCTGCACGCCGCATGGCTTGTCCCGAAGCCAAGCGCCCGTCAGCGTCGACGGCACGCCGCAGGCAGGTTGCGTTCGACCTCGTCGGGCTCGGCGACGGCGGTGTGTCGTCAGTCGGTGCGGATGGTGAGGCGCTGTCCCACCTGGATGCTGGGCCCGCCATTGGCGGCGCGGAGGGCGTCTACCACCGGTCGGGGATCGGAGTCGGGGGCAATCGTCGCGGCGATGGACCACAAGGTGTCACCGGGTTTCACCACGTAGGTCTGCCCGACTGCGGGCGACAGTGGCGGGGCCTCGACCGGTTGAGGCGACGACGGCTCGACGGAGCTCGCGGCGCCGAGCAGGGCACGCCCAGCGGTGGCGACCACTCCGATCAGCGCGACGGTCACGAGCAATGCGGCCAACCTCCTGCGCCGGACACGCGTTGGGCGATCGGGCAGCGCCCTCGGCGCTGCCCGGGGATGGAGGGGCTCGACGTCCGCGAGGTCGACAGGCCGAGGACGGCTGGCGGCGGTCCGCCGGCTCGACGGAACCGACGGGACCGGCGCCAGTGCACGATCACGGGTCGTGTCGTCGGGTTGGGGTACGAGGATCGCAACCATTGGCCTGATTCTCCTGAGCGGGTGTGACATTTAAGGGCGTTCGGTGCGAGAACCCGTGGTGGACCGGCCCACAAGCCGCAGCCGAACGCCCGTTCGTCACGAGGTAATCACGAACTTCCGTTCGGGTCAACAGTTTTTGCGAACGGGTGTTTGCCGTTCTCCGACCGGGATGGTACCGTCCCGCCGGAACACATGTTCGGCCCTCGCCCGGGTCGTTCCGGGCCTCACGAAGCAACCGATGCCGCCGCGCCAGACGTCGGCGGCATCCTCCACGAAGGAGCTTGCGATGCCCTCCACGACACTGACCGCCCGGCAGCGAGAAGTCCTCGAGATCATCGAGCAGCACATGCGCGAGCGCGGCTACCCACCGTCTGTGCGCGAGATCGGTGAGGCCGTCGGCCTCACGTCACCGTCGACGGTCCACGCGCATCTGGCCGCCCTTCAACGCCGCGGCTACCTCCGACGTGATCCGACGAAGCCGCGAGCGATCGAGGTCCGGTGGGACCCCAACTTCGATGCCGCCATCGACCGCCGCCCCGTGCGCCACGTGCCACTCCTGGGCGACGTGGCCGCCGGCACCGACGTTCTGGCCCAGGAGAACGTCGAAGAGGTGCTGCCGCTGCCGGCCGACTTCACCGGTGAGGGCGATCTGTTCATGCTGCGGGTCCGGGGCGATTCCATGATCGAGGCCGGCATCCTCGATGGCGACTTCGTCGTGTGCCGGGCGCAATCGAAGGCCGAGAACGGCGACATGGTCGTGGCCGGCATCCCGGGCGACGAGGCAACGGTCAAGACGTTCACCACGCAGGGCAAGTCGGTGGTGCTGCTGCCGGCCAACGCCCGGCTCGAGCCCATGGAGTTCGCACCCGAGGACGTCAACGTGTTCGGTCGGGTCGTCACGGTGTTGCGGCGGCTCTGATCACACACCTCGGCGCAACAGGTCGCCGAGCGCACCAAACACCGTGTCCAGCGACGCGCGGCCGACACGCTCGTCCCTGGAGTGGGCTAGTTCCGAGTCGCCGGGCCCGAAGTTGGTGGCCGGGATGCCGGCCGCGGCGAAGCGGCTGACGTCGGTCCAACCGAGCTTTGCCCTGACCTCCAAGCCGTTGCGCTCGCGCAGCGCCGCCAAGATCGGGTGCGTCAGCCCGGGAGGCGCCGCATCGGCGACGTCCACAACCGTCACCGTGTCGCCGTCGACGAGATGGGGCGCGAGCACGTCTACGACGTGGGCCCGCGCATCATCTTTGGTCCGGTCGGGTGCGAACCGATGGTTGAGGGTGACGACCGCTCGGTCCGGCACGACGTTGCCAGCTACGCCCCCCTCGACGAACACCGCCTGCAACGCCTCGTGATAGGTGCAACCGTCGATCACCGGACGGCGGGCCGCGTAATCGTCGACCGCCACCAGCACCCGACCTGCACGATGCAGGGCGTTGCGTCCCATCCACGGGCGGGCGGTGTGGGCACGCGCACCGCGCAGCTCCACGCGGACGCGCATGGTGCCCTGGCATCCCACCTCCAGGGCGGCGCCCGTGGGCTCGCCTAGGACTGCGGCGTCTCCCGCCACGAGATCGGGCCGCTGGGCGAACAGCTGGGCGAGCCCGTTGTGATCGGCCGCCACCTCCTCGCCCGCATAGAAGATCAAGGTCACGTCGATGGCCGGGTCGGGCACCGCCGCCGCCAGCTCGAGCATGACCGCCAGCCCGCCCTTCATGTCTGCGGCGCCCAAGCCCCACAGCACGTCGTCCCGGATCTCGGGCGTTGCGTTGCCATTGGCCGGAACCGTGTCGAGGTGACCCGCCACCACCAGCCTCATGCCTCGACCGGCCGTCGTCCTCGCCACAACGTTGTCGCCGAGCCGGTCGACCTGGACATGCCCCAGCGCCCGAAGCCGCGCTTCGACGTGATCCGCCAGCGCCGCCTCATGGTGGCTCTCGGAGGGGATGGCAACAAGATCGGCGGTCCGCGCCAACAGGTCGACCACGCCCGCAGGCTAGGTCCCGGCGGCCACTGCGAACCTCTCGCTGCGCCTAGCGCGCCGCGCCTACCGTGGCCCGCCGTGACCGACGCGCATGCCTCCGTTGCCGGTGCCTGGGGTGTTGGACTGGCCACGTTCGCCGCCGACGATCGTGTGCTCGACACCTGGTACCCGTCCCCCGCGCTGTCATCCCCCGCGGATGCGAGCGCGGAGGCCGCCCGCCTCGGCGCGGACGCCCCCGGGTCGGTGCGACTCGACCCGCAGACGGCCAGTGAGCTGTTGGGCGTTGACGTGGCCGGCGCCTGCGGGTCCGACCCGCTCCGTCGGGTCGAGCGAGAGGCGGTGGCGACGTTCATCGAGTCGCTCGATGACCCGCCCATCGACGCGCACGATGTCTATCTGCGCCTGCACCTGCTGTCCCACCGCCTCGTGGCCCCCAATGGCGCCAACCTCGACCACGTGTTCGGGCTGCTCAGCAACGTCGTCTGGACCGACCTCGGGCCCTGTGCGGTCGACGACTTCGAGCAGGTACGGCTGGCATTGCGCGCTGCGGGACGGCCCGTGCAGGTCTTCGGGCTCGACAAGTTCCCTCGGATGACCGACTACGTCGTCCCCGGCGGGGTGCGCATCGCCGACGCCGACCGCGTGCGGCTCGGCGCTCACCTCGGCAGCGGCACCGTCGTCATGCACGAGGGCTACGTCAACTTCAACGCCGGCACGCTGGGCAGCGCGATGGTCGAAGGTCGGATCAGCCAGGGCGTCGTTGTCGGCGAGGGCTCCGACGTCGGCGGTGGGGCGTCGATCATGGGCACCCTGTCGGGCGGCGGCAAGGAGGTCATCCGCGTCGGCGAGCGCTGCCTCATCGGCGCCAACGGCGGCATCGGCATCTCGCTCGGCGACGACTGCATCGTCGAGGCGGGGCTCTACGTCACGGCCGGCACGCGGGTCACGCGGCCCGATGGCTCGGTGGTCAAGGCGGGCGAGCTCAGCGGCGCCCACAACCTGCTGTTCCGCCGTAACAGCACGTCGGGCGCCGTGGAGGTGCTGCCTCGCGCCGGCGGATCCGTCGAGCTCAATCTCGCCCTCCACAGCAACGAGTGACCGCCGCCCGATCGCCCGATCAGCCCGGGGGCGCCGCCCCCAACCGGCGGGCCACCAGCTCGAGCCGGTCGTCGGGCTGCACCACCGCGATGCGCACATGGCCAACCCCGTCAGGTCCGTAGAACTCGCCGGGTGACACGATCGCCCCGCCCTCGGCGGCCAGCCGGTGCGCGAGCGCCCAGGCGTCGCCGTCGGGCGCCGCCAGCCACAGGTAGAACGTCGCCGGCGGGCGGGCGCACTCGACGCCGAACTCGGACAGGGACGCCGCCAGCAGGTCGAGCCGCCGGATGTAACGCTCGCGCTGGACGTCGACGTGGGTGTCGTCGCCGAACGCCACCACCGCCGCCGCTTGCACCGGACCCGGAACCATGAACCCAGCGTGCTTGCGCACCTCGGACAGGTAGTGCACCAGGTCGCGATCGCCGGCGTAGAAGCCGACCCTGGCCCCGGCGAAGTTCGACCGTTTAGACAACGAGTGCAGGGCGACCACGCCCTCGGTGCCCTCGGTGAGGATCGTGCGACCGGGGCGGTCCCAGGTGAACTCGATGTAGCACTCGTCCGACAGCACCGGCACGCCGTGGCGGCGTCCCCAGGCGGCGGCCTCCGCCAGGTCGACCAGCTCGCCGGTCGGGTTGCCCGGTGAGTTGACCCACAGGCACAGCCCCCGAGCCGCATCGTCGGGGGCGATGTCGTCGAACGTGCGGTAGGGCACCGCCCGGCAGCCGGCCAGCACGGCACCCATGGCGTACGTCGGGTAGCTCACGTGCGGGTAGAGCACGGTGTCGCGCCCGGGCGAGCGCAGGTGCAGCCACTGCGGGACGCCGGCCACCAGCTCCTTGGTCCCGACGCACGCAGCTACCTGCGCCGGGTTGACGTCGGTGCCGAAGCGGCGGCCGAGCCACGCGGCGGCGGCCTCCCGGAAGCCGGGCGTGCCGACGGAGGGTGGATAACCGCTCTCGGTACCCGAACTCGCGAGCGCCTCGACGACGGTGGCCGGGGGCGGGTCACAAGGTGTGCCGATCGACAGGTCGACGGCTCCACCGTCGCAGGTGTCGGCCACCTTGTGGAGGTCGGCGAGCCGGTCGTATGGATACGGAGGCGGCTCGAACCCGGCAGGCTCCGGTGGACGTGCGGCGGCGTGGTGATCGCTCATGTGACGACGAACTCACGGAAGCGACTGAGGGTGGCGTCGTCGAACCGGCCGCGGATGTGCATGCCGGACTCGCTCGCCGATTCGCGCAGGACCTCGCCGGCCCGGTGTGCCGCCGCCAGGACATCGCCGCGGTCGAACGGAATCACCATCTCCACGACCGTCATCAGCGCCCGAAGTCGGCTGCCGATCGTCCGCAACAGGTCGTCGACGCCTTCGCCGGTCACGGCGCTCAGGGCCACCGAGCCTTCCCAAACGTCCGCCAGGCGCTTCGCTGATCCGGGCGCCAGGTCGGACTTGTTGAACGCCAGGAGCTCGGGTACCCCGTCAGCTCCGATCTCCGCCAGGACGTCGCGCACGGCGCGGATGTTGCCCGCCGGATCGGGGGCACTGGCGTCGACCACATGGACCAACAGGTCGGCGTCGACGGCCACGCCGAGCGTCGAGCGGAACGCCTCGACGAGCTGGTGGGGCAGCTTCCGGATGAAGCCGACGGTGTCGGTGACGAGCACCGCCTCGCCCCCCGGCAAGGCAAGCCGTCGCGTGGTGGCGTCGAGCGTGGCGAACAAACGATCCTCGACCAGGACGCCGGCATCCGTGAGCCGGTTGAGCAACGTCGACTTCCCGCCGTTCGTGTAGCCGACGATCGCCAGCCGCGGGAGCTGGCCTCGTCGTTGCGCCTTGCGCTGCGTCTGCCGATGCTTGGCGATCTGGCGCAGTTCGGCCTCGAGCCTGTGGAGGCGACGCACGATGCGGCGTCGATCGACCTCGAGCTGCGTTTCGCCGGGGCCCCTGGTGCCGATTCGGGCGCCGCCCGCGCCGGCCGACATGCCGCCCGCCTGCTGTGAGAGTGCTCGACCCCGTCCCCGCAGGCGGGGCAGGCGGTAGCGGAGCTGCGCCAGCTCGACCTGCGCCTGGCCCTCCTGGCTGTGGGCGTTCTGGGCGAAGATGTCGAGGATCACCGCCGTCCGGTCGATCGCGGTGCGCCCCAGCAGTTTCTCGAGGTTGAACTGCTGGGCCGGGGTGAGCTCGTTGTCGAACACAACGGTGTCGCAATCGGTGGTCTCCGCCACCTCCCGCAGCTCCTCGGCCTTGCCCTTGCCCACGTACGTGGGCGGGTCGGGCGCCTGTCGCCGCTGGAAGACACGTCCCACCTCGTCGGCACCGGCGGTGTCGACCAACAGGGCCAGCTCGTCGACCGATGCCTCCGTCTCCTCCATCGTCTCGGGCGGGATGCTGACGCCGACCAGCACGATCTTCTCGCGGAATGCACGTTCGATCAGCGCCACGGCCACCCCTCCGGCAGCTCTACGGTTGCAACCAAGGTGGCCGGGCCCAGCAACACGACCGCACCGTCGCCGCCCACGGTCACGTCGGCGGTCCCACCGGCCTGCTCGACGGCGACGCTGGCGCCGACTAGGCCCCACGCCCGGGCGGCCACCGCGGCCGCGCAGGCGCCGGTGCCGCACGCCAGCGTCGGACCGACCCCGCGCTCGTAGGTGCGGATGGCGATGCGATCGCCTCCTTCCCCCATCAGGAGGTGGACGTTTGCCCCGCCCGGCTCCTTGGCGTTGACGCGCTCGCCCAGTTCGACGAGGTCGACCGCGTCGTCATGCCGGCCCACGTCGAAGACGAGGTGGGGGTTGCCGACATCGACGCGCAGGGTGCGGCGGATCGGCTCGGCGACCCATTCCGGTGCCTCGCCGGCGACGCGCGCCAGGCCCATCTCGGCCGAGAGGCTGTACGTCAGGGGGTCGGATCGATCGTGCAGCGTGACCACGCGTCGCCCGGCGCCGGTGCGGATGGGAATGGTGGGGCCGTCGGCCCAGCCCGCGAGGATCAGGGCCTGGGCGAGGCAGCGGATGCCGTTCCCGCTCGTCTCCGCGGGTGATCCGTCGGCGTTGCGCAGCTCCATGGCGGCGACGGCGTCATCGGCGACGACGTCGAGTGGCGCAGCCCGGATCAGCCCGTCGGCCCCGACGCCGAGGCGACGGTCGCACAGGGCGCGGGCGACGTCGGCGTCGAGTGGACGCGATGCGTCATCGTCGAGGAGAACCAGGAAGTCGTTGCCGAATCCATGGTGCTTGGTCAGGCGCATGGCGTCATTCAGTCTGCCAGGACGGTCCGGCGTCCCCGACTGCATTCGCATCCGGTGGCCTCAAGGGCCACCGATCCCGAGCTCCGCGGCCATCGGCCCGACGAGGTCTGCCGGATCGTCTGCCCGCAGCCAGCGGACGCGGGGATCGCGGCCGAACCAGGAACGCTGCCGTCGGGCGAACCGTCGGGTTCTGCGCACGGCCAGCGCCACCGCCTCGTCGAGACTGCAGGCCCCGGAGAGGTGCGCGAACAGCTCCTTGTAACCGAGGGCCTGGCCCGCGGTCCGCGAAATGCCGCGAGGATCGACGAGCAACCGCCGCGCCTCGGCCACGAAGCCGGCTGCGATCTGCTGGCGATAGCGTTCCTCGATGCGTGCGGCCAGTGTGGCAAAGGGCAGCTCGATCCCAACCATCTGGAAGCGCGACGGCGGGTACACCTCGAGCCCCGGGCCGAAGGACGAGAACGGGCGCCCGCTGCCGACCGTGACCTCCAGCGCCCGGAGGATCCGCCGCCGGTTCGTCGGCTCCATGCGCCGGGCCGCCACCGGGTCGAGCTCGGTCAGGCGGCGGTGGAGCGCGCCGCCGTCGGGTTCGGCCTCCAGTTCCGCACGGACGGCGGGGAACTGTCCGGGCACCTCCAGCTCGTCGATCACCGCCCGCAGGTAGAGGCCGGTTCCCCCCACCAGCAGGGGGCGGCGGCCACGGGCCTCGATGTCGACGATGGCCGCCCGGGCGCGGTCGGCGAACGCCGTGACGGTGAAGTCCTCCCACGGGTCGACGATGTCGATGAGGTGGTGCGGCACCTCAACCCGCTCGGCGGGCGTCGGCTTGGCGGTGCCGATGTCCATCCGGCGGTACACCTGCATGGAGTCGACGGACAGCAGCTCGATGGTGGCGTCGGCCCGGGCCATCGCCAGCGCCAGTGCCGACTTGCCCGAAGCGGTGGCGCCGACGACGGCGGCCGGACCCGGGGTGGGGTCGTTCAACGGCCGGAAGCCATCGGCGACGGACGGCGGAAGGCAGGCACCGCGCGGACGGTAGTCGCCGCCAGCCATGCTCCCAGCAGCCCAAATGCCCCTTTCGGCGGCCCGGCGGCGGGCCTACCCTCGTCGCTACACGGAAGCACAGCCGTCTAGGCACCCGTAGTCGAGGTCGAACCAGGTGCCGTGGAGGTGACCATGGAAGCGCGTGTCGGCGACCATGTGGTGCTCGAGGGAGCGAAGGTCGGCCACGGCCGCCGTCGGGGAGAGGTGCTCGAGGTCCTGCGCGGCGCCACGGGCGACCGCTACCGGGTCCGCTGGGAGCAGGACGATCACGAGACCGTCCTGGCTCCTGGGCCGGACTTGCGGGTTGAGGGTGCAGGGGAGCCCAGACCCGAGCGGCTGTCGATGAGGGTCGACCTGTCGGTCACGGAGGACGCCGATCACACCGAGGCGCTCGCCCGCGTGCACATGTGCGGTCGCGAGTTCTCGGCGTGGGGACGTGCCCGGCGCAACCCGAGCGACCCCACCACGCCCGCGGTCGGCGAAGAGCTCGCCGTCGCCCGGGCACTGTCCGAGATGTCCCACCAGCTCGTCGTGGCCGCGGCCGACTCCCTCGAGTCGGCGCTCGGCCGCCCGGTGGCGCTCCACGTCTAGCGCCACAGAACGACAACCGATCGCGGTCGCCCGGCCGCGCACCAAGGCCTGACCGGCCGCCGCCCACCCCATGAGGTGCCGGCAAGCGATGGCCGGGCGGCCGCTATCCGGCCCGACCCCCACTCGCCGCCCCGTGACCGCGTCGGTCTGACGACCGACTCGTCAACCTCGTCGGATGTCCTTGGCGAAGCAGGCCGAGAGCTCGCTCGCCGCGTACATGCCGTAGTTGGGGATGCGGTGGTAGCCGCTGGTCTCGTAGAGCGCCATGGCCTCGGGCTGACGCAGCCCCGTCTCGAGCTGCAGCCGTCGGTACCCGAGACTGACCGCCTCGGACTCGAGCCTGGTGAGGACCGCCCGGCTCACACCCCGCCGCCTGGCCGACGGCGATGTGTACATGCGCTTGATCTCCGCGACGTGGGCACCGGCCGCTGGAAGCGGTCGTAGAGCGCCGCAGCCGACGGGCTGGCCGTCGAGGTAGGCGATCAGGAACACGCCGCGTGGCGGCGTGACCTCGCCGACGCCCATTGCCCATTCGGCCTCGGGATCGTCGGCCTCCCCGTCGCCGGCGTAGCGGTCCTCGATGTCGAGGATGAACGCGGCCACCAGTGCCTGCGCAGCGGGACCGTCATACGCCGCCGGTCGGACCAGGACCCCCCGGCCCGCGTCGGCGGCCCGACCTGGTTCGTTTCCGTCGTCACGCCGCGTGCCGATCATGCCCTTCGGCAGCCGGCTCATATCACGGCGACGGGTATGTGGGTGCGGTGGCGTGCGGGGATCGTGACCCGCGACAGGGCGCCGAAGAGGTGATGGGGCGCGGCGCCGGTGACCGTGACCTCCGCGTAGCTGCCGGGTCGCAGCGGCACGGGGGACCGGAAGTGCACTAGCTTGTTGTGCCGCGTGCGGCCGGTCGTGACGGACGGATCCTTGCGCGATGGCCCCTCGACCATGACCTCCTCGGTCGCTCCGACTCGGGCACGGTGGCGCGCCAGGGCCGAGCGCTCGACCACCAGCCGGAGGCGCTCGAACCGTTCGGCGGACACATCGGCGGGGACGAAGTCGTCGACCCTTTCGGCCGCCTCGGTGCCGGGCCGCGGGCTGTAGATGAAGGTGTAGGCGCTGTCGTAGCCCACCTCGGCGGCGACCTCCAGCGTGCAATCGAAGTCGTCGTCGGTCTCGCCGGGGAACCCGACGATGATGTCGGTGGTCACGGCCAGGTCGGGGACGGCGGCCCGGGCGGCCGCCAGGCGCTCGAGGTAGCGCTCGGCGGTGTAGCCCCTGTGCATGGCGGCGAGCACGCGGTCGCTGCCGGCCTGGAGGGGCAAGTGGAGGTGCTCGCACACCGCTGGGACCGTTGCCATGGCCTCGATCGTCTCGGGCCGCAGGTCCTTCGGATGTGGGCTGGTGTAACGGACCCGCCGGATCCCATCGACCTCGCCAATGGCTCCCAGCAGCTCGGCGAACAACGGGCGGACCCGCACCGACTCGCCAGACCGCCGCCGGGCGAGCGTGAGGTCGCGGCCGTAGCTGTTGACGTTCTGCCCGAGCAGGGTCACCTCGGTGACGCCGTCGACGGCCAGGGCTCGCACCTCGTCGACGATGTCGTCGAAGCCGCGGCTGATCTCACGTCCTCTCACTGCGGGCACAATGCAGAACGCGCACGAGTTGTCACAGCCGATCTGGATGGTGACCCACGCTGCGTAGGGCACGTCCCGCCGTGCGGGCAGCGCGCTTGGGAACGACTCGTGGTCGTCCGCTGCGGTCTCCTCCAGGATCTCGACGATCGTTCGACCGGCCGTGCGCTGCTCGCCCAGGAGCTCGGCGGCCCGGTGGACGTTGTGGGTGCCGAACACGACGTCCACGTGGGGCGCCTTGCGGGCGATGAGGTCGCGGTCCTTCTGGGCCAGGCAGCCCCCGATCACTATCTGCATGTCGGGCCGCCGCTGCTTGAGGGTCTTGAGGTGACCAAGGTTGCCGTAGAGCTTGTTGTCGGCGTTCTCGCGGATGCAGCAAGTGTTGAGCACGACCACGTCGGCGTCTTCGACGTTGGCGGCGGGGCGCAGGCCATCGGCCTCCAGGAGCCCGGCGATGCGCTCGGAGTCGTGCTCGTTCATCTGGCACCCGAAGGTGCGCACCACATACGTCTTGCCGGTCATCCTCGCAGGGCCACGCTCTCGAGAAGCGGCCACCAGTCGGCGGCCATTCGGGACCCGGCCAGGCTATGCGACCCGTGCGAACACTCCCCCACTTCGTTTCGGCACGCTTGCGCCAAGTGGCGGCCAAGGGGTGGGCCGTGGTCGGAGCCGCCGCCCACCCCGTCGCCGAGGTGGGTCAGTCGTCGAGCGTGATCGGCTCGTCGAGCGAGATGGGGGCGTCGTCGGCGCCGTTTGTGTGTTCGGCGCCGTCGCCCGATCCGTTGGTCGACCCCGCCGGCGAGCCGATGCCGAGCTGCGAGCGGATGCGCTCGGAGATCTCGACCATCAGCTCGGGGTGGTCTGCGAGGAACACCTTGGCGTTCTCTCGTCCCTGCCCGAGCTGCTCGCCGTCGTAGGTGTACCAGGCACCCGACTTCTTCACGAGCCCGATATCGACACCGACATCGATCAACGAACCCTCGCGGCTGATGCCCTTGCCGTACATGATGTCAAACTCGCTTTGTTTGAAAGGTGGGGCGCAGTTATGAGCAATGATGTCGTTGGCTACGAGCGTATGGTGCCCGTCGACTTCAACGTCATATATGTTGCGCCATTCGGCGGGCAGGACGGCGACGACCTTGTCGTACCATACGTCTTCGCTCATGATGCCCCGCAAGAAGTCGCTATCGAGGGCGTCGGCAAGGCGCTCCAATCGGTCGCGCCGTAACCGGGACACACCCAGCACCTGCTTGAGCCCACCCTGGGGGTTACCAGCACCCTCGCCCACCAGCGCCGCGGCCAAGGGCGCCGTAACGCCACGATCCTCCAGATAGGCGAGCACCGGCTCGGTGACGTTGGTCGGCAGGTAGCCACGTTGCGACCCCCGGTGCTTAGCCAACAGCGGATCGGCCAAGGTTTCGACCAGCACACGACCCCGAGGGCCCCACATGGGTATGGCCTCGGCGAACCGTGCGACGTTGTCGATGCCCGAGACCCGCACCTCCCAGCACGGCAACTTGCCCTGCACGCGACGGCCTTCGATGAGGCTGGGGCGCTTCTGTGTCGGGTCGTAGACTCGCACCGAGCTACCAATGCCCCAGCGGAGCAGCAACCAGTGGAGCTGATGGGCGAGCTGCTCGGAGGTAGTTGTAAAGCCGATACGCAGACCGCCGGCCTGTTCGCGGGAAACGTGCCCGTCGCTCTCCCATATGCCGAACACCAGGTTGGCAACAACATCGGCTGCGACGTCGGGGGCGAAGAACGATGCCGAGATGCGCTTCTTTGATGCCTGGTGCCCGTAGATGCCCGCCCATCGACAGAGCTCCAGCAACCCGTTCTGCTCACCGGGTCGATGCGAGATTGCTAGCTCGTAGCCGCGTCCCCGCAACGACGTGGTGCAACCGAGGTCTTTCGCGATCGCGGTGACGTCGTCACGCAGCTGAGGGACCGTGTTGACGAAGGTCATCGGTGTCTTTCCACCGACGTATCCATCACCGATGAGGTAGCCCAACAGCCGGGCATGGTCGGGGGGAACGGGCTCGGCGTCACCGAAGCCCAGGAACCGACGGGGACGACCGACTCGATCACCGGCGGCGATCTGCCCGGCCTCGCGCCACCCAGTGTCGGTGAGCACCTTGTGGTCGGGCGTGACCCGCAGCTCGGTGCCGTCGCGCAGCTTCAGCCCGACGCACTCGGCTTCTCCCTGATCGAATCGTTGGAGGACGGACCGAACATGGAGCTGGCCGAGCTTGTCGGAAGCCACCACCGAGTCACCGTGGCCTTGGACGACGATGTCTTCGATGCGACGAGTGCAACCACTCGTCGGGTCGAAAACACTCGTGCCAGCGGCAAAGCACTTGTTCTTCACCACCTTCACCCGAGTGCGATTGCCGATAACCTCGACACCATCTTTGATCGACTCGATGCGACGGATGTCGAGACGGATCGATGAATAGAACTTCAGTGCCCGGCCACCCGGCGTGGTTTCCGGGGAGCCGAACATCACACCTATCTTCTCGCGCAATTGGTTGATGAAGACGGCGATGGTGTCGGACTTGTTGAGGTTGGCGGTCAGCTTGCGCAGCGCCTGCGACATGAGCCGGGCCTGGAGGCCGACGTGGGAGTCGCCCATCTCGCCCTCGATCTCGGCCCGGGGGGTGAGGGCGGCCACCGAGTCGATGACCACCACGTCGATGGCGCCGGAGCGGATGAGCATGTCGGCGATCTCGAGCGCCTGCTCGCCCGTGTCGGGCTGCGAGATGAGCAGCTCGTCGATGTCGACGCCGATGGCCTTGGCGTAGACCGGGTCGAGCGCGTGCTCGGCATCGATGTAGGCGCAGATGCCACCGTTGCGTTGGGCCTCGGCCACGACGTGCAGCGCGAGGGTGGACTTGCCCGACGACTCGGGCCCGTAGATCTCGGTGACACGGCCCCGTGGAAGGCCGCCGATGCCCAAGGCGAGATCGAGCGCCAGGGCGCCCGTGGGTATGGCCTCGATGGCCATGGTCCCCTTCTCCCCCATGCGCATGACCGAGCCCTTGCCGAACTGCTTCTCGATCTGGCTGAGGGCCATGTCGAGGTTCTTCTGACGATCCACCGGCGTGGTCCTTTCTGCGGTGGTGCGGTTGTGGCGGCGACGGGACCCGGCGTTGCCGGCTACCCGATGCGATCTCGGAGCCCAGGCTCCGACGGCGATCTCGATGACCTTCCCTGAACTTAGAGAGAGGGTGTGACAATTTGGGCGCCTCGAACGACATCACTGTAGTTTCGAACGCCTGTTCGTTCAAGCACCAACGCCTGTTCGCCGGTGCCCGACGGGTCTTCAGCCCAGGTGGCGCACGTAGACGTCCTCGTAGCGGGCACCGCCCCGCCCCAGGTGGCTGCGCACCACCCGGACATCGGACACGGCGAACCGCGCCGACAGCGGGCGTCCCACGATCCCGCCCGCGAGGCGCCGGGCGCTCCCCCGCGCCGATCGAGCCAATCGGGCGAGGGTGAGGTGCCCCCGGAAGGGCCGATCCTCCGGTGGCCGGCCGAGCGTGCTCGTGGCCTCGATGACGGCAGCGGCGAGGCCCTCGAGCCCGGCGACCGGGACCGCCACGACCTGGCGCGACAGCGTCTCGACCATCGGGCCGACAGTCGCCTCGCAGGCCACGAGTTCGGTGGCATCGGCCCCGTCCAGGGCGTCGACCACCAGCGTGGGATCCTCGACCTCCCCCAGGAACCGCAGCGTCACGTGCCACTGGTCGCGGGTGGTCCAGCGCAGACCGGCCTGTGCGCGTCGGGGCAGGTCGGCGATCAGGTCGAGCACGTCGTCGGGCGGGCGCACACCGACGAACAGCCGCATGGCAGCCTAGTGTCCCGTCAGCCCGTTCCGCCGCGAAATCGCCGGCCAGAATCGCCGCTGGTCAGCGTCCTCGGCCTCGAATTCGCTGGTGGAGTCCTTCGGCCTGCGTCCTTGCCAGCGGCGATTCAGACTCGCCGATTTCATCACCAGTCCAGGCTGACGGGACACTAGGAGATCGGCTCGCGGTCCCGGGCCGCCGCCTCGGCCGACCCGTCCAGTCTCCGCCGCAACAGGTCCAGCAGCGAGATGCAGGCGAACTGGCGGACCCGGTCGCGATCGCCCGGAAGCGTGACCCGCGCCACGACGGGCTCGTCGTCACCCGTCGCCACGGCCATGAACACGGTTCCCGGCCGTTGGTCCTCCTGCTCGTCGGGCCCGGCCACACCGGTGACGCCCAGCCCGACGTCGGCGCCGAGCCGTCGCCGCACCCCGTCCGCCATCGCCGCCGCCGCCTCGGACGTGACCACGGGCCCCTCCGGCACCCCCAACAGGTCGTGCTTCACGTCGGTGGCGTAGGCCACGATGCCGCCCCGGAACCAGCCACTCGCACCCGGCACGTTCACCAGCCGGGAGGCGACCAGCCCACCGGTGAGCGACTCCGCCACCGCCAGCGTGAGCCCTCGTTGGACGAGCATCTTGGCCACCGCGTGCTCCATCGTCTCCTCGTCGACGCCGAACACGATGTCGCCGAGGATGCCCCGCACGACCCGCTCCTCGTCGTCGAGCAGCTTGCGGGCGCGGTCCTCGTCGTCGGCCTTGACGGTGATGCGCACCTTGAGCCCTTCGATCCCGCTGGCCAGGAACGCCAAGGTCGGCGCCTCCGACCCGGCGTCGTCGAGCTCGGACATGTGCGCAGCCAGCCTCTCGGCCAGCCCCGACTCGCTATCACCCCACGTGCGCAGCGTCCGGGAATGGATGATGGCCAGCGTCCCGGCCCGCCGCTGCATGTCGGGCAGCACGGCGCCGGACACGATCTCCTGCATCTCGTAGGGAACCCCGGGGACGGCGTAGATGACCTTGCCGCCCTCGCCCACCGGGCATATGAGCCCCGGCGCCGTGCCCGGCTGCGGGTCGGCGATGGCGGTGGCGCCCTCGGGAACCTGCGCCTGCAGCAAGTTGTTGGCGGGCATGCGCCGCCCCCGGGCGGCGAACCGCTCGAGGATGCGGTCGACGACTTCGTCGTCCTGCACCAGGCGCACGCCCATCACCCGGGCGATGGCGTTGCGGGTGATGTCGTCCTGGGTGGGACCGAGCCCGCCGCACACGATCACCGCGTCCGCCCGGCCGAGCGCCAGCTCCAAGGCACCGACGATTCTCTCTTGGTTGTCGCCCACCGTCTGCTGGTGGGTGCAGTCGATGCCGGCCAGCGCCAACTGCTCACCAATCCAGGCGGAGTTGGTGTCGACGATCTGACCCAGCAGCAACTCGGTGCCGACGGCGACGACCTCGCAGCGCATCAAGTCCCCTCGCTCAGGATCTCGCCGCCGGTCGAGCCGACGACCCCCCGGACTCCCCCGACCGCCGTCGCCCTGCTGCCCTCGAGGACGTACTGCAACCCGGTGACCAGCGTCAGCGCCACCGCGACCCAGAGGGTGCCCTCGGCGATCCAGGCGTGGTCGTCGGCGATGGGCGGGATCAGCGCCAGCGCCACCGCCAGCGACTGCACGACCGTCTTGATCTTGGCCCAGAACCGCGCCGGCACCGCCAGGCCACGGCGGCCCCAGTACGAGCGGAACGCCGAGATGCCCACCTCTCGGGCCGTGATCAGGAGGACCGGTAGCCACCAGAACCCGCCATCGACCACCAGCGCCCACATGGCGCCCAGCACCAGCGCCTTGTCGGCGAGCGGGTCTAGGAAGGCGCCCGACCGGGTGGTGCCCATGCGCCGGGCAAGCCAGCCGTCGACCCCGTCGGTCGCCGCCAGCACGGACCAGATGGCGAAGGTGCCGTACGCCGGTCCCGAGGCGATGATCAACCCACACAGCAGCGGGGCGAGCACCAATCGCGTCGTGGTGACGGCGTTCGCCGGGGTAGCGAGGGCCGACGGCCCGAACGAGCCGGCCACTACGGAACCTCGGTTCGACCGCACCCCGAGGCAACCCACCTCACGGCGCGACCACCGCCTCCAGGTCTGGACCGGCGGCGCCGGTGATCATCACCTTCACCAGCTCGCCCACCGCCAGGTCCGGTGGCACCGACACGATGCCATCGATCTCGGGCGCCTCCCGGTGGCCGCGCGCCACGCCGCGGGCGTCGACGAGCACCTCCACCACGCTGCCGATGAGCGCGTCACGACGGCGGGCCGTGATCCCGTCCTGCAGCTCGGCCAGCTCGGCCAACCGTTCACGCACCAACCCGGCGTCCACTTCGCCGTCGAGCTGCGCGGCATACGTGCCCTGTTCCTCGCTGTAGGCGAAGAAACCGCACCAGTCGAGTCCGGCCGCGGCCACGAAGGACACCAGCCGCTCGTGGTCGTTCTCCGTCTCGCCCGGATACCCGACGATGAAGTTGGACCGGAACGCCGCCTCCGGCGCGCGACGCCTGATGTCGTCGATGCGGCCGAGGAAGTGGTCGCCGTCACCCCAGCGCCGCATGCGCCGGAGCAGCGGACGAGAAGCGTGCTGCAGCGACAGGTCGAAGTAGGGCACGCCCGTGGCACAGATGGCGTCGATCAGCCGGTCCGTGAGGTCGGACGGGTACAGGTACAGCAGGCGGACCCGATCGACACGGCGCGCGACGGCCTCCACGAGGGGCACGATCCGGCGCTGGCCCCTACCTTGGTCCCGGCCGTAGGACGCCAGGTCCTGCGCCACGAGCACGACCTCGCGCACGCCCCCATCGGCCAGGCCCTGGACCTCGGTCAGGATGGAGGCGATGGAACGGCTGCGCTGTTGGCCCCGGAAGCTGGGGATGGCGCAGAAACCGCAGGCCCGGTCGCAGCCCTCGGCCACCTTGACGTACGCCCAGGGGGCGGCAGCCGCCGGACGCGGGAGGTTGAGCAGGTCGAAGGCGGGGATCGGCGCGTCGCCGCCCCCCCTGGTCGGCCCCAACGTCACCGGTACGCCGAACCCGGTCACGGCGTCCGCCTCGGGGAGCGCCTCGGCCAGGTCGGCCCCGTAGCGCTCGGCCAGGCAGCCGGTGACCACCAGCTCGGCCGCCGCCCGCTTGCGCTCCGCCAAGTCGAGGATGACGTCGACGGACTCCTGGCGGGCCTCCTCGATGAACGCGCAGGTGTTGACCACCACCAGGTCGGCCCCCTCGGGCGCGGCCGCCGGGACGAAGCCGTCGGCGAGCATCGTCCCAGTCAGCTTGTCCGAGTCGACCTGGTTCTTCGGACAGCCCAACGTCTCCACCCAAAAGGTGCGGGGCATCCAGGCAAGGCTACTGGCCGCAGCGATGCGGGCCCTATAGGTCACTCGGTGCGCCTGGTCGTGCCACCTTCGGCGTTACTTGGCGTCACTCCGTGTGAATGGCGTCGAGCACGTTCATGCGGCTGGCCCGCCACGCGGGCAGCAACGCGGCGACGATCCCGGCGGCGGCCGCGATCAGCACGACCGCGATCACCTGGCCGTAGGGAATGCGGAACTCGGTGAACCCCTCGTCGCTCAGCGCCGTGATGAACCCCCAGCCGCCGAGCAGGCCCACGGCCAACCCCAGCAGGGTGCCGAACACCGCGATGATGGCGGACTCCCAACGAATGGTGGACCGCAGCTGTGGACGGGACGTGCCGACCGCCCGCAGCAGTCCCAGCTCGCGGGTGCGTTCGATCACTGACAGCGCAATGGTGTTGGCGATGCCGATCAAGGCGATGAACAGGGCCAGCGCCAGGAGGCCGAGCATCAGCAAGAGGATGGCATCGAACTGGCTGCCGATGGCGTCCTTGTACTCGTCGACGCTCTGGACCTCGGCCGTGGGGAAGTCCGCCACCGCGGCCTCGATCTCGGGCTCGACCTCGTCGACCGTCACGCCCGAGTCGAGCTTGACGAACACGCTGCTGTCGGTCACGTCGGGCGCCCCCACCGCCTCGTCGTAGTCGTCGAGCCCGAGCACGAAGTTGCCGATGCCCGTTCCCTCCTGCTCGGTGTCGTAGATGCCGCCCACCGTGTAGCTGTGCGAACCCGTGTTGATGAACTGAGCGCTGACCTCGTCGCCGACGCTCAGCCCGAGGTCCTTGGCCTTGTCGGCCGAGAGCAGGATGGTTCCCGGAGCCAGCGACGCCGACCCGTCCTGCAGCCGCAGGCCCAGCAGATCGAACGCGCCCGGGCTGGTGCCGGTCACGGCCGTGTCGTCCCCCTCGACCCGGGCCGGGGAGAATCGCACCGGCACCACGTCCGCCACACCGGGCACCTCGCTCACTCGATCGGCCACCTCGGTCGGCAGACCGATCGTGCCGAAGCTCCCCGAGTCGATGACGAAGTCGCCGGTGAACGAATCGTCGAGGAACGCGTCGATCGATGCTCGCAGCGAGGCATTCACGACCAGGAAGAACGAGACGATCAGCACCCCGATCATCAGGGCCTGGGCGGTGGCCGCCGTGCGCTTCGGGTTGCGCCCGGCGTTCTCCTTGGCGAGATCCCCGGTCACCCCGCGGATGCGCCCGACCGGAGCGCCGATGCCGCGACTGAAGGGCCGCGCCAGCACCGGGCCGAGCAGCAGCAACCCGATGAATGCCAGCCCCACGCCGACGCCCACGATGGCGGCGCTGCGAGCGTCGGCGCCGGTCACGACCAGCGCGACACCGCCGACCGTCGCCACCAGCCCGAGGATCATCCGCAGGCGCGACTGACCGGTGGTCTCGATGGCGAGGTCTCGCATGGCGGCCACCGGGGGCACCCGCGACGCCCGCCAGGCAGGCACCAAGGCGGAGATCAGGGTCACGACCACGCCCACAACGAGGGCGATGATCGCAGCGTTCGGTCGCACCACCAGGCTGCCCGGCAGGTCGAACAGGCTGACGAGCACCGACGCGACGCCGAGGCCGAGCAGGAAGCCGATGACCGAACCCAGGATGCCGATGGCGAGCGCCTCCACGAACACCGAGCGGCGCACCTGCCGGCGGCTGGCGCCCACGGCCCGCATGAGCGCCATCTCCCGTCCCCGCTGGGCCACGATGATCGCGAACGAGTTGTAGATCACGAACGTGCCGACGACGACGGAGATCACGGCGAAGACCAACAGGAAGGTCGTGATGAACGACAGCTGGTCCTTGAGGTCGGACTGGCTTTCCTCGGTGATCTCCTTGCCGGTCAGCACCTCCAGCCCGCTGTCGTCGTCGGCGGCCAGCTGGTCCTCGACGGAACGGGCGACCTCCGTCTGCGACACACCCTGGTCGGCGACGATGCCGATCGAGTCGAACTTGCCGGGCTCGCCTACGAGCCGCTGGGCCTCCTCGGTCGTCCACAGCGCATAGGTGGCGCCGCCGGGACTGTCGGCGTTGCCAAAGCGGGCGATCCCGACCAGCTCGAAGTCCCCAGAGGCGGCCCCGGTCTGGATCGGCACCCGATCGCCCACCTGGTAGCCCGTGTCATTGGCGCTGCCGCGGTCGATCACCACCTCGCCATCCGACTCCGGGGCTCGCCCCTCCGCGAGCGTGAAGCCGTTGAGCTGGTCGACCTCGCTCCAGTTGCCGCCGAACGTCGGCGGGCCCATCGCGGGGTCGCCCACCGGGTCGCCGTCCTTGTCGATGATGCGGGCATAGCCCTGGACGAAGCCCTCGGCCTCGGCGACGTCGGGTGCGCCGCGCACGTCGTCTAGGACCGACGCATCGAGACGGCTGCGGATCTCGCCGCCAAACTCATCGTCGATCGTCTGGTCGGAGCGCACCACCGCGTCGGTGCCCTCGAAGGCGGTGGCGAACAGGTCGTCGAACGACTCGTTCATTGTGTCGGTGAGCATGAGCACGCCGGCCACGAAGGCCACCCCGAGCGCCACGGCCAGCAGGGTGGACACCAGCCGGCCCTTGTGGTCCGTCAGCCCGCGCAGCGCGACTTTGCGCATGCCGCCCGCCGCCTTCCGGCCGGTTATCACTGGCGGCGTGGGAGGGGGAGGCGGCGGGGGTGCGGTGGCGAGGTCGGTCGCCATGATTAGTCGCCGAACTGCTTCAGGCGGTCGAGGACGCGCTCGGCAGTGGGGTTGTCCATGTGGTCGACGATGCGCCCGTCGTTCAGGAACAGCACGGCGTCGGCGTACGAGGCGGCATTCGGGTCGTGGGTGACCATCACGATGGTCTGGCCCATCTCGCGCACCGCCCGGCGCAGGAAGTCGAGTATCTCGGCACCAGAGCGGGAGTCGAGGTTGCCGGTCGGCTCGTCGGCGAAGATGATCTTGGGCTGGCTCGCCAGCGCCCGGGCCACGGCCACCCGCTGCTGCTGCCCGCCGGAGAGCTCGCTCGGCCGGTGCGTCAGGCGATCGGCGAGGCCGGTGGACTTGATCACCTGCTCGAGCCAGTGGGCGTCGGGCTTCTCCCCCGCCAGCGCCGACGGCAGTGTGATGTTCTCGATGGCGGTCAAGGTCGGCACCAGGTTGAACGTCTGGAACACGAAGCCGACGCGGTCGCGCCGCAGCCGTGTCAGGTCCTTGTCGCCGAGGCTCGTGAGGTCGGTCTCGCCGATGAACACCTTGCCGGACGTGAGCGAGTCGAGCCCCGCGAGGCAGTGCATGAGCGTCGACTTGCCGGAACCAGACGGGCCCATGATCGCGGTGTACTGACCGTCGGGGAGCTCGACCGTCACGTCGTCGAGGGCGACGACGGCGGTGTCGCCGCTGCCGTAGATCTTGGTGGCGTCGACCGCCCGGGCCGCCGGGAGGGGTGCAATGGTGGTGGCGGGTCCGGACGCGTCGGGGGAATCCGCTATCGAGGTCATGGCGCGAAGCTAGGGCACGGGTGCCGGCCGGTCATCACCATTCCAGCGGGTCGGACCCTGCCGTCAGCGGTCGACCAGCTCGTCCAGCTCGTCCACCGTCATGAGCACGGCCCGAGCCTTGGAGCCCTCGGACGGCCCCACGACGCCGCGCTGCTCCAACAGGTCCATGAGCCGGCCCGCCCGGGCAAAGCCCACGCGGAGCTTGCGCTGCAGCATCGACGTCGAACCGAGCTGGCTGCGGACCACGAGGTCCATCGCCTGGCGCAGCAGGTCGTCATCGTCGTCATCGCCCCCGCCTCCTGCGGAGGACCCGCCGGGGCCGTCGTCGCTGCCCTGCACCGATTCGTCGAAGCTGACGTCGGGCGCTTGGCGCTTCCACACCGCCGTCACCTTGCGGACCTCGTCCTCGGTCACCCAGGCGCCCTGGATGCGTCGCGACACGGACGAGCCGCCGTCGAGCAGCAGCATGTCGCCCTTGCCCACCAGCCGCTCGGCGCCCCCCTGGTCGAGGATCACGCGACTGTCCGTCACCGACGCCACCGCGAAGGCGATGCGGGCCGGCACGTTGGCCTTGATGAGGCCGGTGATCACGTTGACCGACGGGCGCTGGGTGGCGATGACCAGGTGGATCCCCACTGCCCGCGCCATCTGGGCCAGGCGTGCGATCGAGTCCTCGACGTCGCGTGCGGCCACCATCATGAGGTCGGACAGCTCGTCGACGACCACCAGGACGAACGGCAGCCTCGGGAACCCCGGCGCCGACTCGCTCGCTCCGCCGGCTCCTTGGCCGCCCGCCAGGTCGCCCCGGTCGACGGCGCCGTTGTAGCCCGTGATATCGCGGAACCCGACCTCGGCCAGCAGGTCGTACCGCCGTTCCATCTCCTTGACCGCCCAGGCCAGCGCGTTGGCCGCCTTCTTTGGGTTGGTCACGACCTGGGTCAGCAGGTGCGGCAGCCGGTCGTACTGCCCCATCTCGACCCGCTTGGGATCGACGAGGATCATGCGCACCTGGTCCGGTGTGGTCCGCATCAGTATCGACGTGATCATCGAGTTGAGGCAGCTGGACTTGCCCGCTCCGGTGGCGCCGGCGATGAGGACGTGGGGCATGGCCGCCAGGTTCATCATGATGGGCCGGCCGTTGATGTCACGCCCCATGGCCACATCGAGCGGGTGGGTCGCTCGGCGGGCCTCGTCGGTGAGCAGGATGTCGCCCAGCCCCACGATCTGGCGGCGGCTGTTGGGCACCTCGACGCCGATGGCCTGCTTGCCGGGGATGGGCGCCAGGATCCGCACGTCTGGCGTCGCCATGGCGTAGGCGATGTCCTTGTGCAGGCTGGTCACGCGGTTGACCTTGACGCCCGGGCCCAACTCGAGCTCGTAGCGGGTGACGGTGGGCCCCACCACTTTGCCCACCAGGCGCGTCTCCACGTCGTGGTCGGCCAGCGCCTTCTCGAGGGTGCGCCCCGTCTCCTCGATCATGCGGCGGTCGACCTGCTGCGAACCGCTGCGCGCGAGCAGGCTGAACGGAGGCAAGCGCCAAGGCGATGCCTTGGCGGCGGGACCGAGGTCGATCTCGAGCTGCTCTGGCGGCCCCTCGGGCTCCGGCACGACCACCTTGACCCCGCGGCCGCGCCGCTCCTGGCCGCCGCTGAGCGTGGCATCGCCGTCGGGGGCGCCGGCATCTGCCTCGGCCGCGTCGACCAGGGTGTCGTCGCCCAGCGCCCGCTCGTCCCACGCCTCGGGCAGCATCGGATCAACACCCTCTGGCCGCAGCCGGAACAGCGTCGCCAGCCGCTGGCCGACGACCCCGGTGCGTGGGCGGAACCCGGCGACGGTGCGGTCGGCCGCCACCCGGATCGGTGTGCGGGTGAGCACGACCAGTCCGGCCACGGCAACCAGGACGAAGATGGCGGCCGCCCCGCCGGCGCCGAGCACGCCGGCGGCCCCCCGACCTACGGCGACGCCCACGTAGCCGCCGGCGCCCCGCAGATCGTCGTCGGGGGCCGAGAACTCGGGGCCACCACCCGCCAGGTGCAGCAGCCCGGCGAGGGCCAGCGTGAGGAGCGTCGATCCCACGCCGACGTGCGCCGCGACCGAGGCGCTGTCGACCCGGTTGCCATCGCCCCCGCTGCCCTTTGCCGCCCCCGGTCGCTCGGGGTCGGCCTCCGGGCCTGGGGCCGGACGGGGTCCGCGGTGCAACACCAAGGCCAGGCCCCCAGCGAGGAATGCGGGCGGCAACGCGAACCGCAGCCATCCCAGGACCAAGCCGGCGCCGTCGTCCAGTGCCAGCCCGGCGGGGCCACCGGCGTCGGCGTAGATGCCGAGCCCCGTGACGACGGCGGCCGCGATCAGCACCAGGCCGACCACGTCGTCGGCATGCTCGCCGAGCGCCCGGCCCGATGCCGCCAGGGTGCGCTGGGCCAGCAGGGGCGCGGCCGACCGGCGGCGGCGATTGCGGCGCGTGCGCGATCCGACCCAGCGCCCCTGCGGGCGCTTGGCCGAGCCCCGGCGCGACCGGGAGCGCGACGAGTGGCGGGAACGCTGGCGTGTTGTCACAACGGCCACAACGCTACCAGTAGCCACATGCGCCACAGGCGGAGGACGGCGAGGAGCGTCTCCATGTCGGTCTACTGTCCGGGCGTGGCTGGAGCGCGGATCCGTGGGATGGCTGTCGTCACCGGCGCGAGCTCGGGAATCGGCGCGGCCACCGCCCGGGCGCTCGCCGGCGACGGCTGGCGGGTGCTGGTCGGCGCCCGCCGTGTCGACCGCATTGAGGCCCTGGCCACGGAGATCGGGGCCCGGTCCCATCCTCTGGACGTCGACGACGCCGCATCCGTCGAGCGGTTCGCGGCCTTCGTCGCGGCGGCCGACGTCGACGACCGCGATGGCATGGTCGGCCCGAGCCGCCTACTGGTCAACAACGCCGGGGGTGCCTTCGGCTGGGCGCCGGTCGCCGCTGCCGACGAGCAGCAGTGGCGGGCCATGTACGAGACCAACGTGCTCGGGGTCGTGCGCATGATCAAGGCATTGCTCCCGATGCTCGAGGCCCACGGGGACGGCACGGTGGTTACCGTCGGCTCGATCGCCGGTCACGAGCCCTACCCCAACGGCGCCGGCTACAACGCCGCCAAGTTCGCGGTGCGGGCGGTCATGTCGGCGCTGCGCCAGGAGTTGCTGGGACGCCCGGTGCGCGTGTGCGAGATCGACCCCGGCATGGTGGAGACGCAGTTCAGCCTGGTGCGCTTCGGCGGCGACGCGGAGCGGGCCGCGGCCGTGTACGAGGGCGTGACGCCCCTGACCGCCGAGGATGTCGCCGAGTGCATCCGTTGGGTTGCGGCCCGACCGCCCCACGTCAACGTCGACCAGTTGGTGGTCCTGGCGCGCGATCAGGCGGGCGCCCGGCAGATCCATCGCCGCACCGCCGCGGGCTAGTCGCCTGCGGCCCCGAACGCGTCGAGGATCGCCTCGCTGACCGCGAGGGAGACGTCCGACGCGCCGAGCCTACTGAACCGCCCCTCGTCACCGGCGCTGGCAGGTCGGGCACCACGTGGTCGTCCGGCCATCGAGCACGCGGGAACGCAGTTCCGTGCCGCAGCGGGGGCACGGCAGGCCCGCCTGGCCGTAGACGTCGAGCCGCTGCTGATTGCGGCCCGGGCGGCCCTCGACGTTGCGGTACGTGGTGAGCGTCGTGCCGCCGTAGCGCAGGCTGCCGGCCAACACCTCGCGCAGGGCCTCCAGCAGCGCCGCTGCCTGCGCCCGCGTCACCGTCCGCTTGAAGGGGTTGACGCGGGCCCGCCACAGCGCCTCGTCGGCGTAGATGTTGCCCACCCCCGCGATGGGGCGCTGGCTGAGGAGCTGGGTCTTGACCGCCCGCCGGCTCCGCTTGAGCGCCCGCCAGAAGTCCTCGGCCGTGAGTCGGCTATCGAGCGCGTCGGGCCCCTGCACCGCCAGCGTCCCGGCATAGCGCCCGTCCTCGGCGACCGCGAGCCGACCGAATCGGCGCACGTCCCGGTACTCCAGCGCCTCGGCGGGCGGGTCGAGTCCGTCAAGGCCCCACCAGGCGCGCACGTAGGCGTCCCCCACGTCGCCCGCCGGCCGCACCCGCAGCGACCCCGTCATCCCGAGGTGCACGATCAGCTCGCGCCCGTCGTCGAGCGACAGCAGCAGGTACTTGCCGCGCCGCGCCGTGCCCGTGATGGTGGCCCCCTCCACGTCCAGGGCGGCGGTGAACTTGGGATGGGGAAAGGCCCACGCCGAGGTCAGTCGACGGCCCACCACCAGCGGTTCGAGCTGCCGGCGGATGGTCTCGACCTCCGGGAGCTCAGGCATGGACCGGGGTCACGCCTCCATCACCACGGGGACGATCATCGGCCGGCGCCTGGTCGACTCGTTGACGAAGCGCCCGGCCGTCCGGCGCACCACCTTCTGCAGCGCCTCGATGTCGGTGCCGCCCTCCGCGAACGACTCCTTGACCGCCTGGCGCACCTCCTCGGCGCACTCCGACAGCAGCGGCTCGGCCTCCGGGGCGTAGACCCAGCCGCGGGTGATGATCTCGGGGCCGGTGAGGATCGCACCGGTGGCCACGTCCACCGTGACCACGACCACCACGACACCCTCTTCGGCCAGCACCCTCCGGTCTCGCAGCACGCCGTGCCCGACGTCGCCGATGATCCCGTCGACGTACAGGTAGCCAGCGGGAACCGTGGCGTCGACGCGCAGGCCGTCGTCGTCGAGCACCAGCTGGTCGCCGTCGGTGCACACGAGCACGTGCTCGGCGCCCACCACGCCCATGCTGCGGGCCAGCTTGGCGTGGGCGACCATGTGGCGGTACTCACCGTGCACCGGCACGAACCAGTCGGGGCGCACGATCGACAGCAGGGTCTTGAGCTCCTCCTGCTTGGCGTGGCCCGAGGCGTGGACGTCGGCAACGCCCGAGTGCACGACCTCGGCGCCCAGCCGCACCAGCCCATCGATCACCTTGGACACGTTCATCTCGTTGCCTGGGATCGGGTGCGACGACAGGATCACCGTGTCGTCGGCGTTGATCTCGAGCCAGCGGTTGTTGCGCTGGGCCATGAGCGACAGCGCGGACATTGGCTCGCCCTGGCTGCCGGTGGAGATCACGCACACCTGGCCCGGCGGCAGGTCGCGCACGTCGTCGATGTCGACCAGCGCATGGTCGGGGATGCGCAGCAGCCCCATGTCCCGGGCCAACCGAACGTTCTTCTTCATCGACATCCCCAGCGTCGCCACCTTGCGCCCGAACGCCACGGCGGCGTCGGCGATCTGCTGCACGCGGTGGATGTGGCTGGCGAAGCAGGCGATGACGATGCGGCGGCCCTGATGCTGGTGGAAGAGCTCGTGGAGCACACCGCCGATGGAGGTCTCGCTGCGGGCGTAACCCGGCTCCTCGGCGTTGGTGGAGTCGCTCAGCAACAGCCGCACACCGTCCCCCGACGCCAGCGCACCGATGCGGCCGAGGTCGGTGAGCCGGCCGTCGACCGGCGTGAGGTCGAGCTTGAAGTCGCCGCTGTGGAGGATCGTCCCCTGCGGCGTGTGGAACGCGGTGGCGAAGCCGTGCGGCACCGAGTGAGTGACGGGGATGAACTCGACGTCGCACGGCCCGATTCTCCGCCGCTCGCCGTCCAGCACCGGGATCAGCTCGGTCCGGTCGAGCAGGCCCGCTTCCTCGATGCGGTTGCGGGCCAAACCGAGCGTCAGCTCGGAGCCGTAGATCGGGAAGGACATCTCACGCAGCAGGTAGCCGAGCCCGCCCATGTGGTCCTCGTGGCCGTGGCTGATGATCGCCCCATCGACCCGCCCGGCGTTCTCGCGCAGGTAGGTGAAGTCGGGGAGGACTAGGTCGACCCCGAGCATGTCGAGCTCGGGGAACATCAGCCCCACGTCGAGCAAGAGGATCCGGCCCTCCACCTCGATGCACGCGCAGTTGCGCCCGATCTCGCCGAGTCCGCCGAGAAACGTGATACGAACCGGATCGGGCATATTGCCGGCGAACCTACCGTTTGCGGTCCGACACCGGAAACCTGCCGCGGGATTGGTGGCCTGGACCACCAGATCCGCGGCAGGAAACGGTCACGGGAGGCCGAGCTCGGCGAGCACCGCGCGCATCGCGTCGCGGGCCTCGTCGCTGACCGGCGGCAGCGGCAGCCGGAGCGGGCCGTCGTGGACGCCCAGCTCGGCCAGGGCCGCCTTGGCGGCCGTCGTCTGGACCCAGTTCGGCCCCACCTCGACGTCGAACGAGGCCGCCAGGCGAGCGTTGAGCTGCCGGGCGGTGATCAGGTCGCCCTTGTCGAAGGCCCCGATCATCTCCGCGAAGACGTCGCCGGCCCAGTGGGTCGCCACCCCGATGACGCCGACGGCACCCACGCCCAGCAGCGCCAGCGTGACGGCGTCGTCGCCCGAGTACACGTCGAAGTCGTCGCCCGCCTCGGCGATCACGCGGGCGGTGGTACCGGGGTCGCCGGCGGCGTCCTTGAGGCCGACGATCGTGGGGACCTCACGGGCCAACCGGATGAGCACCTCCGTGTCGATTCGCCGGCCGGTGCGGATCGGAACGTCGTACAGGACGACCGGCAGCGCGGTGGCGTCGGCGACCGCGCGGAAGTGGGCCTCGATTCCGGCCGGCGGCGGGCGGTTGTAGTACGGCGTCACGATCAGCAGCCCGTCGACCGCCGTCGCCGCTGCCCGGCGGGCCAGTTCGACGCTGTGGCGCGTGTCGTTGGACCCGGCGCCCGCCAGCAGGGGTACGTCCACGGCGGCCCGCACCGCTTCCCAGAGCGCCACCTTCTCTTCGTCGGTGAGCGTGGGGGCCTCGCCGGTGGTGCCAGCGAGCACCAGCCCGTCGCTGCCGTGGTCCACCAACCACCGGGCCAGGGCCGCGGCCCCCTCGGCGTCGAGCGAGCCGTCGGGGCCGAACGGGGTGACCATGGCGGTGAGGACCTTGCCAAACCGAGCGCTTCCCATCACGAGACTCCCTTCGGTGCCATTGCGTCTGCCCCTTCTCCTGCATCATCGGCCTCGGCCGTGCGGTCGAGCCCCAGCGTCGTCAACAGATCCTCGTGCAGCTCGAACCAGACGGTGTGGTAGCTGGGCAGGCGCGGCTTGGTGAACCAGTCGCGCTCTCCCGCCTCGACCCTCGCCACCGCCCGGGACAGCTGGTCGCCGTAGGGCCGGTAGCGCTCGAGTGTTCCCGCCAGGTCGTCGCACAGGGGCTCCACCCGGTTGTGCAACGCCGCCAGATCGGCGACGACCCGGGCGTCGTATGCCCGGTCCCGGTGGTCGTTGACGACGGCGGTGCCGGCGATGTCTCGCACCTGCCAACGGCTGCACGCGTCGAGCACCCCACCGTTGAGCGCGCGGAAACGCTCGTAGGCTCCCTCGATGGCGGGCCGGACCGCGGCGGCGTCGATCTCTCGACCGACGAGCCGGGAGTGCTCGGCCCGTCCCGCCGGGGTGAGCGACCATCCCGCCACCGGGCCGTCACGGTGCACGACCAGGCCGTCGGCCGCCAGCCGCTCGAGCCATGCCTCCACGTCGGCGGTCGCGAGCCCCGCGGACTCGGCTATGGCCGCGGCCCCCGCCTGTCCCTTGAGGCGGAGCCCGTGCAGCACGAGCAGGCGTGGGTCCGACCGGCGCGCCATCGCGGCAGGGTACCGCGACCCGGTGCCACACCATCCGGGCGTTGGCAGCCTGGCGCCCACCTCGCGGCGTCACGGCGCGCCGGCGACGCGAAAAACTCGCGTCCGCGGTCCAGCACACGCCCCGCCATTCGACTAACGAGACGACGCCGGCACCGGGCCGGCCCGCCACCAGGAGGAAGCCCGATGAAGTACCTGTTCCTGCTCTACGACCGCCCCGAGGGGGAGAGCCCCGAGCCCGGTTCGGACGACTGGATGGAGACCCTGGGCGCCTACCAGGCCGCCGACGCCGCCATGGTGGAGGCCGGCGTGATGATCGACTGCGCGCCCCTGCAGTCCGCGGAGACCGCCACCACAATTCGCATCCGCAACGGCGAGACACTGTTGACCGACGGGCCCGCGGCCGAGATCAAGGAGCAGCTGGGCGGCTACACCCTGGTCGACTGCGCGAACCTCGACGAGGCACTGAAATGGGCGGCGACCATCCCGGCGGTGCTCCACGGTTCGGTGGAGGTCCGCCCGATCCTGGAGATCCCCTCCTGAGCCAATCGCTCGACGAGCTGTTCCGGGCCCACTGGTGGGGCTCGGTGGCGACCGTGACCCGGCTCGTGGGAGGCGATCTGGGCCTGGCCGAGGACGCCGTGCAGGACGCCTGCGCGGCCGCTCTCGGCCAGTGGCCCGAGGCGGGCGTGCCGTCCAATCCCCGGGCCTGGCTCGTGAGCGTGGCCCGCAACAAGGCGCTCGACCGGATCAGGCGCGAGTCCCGCCGGCTCGACAAGGAGACAGCCGCCATGCGTGACCTCGGCCCACCCGAGCTCCCGCCGGTGGCCGGCTCTGGTGACGACGAGCTCGGCCTCATCTTCATGTGCTGCCATCCCGCCCTCGACCCCCAGGTGCGGGTGCCGTTGACACTCCGTTCGGTGTGCGGGCTGACCACGGCCGAGATCGCGTCGGCCTTCCTGGTGCCGGAGCCGACGATGGCCAGGCGCCTTGTGCGGGCCAAGCACAAGATCCGGGATGCCGGGATCCCGTTGCGGGTCCCCGACCCGGACGAGCTGGAGGGTCGCCTGGCCGCGGTGCTTCGAGTCGTCTACCTGGTCTTCACCGAGGGCCACATGGCCACAGGCGGCGAGCGCCTGGTCCGGGACGAGCTGTGTGAGACCGCCATCCGGCTGGCTCGGTCGCTGGCCGAGCTGCTGCCAGACGAGCCGGAGGTGAGCGGGCTCTTGGCGTTGCTGCTGCTCACCGACGCCCGTCGGGCCGCCCGTATCGACGCCCGCGGCGACCTGGTCGTGCTCGAGGAGCAGGACCGGCACCGCTGGGACCCCTCGCTCATCGCCGAGGGCGAGGCCCTCGTGACCGAGGCGCTGCGCCGGGGCCGCCCCGGCCCGTACCAGCTCCATGCCGCCATCGCCGCGTGCCACTCGACGGCACCATCGCCCGCCGATACCGACTGGCGCCAGATCGCGGCGCTGTACGGCGAGCTGCTGCGCTACGAGCCGTCCCCGGTCGTCGAGGCCAACCGGGCTGTGGCGGTGGCCATGGCCGAAGGGCCGGCCGCCGGGCTGGTCATCCTCGACACTGTGGCCGCGCACCCGCAGCTGCAGCGCTGGCCCCAGCTGCACGTGGCCCGGGCCGAGCTGCTCCGGCGGCTAGAGCGGCGGGCCGAGGCCGCGGAGGCCTACCGGCTCGCGCTCCAACTCGAGCCCCCCGCCCCCGAGCGGGAGTTCATCCACCGCCGGCTCGCCGAGGTCGCGGCGACCGGTTGACCCGAGTGACAGGAGTGACCCGGGCTCAGCCTCCGTGGCGGAGCAGCTCGTCGAGCTCGCGATCGAGCTCGTCGCGGTCGTCGACCTCCTTGCCCCGCCGTGCCGCCACCCGCCGCAGCACCAGCGGATAACCGACGATGGCAATGGCGGAGAAGATGAACCATTGGACCGCGTAGCCGAGGTGGGGCCCCTCGGACAGCTCGGGTGGCGGAACCGGAAGGATCGACGCCGGCTCGGGCCGGGTGGGATCGGCGGCATTGGGTTCGGGTGGATCGGACTCGTCCGCCCGCACGAGCGCCGGCAGGATGCCGTCGCCGGTGTCGAGGAGCGGGGCGATGTCGTGCGGCGCGGTGCCGTCGAGCCCGTCGGGATCGGCCACCAGCCCGGTCACCGTCACCTCGCCCTCAGGGGCGGGCGCGTCGACCACCGAACCGTCGGACTCCAGGCCTACGAAACCCCGGATCACACCCACCCGCTCGCCGGACTCCAACCGCAGGGGGGTCACCAACCAGGCACCGGTGAAGCCGTCCTGCGTTCGGTTGCGCACGGCCACGGTGGCCGTGTCGTCGTACGTGCCGGTGGCGGTGACCGATCGGTAGCGGACGCCATCGACCGTGGCGTCGTCGTCGCCGGGGTCGAGCAACTCACCGACTGGCGCCACGGGCTGGTCGGCCCGGGCCTCGACGAGCGCGTTGCGGTCCCGCTTCTCGTCCAGCCGGCGGAGCTGCCAGAAGCCCAGGCTCACCATGGTCACCAGGAGCACGACGACGAACAGGTGGGACAGCAGCCACCGGGGCCGCAGCAGGAACCGGGCCTTCGCCACGCTCTCAGGTTAAGACACTCAGGCGTCGTCTTCGTCGCCGGCGGGACCCTCGACCAGGTCCTCGACGAAGTCGGCCACCGCCTGAACGACCTCGGCCGACGGCGGTCCCTCGTCCCCCGCGACTGTGTCGGGGCCGGCGGGGGCACCGGCCCCGACGGCGACGCGCCGACTGTTCTCACGCTCGCCCACGGTCGCACCATAAGGGCGACGTGCCCGTCCGGCGTCAGTAGCCGCTACGTACCGTGTCCTAAGTGTCCCCGCACGTTCTAGGGAGGTCCGTCGGCGATGCCCAAGGCGTCCGCCAACTCGTGCCGCCCGTCGATCATCAGTTTGCGGTACACACGGGAAAGGTGCGTGTCGACGGTCCTCACGGAGAGGTAGAGGGCGGCGGCGATCTGGGGACTGGTGCGCCCGCGGGCCGCCAGCAGGGCCACCTCGCGCTCCCGGCCGGTGAGCTCCTCACCCAGCGGCAGCGTCAGCTCCAGAGCGGGAGACCGGGGGTTGCCACAGCGCCGGAGGAGCTCGTCCACCCTGCGGGCCGCCACGGACGCCGAAGCACCCCGCCCCTGGCGGCGGTAGGCGTTCTCCGCAGCCCGGTGGGCCTCGGCCGCCAGCAGGTCGGCCCCCAGCTCCTCGAACTCGTCGGCCACACCGTCCAGGAGGGCCCCGTCCCGCTGCGCCAAGGCGCGGGCGTGACGGGCGGCGATGTCGACGAACGGGCCGTCCACTGCGTCACCGAGGCGCCCCATGGCCTCGACGGCGTCCGCGGCGCGGCCGAGCCTGACCGCCGCATGCAGCACCTCGACCGCCAGCGGCTTCACGACGTGCTCCAGCGCCGTTGCCAGCGCCAGGCAACGCGCGGCGGCCTCGGCCACCTCGCCGTGCGCGGCGAGCAGCCACGCCCGGGAGAGCTCGATGTACGGCAGCGTGCGGGCGCCGCGTCGCATGTCGGCGGCGTACGCGATGTCGGCCGCCCGGATGGCCTCGTCGGCCACGTCGAGGTCTCCGGCGAACACGGCCGCCCGTGCCCGCATCGCCTCGGCCAGCGGCCGCTGCCCGAACCAGTCGGACTCGGCCAGCATGCGAGACGACCGTTGCAGCTCGGCCAGCGCGGCGCCCGCGTGGCCTCGGGCCAGCAGGGCCCCGCCGCGAAAGCCGGCCAGGATCCCCCGCAGGGACGGAGGCGGCTGCTCCAGTTCGATCCCGAGGTTGTCGGCGGTATAGGCGTCCAGCTCCTGCAGCCGTCCCGCCCAGTACAAGCCCTGGAACCGGGCCATGCGCAGCTGGATGTCGCCGAACGGCACCTCACGCCGGTGCCGCCGTGCGGACGCGTGGAGCTCGTCGTCGAGCAGGGCCAGCCCGACGTCCAGCCGACCCTCGGCGCCCCGGACGGTGAGGGCGACGGTGGCGGCCCGCAGCCGCGCCGTCTCGGGCGCCGACTCGTCGGCGAGCAGGTCGTCCGCGATGGCCCCGGCCTCGGCCAACCGCAGCGAGAACATGAGCATCTGCCCCGTGACCGAGCGGCAGTCCGCCTGCCAGGCAGGATGGCCGGCAAGATCGCTGTCGGCCGCCTGCAGCACGTCGAACGCCTCTGCCGACCGGTCGAGATGCAGGAACAGCTCGCTCGCCCGCGCGATCGCGACTCGGGCGACCTCCTCGGGGTCGGCGGGCCGGAGCTCGGCGAGCACCGCCTCGGCGTCATCGATACGACCCTGGCCCGACAGGGCCTCGGCGAGGACCAGGCCGGCATCGGCGCGGCTGGTCCCGCCGGCCGCAAGGGCCAGGCGCTCCGCCAGACGATGATCCAGCCGGCCCAGCGCCTCACGGGCCAGCGGCAGCAGCTGCTCCGCCTCGCCCGGCAGTCCCGACTCGAGCCTCCACGTCGCCAGACGCAGCCGATCGAACTGATCGAGATCCTCGACGGCCCCGATCAGGTCGCGGACGACGGTCCGGCGCCTTAGGCGGGGCAGGGAGCTTGCCAGAACCTCCCCGTACAGGGGGTGCGCTACCTGCACCGTGCTGGCCCGCTCGGTGCTGACGATCTCCACCAGCCCCCGACGCTCCAGCGCTTCGATGTCCGCAGGATCGGCAAGGCGTTCGACGGCCTCGAGCGGCACCTGCTCGCCGACGGCGATCATCTCCAGCGCCCGGCGCCACGGAGGCTCGAGGAGCCGCAGCCGCTCCTCGACGAGCTCCTGCAGCCGTTCCCGCGGTCCCTCGGCCGGCAGGAGGATCCGACCACTCCCCCCGCCGTGCCGGCGCTCGACCGCCGCGGTGACCAGTTCGCGGACGAACAGCGGGTTGCCGCGGCTGAGCCGCCAGATCCGGTCGAGTAGTGACGCCGGGACGCTCCCGCCCGGGCGCCACTTCCAGGCCGGGGAGGGTTCCGGCCGCCCGCCGATCGCCCCACCGACCATCGCCAGGACCAGCTGCTCGGTGGCGTCCCGGGTCAAGGGGGCGACATCGAGGCGTACCAGCAGCTCGTCCTTCCACAGCCGGACGACTCCCGGTGGCAGTGGCTCGGCCGTCCGGACGCTCACCAGCACCTGCACCTTCGACTGGGTCACCGCAAGATGCAGCAGCGCAACGGACGACTCGTCCAGCAGGTGCGCGTCGTCGACCGCGAGAACCAGGCTGGCGTCACCGGACCGCTCGCGGAGCCCGGCCAGCGCCAGGTGGAGCAGGTCGTCTGGGTGATGGGCCTCGTCGGCCGGCGCCAGGAGGTGAGCGAACGAGCCGAGCGGGATGTTCTTCGCTGCCTCGGTGGCCCGCACCCATTCGACCGCGATCCCGTCGCCCCGGCGGGCGTCGACCACCTCCGCGACCAGGCGCGTCTTGCCTACGCCCGCGTCGCCGAACAGCGCGACACCGCCCGACCCCCCACCGGGAGCCAACAGGCGCTCCAGCTCCGCCAGCTCTTCGCCCCGCCCGACCAGCGGCCAGCGTGTGACCACGACCACGAATGCTATCCAGCGCCGCGGAATACGAATACGTATGTGATACGGATCCGTAGCCGGCCGGCGGCCCGTAGCGTGGCCTCGACAGCCGCGCTGGGACCCGGTACTAGGGCGCGGCACGGGCAGCGGTGGGGCAGCCGGAGGACAGGCGGGTTCCTCCGGCTGCAGCCCGGCCCGCGGCCGAGAGGCGGCACATCACTCGTAGGGGTCGTCGGGGGCGGCGATCTCCGCCACGCTGGTCGCCACCAGGGCGGGGACCTCCGTGTCCCCGGCGGCGAATGACCCCGTCACCGTCACCCACTGGTCGCGCGATGGTTCCGCGCCGTGAATGCCGACCACGCGCACGATCACCGGAGCGGCATCGGCCGCGCAGCAGGCGATCTGGTAGCGCGCCAGGCGGAAGCCCTCACCGTGCGCGTCGTCGGCGGCCACGAAGCCGGTCAGCTCGACCGCCGAGCCCTCGAGGCTCTCGCCGCCATGGTCGAAGGCCCGCTGGCTGAACTCGAGCAGGCTCATGGGCACCGGACCGCGGCGCGAGTCAACCGGGTCGAAGCCCCGCACACCTGAGCGCACGTCCACCGCCGCGCCCCGGCCGACCCCGTAGCTGCCGAGTGTCGGCGGCGCCACCAGCAAGAGCGCCGCGATGGGCGCTAGCAGGAGCCATCCGATGCCGCCGCCGTGGCCGTCGCGATGGCCCTCGCCGTGTCCTTCGCCGTGTCCTTCGCCGTGTCCTCCCTCACCGGCGGTGCGGGATGTGCGGAGTGCCCGGAGCAACGTGACCACCCCGAGCGCGATCACGAGCAGGCCGGTAAGGGCCAGCCACGGGCCCATGCCGGGCCGCACGTAGCGGGTGTACGTGCCGGTCAGCGTCAGGCGCAGGAGCACCGTGCCCGCCAGGATGCTGATCGTCCCCCCGGCCGCGGTCACAGCAACCACCACCCGATCACCGCGCTCGACGCGACCGCGACCACCAGCGTCAGCGGCGCGAACCGCAGCGCGAATCGCCGTCCGAACGTGCCCGCCTGCAGTGCGACGAGCTTCACGTCGACCATCGGGCCGACCACCATGAATGCCAACCGGGCAGTGAGCGAGAACTCGGTGAGGCTGGCGGCGATGAAGGCATCGGCTTCGGAGCAGATGGCCATCACCACCGCCAAGCCGGCAAGGGCCAGCACTGCCAGCGGACCGGCGTCGGCCACCGCGTCGAGGACGGAGCGCGGCACCACCGTCTGGAGGGTCGCGGCCGTCGCCGCCCCCACGATGAGGAACCCACCGGCGTGGAGCAAGTCGTGTTGGGCGGTCCCCGTCAGCACTGCTAGCCGGGGCCCGTCGTCGCCGATGCGCCGGCGGGCGCGGTCGAGCAGGTCGTCGCCCCCGCGGCGCGCCCACAGCAGGCCGACGACGGTGGCGGCGATCAGGCTGGCGAGAAAGCGGGCGAGCACGACCGCGGGCCGGCCCGGAAACGCCACCGCCGTTGCCACCAGCACCACCGGGTTGATCGCCGGCGCCGACAGTAGGAATGCCAGGGCTGCCGGGGCCGGCGCGCCCCGGGCCACAAGCCGCTGAGCGATCGGCACTGACCCGCACTCGCAGCCCGGCAGCGCCGCCCCGGCAGCCGCGGCGGCTGGCACCGCCAGCGCCGGGCGCCTGGGCAGGAGCCTGGGCAGGAGACCAGCCGGGACGAAGGCAGCGACGACGGCGCTGATGGTCACGCCCAGGACCAGGAAGGGCATGGCCTGGACGGTGATCGCCACGAACACGGTGGCCCAGTTGGCGATCGCCGGACGGTCCAGGAGGTCTTGGAGCAGCGGACGGAACAGCGCCGCCGCCACGACGACGACCGCCACGATGGCCACGCCGACGTCGGGACGGCGAACAACCGAGCGGGCCTGCTCCGCCGTGTGCGCGCCCGGCGGGGGGCTCTGGTCGGTGACGGCTCGCACCATCGCCGGGCGAGCGTAGCCAGCACCCCGCAGGCTGTCGGCGGGATGTCCCGTGCTCTTCGCGGACAGACCGCAGGCCGTTCATCGCATGTTCAAGCACCCCTCACCGAAATGCGGCACGCTGGTCACGCCCGATCGATCGCAGGGGAGGGGCACGATGGCGCGCAAGTTGACGCGAAGCTGGATCGCCCAAGCCGCGCTGGTGGTTCTCGCCATCGGCGTAGTGGTTGCCGCACCGCTGGCGAGCTCGAGCCGCAGCCCGGCCGAGGCCGTCACCATCTCTGGCGCCCGCTCGCTGTCCGACCAGGTCGTGGTGAGGTTCGACGGGTCCGCCGCCAAGCTGAGCAAGCAGCGCACGACCGACGTGCACCTCCTGGCGTTCAACGACCTGCACGGCAACCTCGAGGCCGCAGGGAACAACATCTACGGGCAGTTCGCCGGCGGTGCCGCGTACCTGGCCAAGGCCGTGAAGGATCGCCAGGCGCGCTACAAGGACCGGCAGGCGACGGTGTTGGCCGGCGACAACATCGGCGCCAGTCCCCTGGCCAACGGGCTGTTCTTCGAGGAGCCCATCACCGTTGCCAGCAACCTGATGAAGGTCGACTTCGCATCGGTGGGGAACCACGAGTTCGACAAGGGCAAGGACGAGCTCCTGCGCATCCAGAACGGCGGTTGCCGGCCCGAGCCCGACGGCTGTACAGCCGCGCCCTACGCGCTCCCCCACGGCCAGACGACCGACGTCTACCCGGGCGCGGACTTCCAGTACCTGTCGGCCAACGTGGTCGTAGACGCCACCGGCGAGACCCTGTTCCCGGCGTTCGCGAGCAAGACTTTCAACGCTAAGAGCGGCAAGAAGTTCGACGTCGGGTTCATCGGCGAGGTGCTCGAGGCCACGCCGACCATCGTCACGCCCACCGGGGTGGCGGGGCTCACGTTCCAGGACGAGGCCGAAGCGGCCAACCGGGCCGCGGGCCAGTTGAAGAGCCAGGGGGTCGACATCTCCGTCCTCGTCGTCCACGAGGGCGGGTTCCAGACATCGCCCTCGGCACTCAACGGCTGCGCCGGCAACCTCGCGGGTAGCGCCATCGCCGACATCGCCGGCCGGCTCGACCCGGCGATCAAGGTCATCGTGTCGGCGCACACCCATGCCGAGTACCGGTGCACGATCACCGTCGGCGGCGTTACGCGCCTCATCACCAGTGCCTCGTCGTTCGGTCGAATCCTCACCGACATCACACTCACGGTCGACGACAAGACCGGAAACCTGGTGCAGGCGAGCGCCGAGAACGTGATCGTCGCCAACGCCCTCAACACGCCGGGCCCGGGAGTCGTCCGGATCCCCGACCCGTCGAAGGAGGACCCGCAGGTCCAGGCCGTGGTCGACCAGTACGTCACCGCCTCGGCACCGCTGGCCAACCAGGTCATCGGGCGCATCCAGGGCGACCTCACGCGGGCCGGCACACCGTTCGGCGAGTCGACCTTGGGCGACGTGATCGCGGACGCCCAGTTCGTGGCCACCCAACCCGCGGACCTGGGCGCCGCCCGCCTGGCGTTCATGAACCCTGGAGGTATCCGCGCCGACCTGCGGGTCTCCGACATCTCGTCGGGTGGGGAGGCGCCGGGTGAGGTCACCTACGGTGAGGCGTTCACCGTGCAGCCGTTCGGCAACAGCCTGGTGACCAAGACCATGACCGGCGACATGATCCGGCGCCTGCTGCAACAGCAGTTCCCCGGCTGTGGCGGGCAGGCCACCCAACGCATCCTGCAGGTCTCGGCGACCTTCCGCTACGAGCGGAACCTCGCCGCAACCACGTGCGAGGGCAGGATCGGGCGCATGTTCGTCGACGGGGTCGAGGTGACACCCACCGACTCGTTCCGGGTGACGATGAACAACTTCCTGGCCGCGGGCGGCGACGGCTTCACCGTGTTCAACGAGGGCACCGACGCCCTGGGCGGCGCCCAGGACATCGACGCCTTCGTGGCTGCCTTCGCCGCCGCGGAACCGAACGGCATCGCCGTGCCGCCCCTCGACCGGATCGTGGCCGTGCC
>DASSDL010000214.1:0-2680 GCA_035697145.1 Acidimicrobiales bacterium
GGCAAGTACCTGGCCGACCTCGGCAACACGCCGGGTCACATCCAGCACTGGTCGCGACGCAGCTTTGCCGAGCTCGTGGGTTCACAGCTCGACGTGGTGAGCGTGAGCACGCCGTTCCCGTGGACGATGATCGAGGCCCGACCGCGCGGCATCCGCCTCAACGGCATCGGTCACCCCACCGCCCCACCCGCGGTTCCGGTCATGCCGGCCCGGCAGGCGTGACCCAGGGGCGCGACATGGCTACCACCGTCGCGCCCCCCAGCGACCCCGGACGGGTGGCGCCGTCCCCGCCGGTCGGCAGGGCGGCTCCTGGCTCGGCCCCGCCGTGGCGGACGCGGTTCGTGCTCATGGTCGTGGCGGCACTGCTCGTCGGGTTAGCCCTCCGCGTCGCGATCAGCCTGACCGACGACGCCCCCGCCACCGACGAGACCGCCTACCTGCGCTCGGGTGTCTCGCTCGTCGAGGGCGACGGCTACCAGCGCGAGGGGCACCCCGAGCTGCACTTCCCGCCGTTCGTGCCGTTCCTGCTCGGGCTCGCGAGCCAGGTGACGTCCGATCCGCACACGGGAACCGTGGTGTTGACCTGCCTGTCGAGCACGGCCCTCATCATCCCCTTGGCGCTGCTGGGTCGGCGGATCGCCGGCCCGGCAGCCGGCGTCGCCACCGCCTGGGTGGCGGCCCTCGGACCGGGGCTGTCGACGACCCTCGTGAATCGCGGTGCGGGATCCGAAGCCGAGTACACGCTGCTAGTCGTCGGCGCGCTCTGGCTGGTGGTCTCCGCCGTCGACCACCAGGCTCGCGCCCGGGTATGGCGGGTCTTCGGCGCGGGTCTCCTGGTCGGGCTCGCGTATCTCACCAGGCCCGAGGGGCTCTTCATGGCGGTCCCGCTCGGTGTCGCGGTGCTCGTCCTCGCCGTTCGCCCACCTGGTCAGCCCGCCCGCCTGCGGCGGCTGAACGCCCGGGGCCTTCGTGCTGGCGCCCCGCTGTTGGCGGTCTTTCTGCTGCCGATCGTCGTGTGCATCGTGCCGTACGCCATGTACCTGCACGACCACACGGGCGAGTGGCAGCTCAGCGCCAAGACGCAGGACGCTTCGATCGAGGCTTGGAACGCCGTGGCGCGGGCCGACCGCGAGGAGCGCGACGCGGTGCTGTACGCGCTGGACGAGACGGGCTACGAGTTCGCCGCCGGGCGATCGTCGTTGGCGACGTTGGCGCGGGAGGACCCCGCCGGCTATCTCGGCATCGTCCGCACCAACGTCGGCGCGCTGGCGACATCCATCACCAACCCGGTCACCGACCAGTGGCTGTCCTGGCTCTTGCTCCCGCTACCCCTGTGGGGCCTCGCGGGGTTCGGCGCCTGGCGTCACCGTCGATCAGGGGTGGTCTGGCTGTTGCTGGCGGTCGGTGCGTTGCCGGTGGCGACGGCCTTGGCATTCTTCGTCCAGCCCCGGTACCTGATCGTCGCGGTGGCCCTGGCGACACCGCTCGTCGGCGCCGCGATCGCGGCGATGTCGACCGCGTGGCGGCGTCCCGTGATGCTGGTGGTCGTGGCCTTGCTGGCACTGTCGTCGGTGCAGGCATTCCACAGCGAGGGCGCCGGCTGGTGGCACCCGTCCGACCACAGCGACCAGCGCGAGGCCGGCGAGTGGATCGCCGCCAACACCCGTCCCGACGACCGCGTCATGACGCGCAGCATGGTGGTCGAGTACTACGCCGAGCGGCCGACGATGGCGATCCCCTACGCGGGCATGGACCAGATCCTGCGCTACGCCCGCCACTATGGCGCGCGCTATCTGGTCGTCGACTGGTACACCGCCGTGCGGTTGCGGCCCCAGCTGGCGCCCCTGCGGACCACCGACCGGATACCGGGCCTGCGATTGGCGCACGAGGTCCGGGCCGAGGGACGCACCACCCGCATCTTCGCCCTCGATCCGCCGCCGCCGAGCGTGGGACCGATCGGGTCGTCGCTCGGGTTCGTCGGCGACGGCCAGTCGTAGGTGCCGGTGGCGGACTGAGCCGCTACGCCGCCGTGCGCCGGGAGCGGAGCACCGCCAGCACCTGGCGGGCGGCGGCCGGGATGTTGGTGCCCGGCCCGAAGATGGCGGCAACCCCGGCGGCCAGGAGCATTTCGTGGTCCTGCGGCGGGATCACCCCGCCACACACCACGACCACGTCCTCGCCCCCCATCGCCTCTAGCTCCTGGATCAACTGGGGGACCAGGGTCTTGTGGCCGGCAGCCTGGCTGGACACGCCGACCACGTGCGCGTCGTTGTCCACGGCGTCGCGGGCCGCCTCGCCGGGCGTCTGGAACAGCGGCCCGATGTCGACGTCGAAGCCCAGGTCGGCGAAGGCGGTGGCGATCACCTTGGCCCCCCGGTCGTGGCCGTCCTGGCCCATCTTGACCACCACCATCCGGGGGCGGCGGCCCTCCTCGCGGCCGAACGCCTCGACGTCGGCCTGCACCTCGGCGAAGGCCTGGTCCCCCTCGTACACGGACCCGTACACGCCGTGGATCGAGCGGATGTCGGCCTTGTGCCGCCCGAACACCTGCTCCATGGCGTCGCTCATCTCGCCCACAGTCGCGCGGGCGCGGGCGGCGTCGATGCAGAGCGCCAGCAGGTTGCCGTCGCCTGAGGCGCCCTCAATGAGCCGGCGCAGCGCGGCGGCGCAGGCTTCGGCA
>DASSDL010000215.1:0-3306 GCA_035697145.1 Acidimicrobiales bacterium
GCCCGACCCCCAGCCGCAAGCGCCCCGCCAACCAACCCGGCACCCGAGCCGAGCCCACTCGGCAACCTGATCCAGAACGAGCCGACTTCGTTGGCTCTGTCGCTTGCCCCTGGCGGCCTTGGAGCATGCCACGGTGTCCACCGTCCCCCGGTTCCAAGGGCAGGGCAGACCGCCCGGCCAGGCAACAGGAGGGCAGAGTCATGACCGAGGCAGCCATCAGCTTCGCCGGCAACCTCACCGACGACCCCGAGCTGCGGCACACCGAGAGCGGAATCGCCCGGGCCATGTTCCGGGTGGCCGTGTCGGGCCGGCGGGAGCAGGAGGCGTCGTTCTTCACCGTGGTCGTGTGGCGGGACCAGGCCGAGCATGCGGCCGAGTCGCTGTCCAAGGGCAGCCGGGTGGTGGTCGTGGGTCGGCTCCAGCAGCGGGCATGGACGGCTGAGGATGGGAGCGCCCGGTCGGTGGTGGAGGTCGTGGCCGAGGAGCTGGGGCCGAGCCTCCGGTGGGCGACCGCCACGCCGGTCAAGGCCACGAGGCCCGCCAGCGACACGACCGTGCATGAGCGCCCGGTCAAAGGCGCTTGACGAGCATCACCAGATCTCCGCTAGGGTCACTGGCGGAGCCGCGGGCGGTATCCTGGGCTCCGCCTGACCACCCGCCGAGCTGGGGAGCCCGGCATCGTGAGAACGACCTGGCCGCGTCGCGACTCCAACGCGCCAGGCGGGCGACCTGGCATCGTGGTGGTGAACTACAACACGCGCCGGTTGGTCGCCCAGCTCGTCTACTCGCTGTACCGCACCCTCCGGCCGCCCCACCCTCGGGTAGGTCGAGGTCGATCTCGTTGACGGCCCGAAGGTCGCCGAAGTCCTTGGTCAGACCGGCTGTTCGGATCGAAGCCATGTGCCTACCGTCCCATCCGGAGCTGCGGTCGGTGTGGTGCGGCGGGCTCGGGCATCGACGGTGAGGACGTGCGGGGCCAGGTCCAGGCGAAGCGCAGGATGACGGCGAGCACGATCACTTCCAGTGCGACACCCAGGCCGTAGAAGTACGTCCAGGACTCGCCCACCGCGTTGAACATCGAGAAGGGGACGTACAGCGATGCCACGACGAGGTTGATGGTGCGGTTCGCACGGGCGGGCAGCGTCATGGAAAGCATCACCATCAGGATCGGGATCGCCACGCTCGTGAGGAAGGCGGTCAACAACGTCTGGCTGATGTCGAACTCCCAGACGATGCCGACCAGGATGTCGTCGATGACGCCGGGCTTGTACAGCGCGAGGTAGTCGACGTAGATGTACAGGAACATGAAACTGGTCCATGCTGCTGCGAGCTTCGCCTGAACCGGGATCTGCCGGTCCTCCAGCGCGGTGAGTTCTGCTCTCTGGGTTCTCACGTCGTTGCTCCTTCGGTTCGGTGGGATGGTGAGTTCCACCACGATGGCTGGCGTTCCGCAGCGCGGCGCCGGTATACTTACGTCGTAAGCATACAGCGTATGTTATACATACATCGTAAGCCTTGTCAAGCGGAGGCCCTGTGGCGACGCCACCCGAACCGAGCTCGACGCCGCGGACCCCCCTGAACAGGGAGCGCGTGGTGCGGGCTGCCGTCGCCCTCGCCGACGAAGCCGGCCTCGAGGCGCTCAGCATGCGCAAGCTCGGCCAGCGACTCGGGGTCGAGGCGATGTCCCTGTACAACCACGTGGCGAACAAGGACGACCTCCTGGACGGGATGATCGACGTCGTGTTCAGCGAGATCGACCTGCCCGCCAGCGATGCCGGCTGGCGCACGGCCATGCGCCAGCGGGCGGCCTCGGTGCGCGAGGCACTCGCGCGACACCCCTGGGCGACCGGGCTGATGGAGCTCCGGACAACGCCCGGGCCGACGAGTCTGCGCCACCACGAGGCGGTGCTGGACTGCCTGCGCGAAGCGGGCTTCTCGATCGAGAACGCCACCCACGCGTACTGGCTCCTGGACAGCTACATCTACGGGTTCGCGATCCAGGAGGCGAGCCTGCCGTTCGGCACACCGGAGGAGCTTGCCGAGATGGCCGAGATCGTCCTCCCACGGGTGCCGGCGGAGACCTACCCGCGCCTGAACGAGGCCGCCGCCGCCGCCCTCGCGTCCGGCTACGACTACACACACGAGTTCGAGTTCGGTCTCGACCTCATCCTCGACGGCCTCGAGCGACTCCTAGACTCCGCTCGAGAATCGGGCGCGACCGTTCACTGAGGAGCGAGGCGACCGGATGAAGGCGGTGGTCTACGACCGGTACGGTCCGCCCGACGTGCTTCGCGTCGAGCAGGTCCGGATGCCGACCCCGGGCCCAAAGCAGGTGCTCGTCGAGGTCGTTGCCACCTCGGTCAATCTCTCCGACTGGGAGTGCCTGCGGGGCACCCCGCTCTACGCGCGGATCGGGGGCGTGCGCAGGCCGGCGCGTCGGACCCTCGGCTCGGACATCGCGGGGCGCGTGCACGCGGTCGGCCCGGGCGTCACCCGGTTCCGCGTGGGCGACGAGGTCTACGGCGACAACCTCGGCCTGATGGGCGGCTTCGCCGAGTACGCGGTGGCGCCCGAGTCGGTGCTTGCCCACAAGCCCGCCGCGTTGGCCTTCGCCGAGGCCTCGACGCTTCCCCAAGCAGCGGCGATCGCCCTGCAGGGAACCGCCGGCGTGGGGGAAGGCCAGCGCATGCTCATCAACGGGTCAGGCGGCGGCAGCGGGTCGTTCGCGATCCAGCTCGCCAAGCGTGCGGGGGCGCACGTGACCGGTGTCGACAACGCGGGCAAGCTCGAGTTCATGCGGTCGCTGGGCGCCGACGAGGTGGTCGACCACCGCCGCACGGACTTCACGCAGCTCGGACCGTTCGACCACATCCTCGACCTCGTCGCGTACCGGTCGGTGTTCACCTATCGGCGGGCGCTGGCCCGTGGCGGCCGGTACCGCTGCGTGGGTGGGCCGGTGCCGACCCTCCTGCGGATCGTCACGATCGGCGCCTTGCTTGGCCGGCTCACCGGGCGCCGCATCGGGATGCTGGTGGTCAAGCAGGGCCCCGCGCACTTCGAGCCCCTCGCCGAGCGGTGCGTCGCCGGGGATGTCCAGATCCACATCGACCGCAGGTTCGGCCTGGACGGCGTCCCGCAGGCGCTGGCATACGTCGGTGAGGGTCGCGCTCTGGGCAAGGTCGTCATCGAAACCTGACCGCCACCTCCGCAACTGCAGCCGGGGCGCAACCGTCCCTGCAGGGCCACAACGGCGGCGAGCCGAAGCCACGATGCGTGCGTGCACGTTGCAGGCGGCGGCGAGCGGCG
>DASSDL010000216.1:0-7135 GCA_035697145.1 Acidimicrobiales bacterium
GTTACAACGATGTGACCCTCCCCAGGGTTTTCCACAACCTGTGAGGATCGCGTCGATCCCGTAGATCACCCATCTATGGGCGCCACCAGGTCCATGTCCTCCTGGCAGTGCCGTGGCGGGTCCGGCACCTCGTCGTTGGCGTTGGTCATGCGCACCTCGGTGCCGCAGATCGAGCACCTGTACGTCAGCCGCACCTTGCGCAGCTCACCGGGCGGCGGGGGTGGCGGTAGCGGCGTGGCCAGCCCCGACAGCACGCCGAACCCGATCCTGAGGATCAGCCAGCCGGCCACCACGGCGACCGCCACCGCGAGGGGCGTGGCCCCGGTCACCAGCCACGCGACCAGCCCGGCTGCGACCAGCACGACCAGGGTCGGCCACGAGATCCTCGGCCTACGCACCCCGCCAGCGTACGGCCCGAGGTTTTCTCCGCGGGAATGGCCGTCCCGGCGACCGATTCGGCGAAGAAGTCACCCGTTCGCCGGGTCGTTCGCGGTGGCGACGAACGGCCGGCAGGCCATGCCTCGCAGCCCCGGGCATGGGGCCGGCTCCACCGCGGGAACCCGGACGCCGTCGACCACCGACAGCACGAGGGCCGACGGCTGTCGCCGGGTGCGGGACACGTCGACGGTTGGGATGTCATCGCCGTAGTCGGGCGGCTCGAACTCCCAGGTGGCGTGGTTCCGGCCTGGCGTGGCGATCGACAGGCGCAACCGCGAGCCGGAGCGGAAGGCGTGCGCGAAGCCGGGGATGTCGATGCGGGCCTCGACCACCTCGTCGCCCTCCAGCGGCTCGTAAGCGCGCTTCGTGAAGGCGTGCACGACCTCCAGTCCCTCCGTCCGCTGGCGGTCCTCGGTCCGGTGACCGACCCGCAGCCAGCCGTTGGTGACCAGGTATTCGACGCCGTCGGGGCGGACCTCCGAGATCGACGCCTGCAGGTCCACGTCGGGGACGTCGCTAGACACCCAGAGCTCGGCGACCGCCGGGCCGGCGACCACCAGGTCCTCCGCCAGCGGCTCGGTGAGGTACGACAGCTCCTCGCCCTCGCCGAAGCGGGTCCACTCGGCGTCGGTCCATACCGGGTCGAGAAGTGGGTAGTCGCCGGTGCCCCCGAACAGCGTGGCGCCTCCCGCTTCGGGATCGACGTTGAAGCGGTCGGCCTCGCCGTCGCTGCGCCGCCCGGGCTCGTCGGCGCTGAGGCGGCCGTCGTCGCCCAGGTACCACGTCACCGGCTCGGCGTCGCTCGTAGGCCACGACTCGAGCCCCAACTCGAAGGTGCCGCCCTGCTCACCGACCTCGTTCTCACCGATGCCGCTCTCGAATATCACCCGCACCGGGTCTTCGGCCTCGTACGCCGCCAACGCCGAGGCGTGATCGTCGCCGAACCGGGCGAACCGGTCGGGCTCGAGCTCGATGTCACGAAGATGGAACTGACCGGCCAGCACCGGGGGCGCCAGGGCCCGCACCACCGGGTTGAGCCTGGGTACCCGCTCGGCGACGTAGAACTCCAGGAACTCGAACCAACGCATGAGGTTGGCGGGGCCATAGCCGTCGGGGTGCCGTCCGTTCCAGAGGTTGACGCGCAGGACCGGGGCCGACGTGAACGCGTCGAGCAGCGCCGTGAACTGCGGGCCCGTCTGCTCGTCCTGGAACGCTCCCGAGACGAAGACCGGCGCCTCGACGTCACCCACCAGCCGTCGCAGGTCGCGAGCTGCGGCCGAGGCCGGATAGCTGTCGAGGGCCCGGACGAACCCCTCGAAGTCGGGGTTCTGGGCCCGCAGTGCCTGGTGCCCGGCACAGGTCGTGTCACCGGCCGCGATCCGCTTCGTGACCCAGCTGTCGCCGCCGGGCGCGGCGGCCGCGTCACGCTCCTTGATCCACTGGTGGGTGAAGCCGGAATTGAAGATGCCGCCGGGCCACGCCTGCAGCCACGGGTCGGCGATGACCGACTGTGCCGTCACCGCCGCCAGGTGCGGGGGCCGGGTCGCCGCGGTGTACAGCTGGGTGATGCCCGAGTACGACAGGCCCACCATGCCGACCCGGCCGCGCAGGACCCACGGCTGGCGGGCGACGATCTCGATCACGTCGTAGCCGTCTGCCATCTGGGCCGGGTTGAACACGTCGAACACGCCGCCCGAGCATCCGGTGCCGCGCATGTTGACCGACACCGTGGCGTAGCCGAATGTGCGAGCCAGGCGGGCACCGGCCTCCTCGCTGGCGGGGTTCGACGGCGAGTAGCCCGAATACTCGACCACCGTCGGGTAGGGGCCCTCGCCGTAAAGGGCGGGGTCGGGCAGGCGCACCATCGCGCTCAGCCGCCCGCCGTCGCGCATCTCCAGGTACTGGAAGCCCGCCTCCAGCGACGAACCCGGCAGGGCGTTCCCGAGGACGTCGACCCGGGCGGCCGTGAGGACTTGGCGGTCGTAGAGGGCGGTGTCCGGGATGTCGTCTCGGCCGGGAACGGTGACCACGTCGGTGGCCAGCGCCGGGGACGCCTGGTCGTCCCGGATCACGTAGCGCCCGGGCTCGACCACGCCGGCGGCCGCCGGATCGCCGAGGTCCGCCCAGTCGAGGTCGGGACCGGACTGCACCTCCTGGTACTCGGCCGGCAGGTACGCGAAGTGCGCCTGACCCTGGTCGTCGGCCCGCAGCGTCAGCAGGCGGCGGCCCAGCCCGCCGTACAGCGTCAGCGGTTCGCCGGGATCGGCCCCGGTGACGGTGATCTGCTCGACCCCGGCACGCACGGCCCAGGGGGCTTCGTCGGCGCCTTCGAGGAGGCGATCGAGCCCCGCGGACTCGGTACTCGCCGATCCCGCATCGGAAGACGCGCTGCACGCCGCCAGCGTTGCCACCAGGGCCAGCGCCAGCGGCACGCCGATCTGCCTCATGACCCCCTCCGTCACACGATGTGAACGGGTGGCGTGCCGGCCGACCCCCACGACCGGCACCTACAGTCCGCCCGTTGCCTACCCGAGCCGCTCGATGATGGTGGCGTTGGCCATGCCGCCACCCTCGCACATGGTCTCCAGGCCGTAGCGGCCGCCGGTGCGCTCGAGCTCGTTGAGCAGGGTCGCGAGCAACTTGGTGCCCGAGCACCCGAGCGGATGACCCAGCGCGATGGCCCCGCCGTTGACGTTGACCTTGCTCATGTCGGCGCCGGTCTCGCGCTGCCACGCGAGCACCACCGAGGCGAACGCCTCGTTGATCTCGACCAGGTCGATGTCGGCGAGCGTCAGGCCGGCCTTGTCGAGCACCCTCTGGGTTGCGGGGATGGGAGCCGTGAGCATCATGACCGGGTCTGCCCCGGCCAGGGCGAAGCTGTGGAACCGCGCCCGCGGCGTGAGCCCGAGCTCAGCGGCCTTTTCCTCGCTCATGATCAGCGCTGCCGAGGCGCCGTCGGTGATCTGGCTGGAGTTGCCAGCCGTGACCTTGCCGTCCGGCTTGAAGGCCGGCTTGAGGTTGGCCAGCGACTCGGCCGTCGTGTCGGGGCGGATGCCCTCGTCGCCGGTGACCGGCTCGTCGGACTCGGTGATGTTGCCGGTCTCCTTGTCGCGGTGGATCGACCGGACGGCGACGATCTCGTTGTCGAACCGGCCCTCGGCGCGGGCCCGGGCCGCCCGCTGCTGGCTCTCGGCCCCGAACGCGTCCAGGTCCTCGCGGGTCAGGCCCCACTTATCGGCGATCAGCTCCGCCGAGATGCCCTGAGGCACGAGCCCGCCGACGTCCTGGTAACGCTGGTTCATCCGGGGGCCGAAGGGCAGGCCGAACCTGCCGTCACCCACGGACGCGCCCATGGGAACCTGGCTCATCACCTCGACGCCACCGGCCACCACGACATCGTGGGCGCCGGCGATCACGGCCTGCGCCGCGAAGTGGGCGGCCTGCTGCCCGGAACCGCACTGCCGGTCGACGGTGGTGCCGGGAACCTCCTCCGGCCAGCCAGCGGCCAGCACAGCGTTGCGGGCGACGTTGACCGACTGGGCCCCGGCCTGCATCACGCAGCCCATGATCACGTCCTCGACCACGGCGGGATCGATCTGGTTGCGCTCGACCAGGGCGTTGAGGGTCTCGGCGGCCAGGTCGACGGGGTGCCAACCGGAGAGCTTGCCGTTGCGCTTGCCTCCTGCGGTGCGGACGGCATCGACGATGACGGCGGTGGGCATGGACTGCTCCTTTGTCTCGCCGGTCCCCGGTGCCCGCAGTCTTTGGGGGTTGGGCCGGCTCCTTGACCGTTCGGTCAAGCCAGTCTGCCGACCACCCCACACGGATCGCAACCACGGCCTACTCTGGGCCGTCACGGCGGCGCACGCGACGGGTGGTTCGGCCCGCCGTCAACAGCCATCCGAGGGCGACGACGAGGGGGTCCCGCGTGATCGCAACCAAGGACGAGCTCGATCGAAAGGTCGAGGGACAGACCATCGCCAGCCGCTGGCTGGAGACGGTGGCCGCCCATCCCGACAACGTGGCGTTGCGCGCCAAGGACGGCGACCGCTGGGTCGAGTGGACCTACGCCGACGTTGCCGACCGGGTGGCCCGGGCCGCGGCCGGCCTGCGGACCCTCGGCGTGGAGCCGGGCGATCGGGTCGTGCTGATGATGCGCAACATCCCCGAGTTCCACGTGGTCGACCTGGCGGCGATGTTCTGCGGCGCCACCGGGGTATCGATCTACAACTCCTCGCCCGCCGAGCAGGTGGCGTACCTGGCGGGGCACAGCGGGGCGACGGTGGCCGTCGTCGAGGACCCGGGCTTCGCCGAGCGCTTCACCGCGGTGCGTGACGAGCTACCCAAGCTCGAGCACCTGGTGGTGTTGGGTGGGGCGGACGACGCCGGCGCCGACAAAACGGCCGGCCCGGGTGCCCTGATCGCAGGAGGGGCCGTCCTCGAGGGTCACGATCCGATGGACCTGCACGCCTCGCTGGGCGACATCCACCCCGACTCGCTGGCGACGGTGATCTACACGTCCGGCACGACGGGCCCGCCGAAGGGCGTCATGATCAGCCACTACAACGTCGTGTGGACCGCGGAGGGCTACCTCGACCTGCTGGGCATCGACCCCGTCGGCTTCCGGGCCATCTCCTACCTGCCGATGGCGCACATCGCCGAGCGCATGTCCGGCCACTACCTCGCCGGCATCGCCGGCTTCGAGGTGACGACGTGTCCCGATCCCTCCCTCATAGGTCAGTACCTGCGTGAGGTCCATCCCCAGACGATGTTCGGGGTCCCCCGCGTGTGGGAGAAGATCCACGCCGGCATCCAGGCCGCCCTGGCGGCCAACGACGACGCCAAGACCCGCTTCGACCAGGCCGTCGCCGCCGCCGAGCCCATCGCGGAACGACGCGCCCTCGGCACGGCCACCGAGGAGGACGAGCAGACGTGGGCATCGCTGGACGAGCTCGCCTTCCGCAACGTCCGCCAACTCGTGGGGCTCGACAGCCTGCAGTACGCCATCACCGGCGCGGCGCCGATCCCGCCCGAGCTGATCCGCTGGTACCGGGCGATCGGCGTCCCAATGTCGGAGATCTACGGACTGTCAGAGACGACCGGGCCCATGACCTGGGATCCCGAGGAGGTGCGCGTCGGCACGGTGGGCCGGGCGTTCCCCGGGGTCGACGTCTTCCTGGGGGACGACGGTGAGGTGTGCTGCCGGGGCGGCAACGTCTTCGTCGGATACCTCGACGACGCCGAAAAGACGGCGAGCGCCCTCGAGCCCGACGGCACTTTCCACTCCGGCGACATCGGCGAGATCGACGACGACGGCTACCTCCGCATCGTCGACCGCAAGAAGGAGCTGATCATCACCGCCGGCGGCAAGAACGTCAGCCCCGCCAACCTCGAGACCGCCCTCAAGGCTGTCGTGCCCATCGGCCAGGCATGCGCGGTCGGCGACGCCCGGCGGTTTGTGTCGGCACTGGTGGTTCTCGACCCCGAGGTGGCGCCAGGATGGTTCCGCGAGCGGGGCATCGAGGCCGAGTCGGTGGCCGAGCTGGCGGCCGATCCGCGCACGTTGGACGAGCTGCAGCGGGCGGTGGACCAGGTGATGCTCCGGTTCAGCACGGCCGAGCGGGTGCGGAGGATCGCCGTCCTGGGCGACGAGTGGCTCCCGGACGGCGACGAGCTCACCCCGACATCCAAGCTCAAGCGCCGGGGAATCCTCGCCAAGTACTCGGAGCAGATCGAGTCGCTGTACGCGTAGACCCGGCCGGGCTCACGTCGATGCGGCGGTGGTCTTCGTGGTCGTCGCCGCGGAGAGGAAGCTCTGGCAGCCCTCGATGGCGACCGCCCGCCACTTGGCGTCGCGGTGGTTGTCGGTGCGCCGCAGGTGCACGAACGCCACCGTGTCGCCATCGCGGCTCACCTGCACCATGGGATCGTCCGTGGGGTCACTGAGGCGCTGGTTCGGGTAGCCCCGCCGCGCCCCGAAAGCAAGGCCCTCGACCTCGAGGTCCTGGCTGGCGATGCCCTTACGGGCCGTCGTGCTCATCGCCCTGTCGGGCTCGGCCCCGCCCAGATCGGTGATCTCGATCGCCTCGTCCTCCGACGGGCACGCGAGTTCGGGCTTCTGGTAGTAGCTGTGGACGTCAACCAGCTCGACAGTGTTGGAATCCGCCACGCCACCGCCGAAGCAGCCGATCTGGATCGATCCCGGCGGAACCGGCTGGACCATGGTCCCCACCACACCGGCCGCGAAGGATTGCCGTCCCGTCCAAACCGCCTCCTTCACGACCCGTACCTCGACCGGTGTGACCAGCGTGTTGATCACGCGCACGTTCAACCCGTTCTGCTGCGGCCGCACCGAGGCCACCGGGATGTCGATCCCGGTGGGCGTGCAGCGCACCTCGACGGTTTCGGGAAGCTGCGCCGCGGCGCGCGTCGGGCGACGGGCCGGGGAGACGGCCACCTGGTCGTCGTCCGGTCCCCCGTCCATGACCAGCGACACGGCTCCCAAAAGCACCGCCAGCGCCGCCGCCGTGACGACAGCTCCACGGCGGCGGCGCAGCCGGCGGTGCCGGCGTGCGGCGACCCGATCGAGTCCTCGCTCGGGGGGGTCGCCGGCGTTCGAAGCGAGGCGCTCGAGACGGGCCCGGAGATTGGGATCGCCGTTCACGCCTCCGGCTCCCGCCCCCGACCTGGGTCGGGC
>DASSDL010000217.1:0-3929 GCA_035697145.1 Acidimicrobiales bacterium
GGGGATCCTCCAGCCGCGCCACCCGGTTGCCCAGGATGCTGCCCAACCGGTCCTCCCCTCGTGCTGCTGCGGCGGCCGGCCACGACCCTACGGGCTCGAACGGCCGGGTGTCAGAATGCCAGGGAACCTGACAACCTCACATCCCGGGGGGATGCAAGGGTGCGTGTCGAGAAGGCCATCGTCTTCGCCGAACGGGAAGGCTTCCGGGCGCTGGAGCTGGACGTCTACCGGCCGAGCGAACCTGGCGACGACCCAAACCGGCCCCGGCCATTGCTGGTGTACGTCCACGGCGGTGGCTGGCGGGTGAGCCACCGGAGCCGACCACCCCGGGAGACCCGGGAGTGGTCGCGCGGTGTCTTCGAGCGGCTGACCGACGCGGGCTTCGTCGTCGCCGCACCCGACTACCGACTCAGCGGCGAAGCCCTCTTTCCGGCGCAGCTCGACGACACGTTGGAGGCGCTCCGCTGGCTCCAGGCCAACGCCACCGCCCTCGCCGTTGCTCCCGGGCGAACGTACCTGTGGGGCGCGTCGGCCGGGGGCAACCTGGCGGCGCTCGCTGCGCTGGTGGACGACGCACCCCCGGTCGCCGGCGTGGTGTGCTGGTACCCGGTCACCGACCTGCCTGCGCTCGACCAGGACGAGGACGCCACAGACAGCTACGAGGCCCACCTGCTCAGCGGCCCCATAGTTCGGCACCTCGACCTGGCACGGGCCGCGAGTCCGGTGACGCACGTGCACGGCGACGCACCGCCGTTCCTCCTACAACACGGCGAGGACGACACCTGGGTGCCCCACGACCAGAGCGTCCGCCTGGCTCGAGCCCTGCGGGCCGCGGGCGGGTCGGTCGAGCTCGAGTCCGTCGCGGGCGCGGACCACTTCTTCGGCGGCGCCTCCGACGCCGAGGTCGAAGCGATCTTTCAACGGGCCATGGACTTCCTGGTCCGCCTCGACGCCGCGACGGCCGCCCGGAGCTGAACGTGCTCGGTGCACGGGTGACGTAGTCACATCAGGCCTGCACCAGCGCGAACTCGTCGAGGTCGACGCCGCACACGATCTCGCCCGCGAAGTGCGGGCGCACGCGCGCCTCCCACTCCGGCTCGGTCAAGTCGATGTCACCGGGGACCAGATGCGACAGCACCAGGATCCCGACACCTGCCTGCGTGGCGATCTGGCCGACCTGCTCGGGCGTCGAGTGGGAACTGGCCAGGTGATTGCGGATGGCCTCGAAGTTGGGCAGTCGGCGCAGGCGCTGCGCCAGCAGTTCCACGGCGATCACCTCGTGGACCAGGAGGTCGGCACCGCGCGCCAGGCGGACGACGTTGCCGCACGGACCGGTATCGCCCGAGAACACCACCGAGCCGTGCGGGGTGTCGAACCGGAAGCCGAAGGCGGGGAACACAGGAGCGTGCTGCACCAGGACGGCGCTCACCGTGACCCCGTGGTCGTCCTCGGGATAGACGACCACGGGATCCATGTCGGGGGCCGCCGACGCCCGGCTGCCGCCGTCGCCGACGCCGAGGTCGATGTCCGGCGCATCCCCGTCCTGGACGACGCCGATCTCGTGGATCCGCACCGAGTCGGTGACGCTACGGCGGCCCTCGTCGGCGATGCGGAGGTTGATGTTGTAGGCGTATGCGCGCAGCAGGTGATCCACCGTGGCCCGGATGCCGGGCGTCGGCGCATCCGGGAACACCAGGGGGCGCTCCTCCCCGGCCGGAAACACCGGGATCGGGAGCCCAGCGGGTCCCGGGCCGTACAGGTCGATGGCGTGCGGTGGCCAGCTTCCCAGCAGCAGGTTGGCCAGGTCCATGACGTGGTCGGCATGGAGGTGCGTGACGAACAGGGCCCGCACTACCGGCCGCTCCGGCCCGAGGTTCGGGTTGAGCGTCAACCCCGCACGCCAGAGCTGGCGGTGCGCGCCCTCGCCGCAATCGACGAGGTAGGCGGCGTCACCGACCACGACCGCGTTGGCATACCCGGCCCGGGTCGCCTTGGGGTTCGACCCGCCCGCCGTGCCGAGGAGGACCAGCCTGTGGGCGGCGTCGGTTCGGCGTGGCGGCCGCCGCTCCGCGAGCACGGCGCGCCAGTCCGGTCGGCTCGGCGTCGACAGGTCCATCATCGGTGACCGTAATGGGCGCCCCCACACGTCAGGGAGCCTGATGTTTCTGCGCGCTCAACTACAGTGAGGATGCAATCCCGTGTGTGGGCGGGCCAGGTCACAGTAGGGGGGTCGACAGTGACGACGACGAACGACGAGATCACGTTCCCTGGGCCGGACGAGATCGAAGGGTTCTGGGCTCTGGACAAGATGCACGCACCCCGCCCGGTCACCCCCCTGTCGTTCGATCTGGTGGTCCGCACCCTGGCCGAGGGGTTCACCAAGGCGCAGGCCGAGTACGACTGCCCGATCATGGTCAGCACCAAGGAGGTCAACCACTACTTCTACGTGGCCTTCCACCCCATCCCCGACGAGGCCGAGATCGCCGACCGGATGACCCGCTACCACGGCAAGCTCGCCGACAAGGTCCCCGGCATCGGCAAGACATGGGACGAGCAGTGGAAGCCCGAGGTGATCGCCAACAACGTTCCGCTCAAGACCGTCGACTATTCGGGCCTCGGTGACGACGATCTGATCGCCAGGCTCGACGAGCTGACCGAGCAGATGCGGCACCAGTGGTGGATCCATGGCCACATCAACTTCGTGCTGCTGTCCAGCAGCGCGTTCTGCGACCTCTACGACACGATCATGAAGCCGGCCGATCCCACCGAGTCGTACCAGACGCTCCACGGGTTCCAGACAAAATCGGTAGACGCCAGCCGCGGGCTGTGGGAGCTGAGCCGCACGGTGCTCGCCAGCCCGACGCTGAAGGAGCTGTTCGAGATGGCCGCGCCGAAGGACATTCCCGACAAGCTCGACGCCAGCGAGGAGGGCCGGGCGTTCCGCGAGCGGCTCGATGAGTTCCTCTTCGAATACGGCTGGCGCCACGACGCCGTGTACGACCTCGCCGACGTGCCGTGGCGGGAGAACCCGTCGATCCCCCTGGCGAGCATCGCCAACATGATGGAGCTCGACGAGAGCGATGACCCGGAGGTCGTCTACCAACAGAAGGTCGCACGGCGCGAGGAGCTCCTGGGCGCAGCCCGCGCCGCGCTGGCCGACGAGCCCGAGACGCTGGAGAAGTTCGACGAGCTCTACGAGGCGGCGCGCTACAGCTTCCCGCTCACCGAGGACCACGCCTTCTACATCGATCAGCTCTTCATCAGCGTGTTCCGCCGGTTCGCCCTCGCCGTCGGCGAGCGCCTCGTGGCCAAGGACGTCGTCGACGAGCCCGACGACGTCTTCTTCCTCTATCGGGACGAGGTCGTTGCCGCCCTCGGTGACGGGGACGATCAACGGGCGAAGGTCGCCGAGCGCAGAGCGAGCATGGAGGCGGCCAGTCGCGTCCCGGCACCCACCACGCTCGGAAACCCGCCGCCGCCCCCCGAGGTGCCGGACCCGTTCATGGACGCCTTGGTGTACCGGCTCCTGGGCATGGTCCCGCCGGAGGAGAGCGCCGACCCCGGAGCGCTCAAGGGCGTGCCGGGCTCACAGGGCGTCTACACGGGCACGGCCCGGGTGGTGCGGTCGCTGGACGAGGCGACCGCGCTCGAGGACGGCGAGGTCATGGTCTGCGAGATGACCCTGCCGCCGTGGGTGCCGGTGTTCTCGGTCGCCGGGGCGATCGTCGCCGATGTCGGTGGCGTCCTGTCCCACACCGCCATCGTGGCCCGTGAGTTCGGCGTCCCCGCCGTGGTCGGCACCGAGGTCGGTACGACGGCCATCAAGACCGGTCAGACCGTCACCGTCGACGGCACCAAGGGCTTCGTCTACCTCGACGGCCGCAGCGTCGCCGAGGCGGCGACGACCTCGACCGCTTGGTAGGCGCGTC
>DASSDL010000218.1:0-3666 GCA_035697145.1 Acidimicrobiales bacterium
GCGGGTCTGGTTGCGACGGCCGGCTCCGTGCTGACTCCACGCAGCATGGTGACTTCCGTTCCTCACCTCAGGTGATCATGGCGCCGTGAGCATGCCGGATCGGTCTGATGGGCACCTGTCACGGACCTGACAGTCGAACAGCGGGACACCAGGGATCTCACAGCGCCGCAGCGGATCCTCAAGCGTGGTGTCGGTTTGGTCGCCCCCCACCCGTCTCGTCGCCGGCATCGAGGTCCCGGCCGTCGGCACCTGGGCCATCGATCCCGACCACGCCTACGTCGGGTTCTCCGCCCGCCGCCTGGCGGTGGCGTCCATTCGCGGCCGGTTCGCCGCGGTTCTGGGACAGGTCAATGTTGCCGAGGAACTCTCGGACTCGTCAGTCGAGGCGATCATCGCCACGGCGTCGGTCGCCTCCGGCTCGGGGGATCGCGACGACCAGCTCCGTTCCGCCGAACACCTCGACGTGGACCGCCATCCCACGGCCGTCTTCCGATCGACCCACACCCGCTGGAACGGCCGCCGGGGCCTGGTGATTGGACAGCTCACTCTCGTCGGCGTCACCAACACCGTCGAGTTCCAGGTCGTCTACCGAGGCACCGTCGTCGATCCGTGGGGAGCTCACCGATCCGTGTTTTCGGCGGGGGGTGTCATCAACCGGGACGACTGGGGCGTCAGCTGGAACGTCACGTTGGAGGGAGGTGGGTTGCTCGTCAGCCGCCACATCGGCATCGAGATCGAAGTCGAAACCATCCGCCGCCCACCGAGCCGCGCAGAGCACAGACGGACATGAGCTCAGCCACGACCCAACACCGGCCGTCAAGGAACGAATCCGCGTTGCGTGAGGTCGCGGCCGTGGCGATCAACGATCGGCTGACGAAGGCGCTTGCAGCCGGGCGGCAGGTCCGTCACCCGGATCGGATGCGGCGATGACCTCGCGGGGGCCCAGTCGCTCGCCGCCGCGGAACGCGGCCTCGAAGGTTTGGTCGCCAAGCCGTTCGCGCAACCGCGATTCGATGGCGGCCACGACCCGCCGCTGGGTCACGTGGGCTGGTACATCCGCTTGGGACCGCATCGCCGCGGCCGATCCGAGGACTTCGGCGGCGGTGTCGGGGTTGCCGGTGGCGGCTAGGGCGCCCGCGAGCCCTTCGAGCGCCTTGGTGATGGCATCGGGCAGGCCGAGCTCTGTCGCGATCTGCAGGCCACGACGATGACTGGCCACGGCCTCGATGGGGTGCCCGCTTGTGACGAGGGCTCTGCCGACCGCCTCGAGCGCGCCGGCGACGCCCTCGCTCCAACCGATCGCCTCGTGGATGGCCAGGGCCCGTTGGGCGAGGTCGAGCGCTCGTTCGGCGTCGCCGCGGCGCAGGGCGACCCGGCCGAGTTGGTGGACGATCGACCCGACGGCGCGCCGGTCGCCTGCCCCCTCGGCGAGGGAGAGGGCTTCATCGAGGAGGCGGCCAGCGAGCGCGTCGTCGTGTTGATCGGCGGCGGTGGCCGCCCGCCAGTACAGCGCCACCGCCAGTCCCCACTCGTCGCGGCTGTAGCGGGCGATGGTGATGGCCCGATCGTGGGTCGCGGCTGCCGAGTCGAGCTCGCCCCGCCGACGTTCGGAGAGCCCCCGGTAGATGAGGGCCGCGAAACCGCGCTGCGGCGTCCCCGCCTCGGTCCAGAGGCGGGCGGCCGCCTGCGCCGCTCGCCGCCCGGCGGCGATCTCGCCGAGGGCGAACGCGTGCATGGCGATCCCCTCGAGCAGGCGCGCTCGCCGTTGGCTGTCGAGGCCGGTCGTCTCCAGTGCCCGGTGCAACCACCGGTTGGCCTCCTCGTTGGCGCCCACCCAACCCCAGAACCACACCAGCGAGCAGGCCAGCCGCACACCGATCATGCGGTCGCCCGGGGTGAAGGACCACTCGAGGGCGGCCCGAAGGTTGGGCACCTCGGCCCGCAGCTGGTCGAGGGCAACCTGACGGTCGGCGGCCCGCAGGTGGGCGTCGCTGGCCTCGCAGAACTCGGCGAGCCAGCGGGCCAGCCGTGCTCGAGCGGCGTCGCCTTCACCGGAGCTCCGGCCGAGACGGTCGACGGCGAACGCCCGCAGCGAGTCAAGCATCCGGTAGGAGTCGTCGCCATCGGTGACGACCAGCGAGCGATCCACCATCGCGCTGATCAGCTCCAGCGGGTCGGCGGCGAGCCCGTCGGCGGCCACGGCCGCGGCCGCGTCGAAGGTGAACCGCCCGGAGAACACGCCAAGACGCTCGAAGAACCGTCGCTGGTCGGGGTCGAGCAGGTCGTGGCTCCACTCGATCGCCGCCCGCAGCGACTGCTGGCGAACATCGGATGCCCGGCCCACCCTGCGCAGGAGGGCGAAGCGGTCATCGAGCCGTGTCAGGATTCCAGCCGGTGACAGCACCTTGATCCTGGCGGCGGCCAGCTCGATGGCCAAGGGAAGCCCGTCGAGGACCCGGCAGATGGCCGCCACGTCAGGGGCGTTCGACGCATTGAGCTCGAAGCCCGGCCGAACGGCCCGGCTGCGCTCGTAGAACAGGCGGACGGCCTCAGCGTCGCCGACCTCGTCGAAAGGCACGTTGGGGGACGGAACCGCCAACGGGGGCACTGGCCAGGCCACCTCGCCGGCGACCGCGAGCGGCTGCTGGCTGGTCGCGAGCACATCGAGCGCCGGGCACGCGCGCAGGAGGCGATGGGCCGCCGCCGCGCAGGCGCCGATCAAGTGCTCGCACGTGTCGAGCACCAGCAGCCCGGGTTGATTCCCGATCCCGACGGCGAGCGACTCGAGCGGATCGGCGTGGGTGGCCACCCCCACCGCCCGCGCGATCTCGAAGGGCACCACGGCCTCGTCGCCAACGTCAGCCAGCTCGACCAGCCATACCGGGCGCCGGGCGGCTTGGATGTGAGCCACGGCCAGCGCCAGGCGGGTCTTACCCACGCCGCCCGGCCCGGTCAGGGTCACCATGCGGTTGTCGACGAGCGCGTCGTGGATCCGGGTGATCTCGCGCTCGCGACCGACGAGTCTGGTGGTGGGGGCCGGCAGGCTCCCAGGCCGGGACCCACCCCCCTGCGCCCCCGCGGTCGCAGGCGGAGCGGCCGGCCCGGCAGGCTCCGCCGGCCGTACCCAGTCGAGGACAGGATCATGCCCGAGCACCGCCCGCTGGAGCCGCCGGAGTTCGGGACCGGGTTCCAGGCCGAGCTCCTCGACCATCTGGGCGCGGGCGGCGTCGAATTCCCGCAGGGCGTCGGCCTGTCGGCCCGACCGGTACAGGGCCAACACCAGCTGGGCCCGGAAGCGTTCCCGCAATGGATGCTCGGAGATGAGCTGGCGCAGCGCCGGGACGGCCTGCTCGTGGCGGCCCAGCACCAGCAGGGCATCGATCTCGTACTCGAGGGCCGCCGCCCGCAGCTCCCGAAGGCGTTGGACCTCGGCCACGGCAAACGGCTCGTACGCCACATCCTGCAGCGGTTCGCCCCGCCACAGGTCCAGCGCCGAGCGCAGCTCGCTCAGGGCGGCCTCGGCGTCGCCGCTCGTTTGGTTACCGAGTCGTTCGCCCGCCGACGACACATGCCGCTCGAATCGGCGCACATCGACCGAAGCGGGATCGACGTCCAGCACATAGCCCCCGGCACTGGTACGAAGCGCCGGAGCCGACCCCGTGGAAG
>DASSDL010000219.1:0-55591 GCA_035697145.1 Acidimicrobiales bacterium
CTGGTGGCCGCCCGGCCGGCCGCCGCGCCGATCACGCTCTACGACGCCTCCGGGCATTCGGTGCGCTTCGCCTGCGAGGTGCGCGACTTCGATGCCGTCCCCTACGTGGGGCCCAAGGAGGTGCGGCGCACCGACCGGGCCGCCCTGCTGGCGGTCGCCGCCGCCGCCGACGCGCTGGGCGACGCCACCGCGACGAGCATGGACGCGACGGGCGAGCTCCTTCCGGCTCCGTCACCCGACGACCTCGGTGCCGACCCGCTGCGCTGTGCGGTCGTGGCCGGCTCCGGCATCGGAGGCATCCGGACGCTCGAGGACCAGGTCATCCTCTACGCGGAGAAGGGCCCGAGCCGGGTGGGGCCGTTCCTCGTTCCGATGATGATGCCCAACGCCGCCGCCGCCCTGGTCGCCATCCGCCACGGCTTCACCGGACCCAACCTGGCAGTCGCCACCGCCTGCGCCACCGGCGCCCACGCGATCGGCGAGGGCGCGCGCCTCTTGCGCGACGGCATGGCCGACGTGGTCGTGTGCGGCGGCACCGAGGCCTGCGTGAGCCCCGTGGCGATGGCCGCCTTTGCCCGCATGGGCGCGCTGAGCAAGAACCCCGACCCGTCGGCCGCCTCTCGCCCGTTCGACGACGACCGTGACGGCTTCGTGATGGGTGAGGGGGCGGCGTTCGTGGTGCTGGAGCCGTACGACCGGGCGGTGTCGCGTGGCGCCCGCATCCAAGGCGAGGTCCTCGGCTATGGCCTCACCTGCGACGCGCACCACGTCACCGCCCCCATCGAGGACGGCTCGGGCGCGGTGGCGGCGATCGAGATGGCGTTGGCCGACGCCGGTATGGACGCCGGGGCCATTGGGCACGTCAACGCCCACGGCACGTCGACTCCCCACAATGACGCCGCCGAGGCGGTGGCGATCGCCAAGGTGTTCGGTCCCGGCGCCGTCCCCGTGACGTCGACCAAGGGCGTCACCGGGCACCTCATCGGCGCCGCCGGCGCCGTCGAGGCGGTCGCCGCGCTGCTCGCCGCCGGGCGGGGCCTCGTCCCGCCCACGGCCAACCACCGCCACACCGACCTGCCGGTCGACGTCGTAGCCGGCGAGCCCCGCACCATCGAGGTGGCGCCGGCGATATCGACGTCGTTCGCATTCGGCGGCCACAACGCCGCGCTGGTCCTCGGCCCGGGGTGAAGGTGACGTAGGTGGCCACGGCCGTCGCCGCCCCCTCACCGCCGGCGCGCCTCCCGCTCGGGCGCGGCCGCCCGGGGACCGTGGATGCCGGCGTGGGGCACACCCCGTGGCTGCCGGTCGACCGTCCCGTCGCCTGGTTCCGGGGCGCGCCGATCCAGGCCGACACCGAGGTGATCGCCCGCACCGTTGCCATCGGCGTCGATGCCGGTGTGCCCGTCGTCGGTGTGCTCGATGGCGTGGGCGTCGACGCCACTGCGGGGTTGGCGTCACTGCACGGGTGGGGGGCACTGGCCCGGGCGTTGGCGGGGGCGTCCGGACTGGTGCCGCTGGTGCTCGTCGTCGACGGTCCCTGCCTGGGCGGCACCGCGCTCGTGCTGGGTCTGGCCGACGTGGTCGTGATGACCGCCCGAGCCACCGCGTTCGTCAACGGCCCCCAGGCGTCGGCCCGCATCACCGGGTCCGCCACCCTCGACGCCGACCTTCTGGGTGGGTCATGGGTCCACGGCGCCCGCACCGGCGTGGCCGACCTGGTGGTCGACGACCTGGACGAGGCGTGCGACGTGGTCGCCGACCTGCTCGACCACCTGCCACCCAACAACCACGAGACACCACCGCCGGTCGCCGCCAGCGACCACGCCGACCGCCCCACCCGGGGAGCTGCCGACGCCGTGCCCAACGACGGGCGGGCGTCGTATGACGTGCGCCGGGTGATCATCGACGTGGTTGACGACCGGGAGTTCCTGGAACTGCGGGCGCGGTTCGGCAGCAGCGTTGTGACGGGCCTGGGCCGCGTGGCCGGGCTCCCCGTCGGTGTGCTCGCCAACCAGCCCAGCCAGCTGGCGGGGGCCCTCGACATCGAGGGGTCGCAGAAGGGTGCGCGTTTCATCCGCTTCTGCGACGCCTTCAACCTGCCGATCGTCACCCTGGTCGACACGCCCGGCTTCCGTCCCGGGCGGGACCAGGAGTGGCGCGGCATGATCCGCCACGGGGCCAAGCTCGCCTTCGCCTACGCCGAGGCCACGGTGCCGCGGGTGTGCGTGGTCCTGCGCAAGGCATACGGCGGGGCGTTCATAGTCATGGACTGCAAGTCGATGGGCAACGACTGCGCCCTCGCCTGGCCGAGCGCCGAGATCGCGGTGATGGGGTCCAAGGGCGCCGTCGAGATCCTCCACCGCCGGGCGCTCAACGGCGCCACCAGCGACGGGGAACGGGAGGCACGCCGCCGCCAGCTCGAGGCCGACTACGAGGCGGTGCACCTCTCGCCCACCGCAGCGCTGGAGCGAGGCTACGTCGACGAGATCATCGACCCGGCCGACACCCGCAGCGCGGTGGCGGGCGCGCTGGTCGCGCTGGCGGCCAAGCGCGAGCGCCTGCGGCCCCGCCGCCACGACAACATCCCGTTGTGACCCGAGGACGGACGCCCATGTTGCTCGACGGCAAGAAGCTGCTCATCACCGGCGTGCTCACGAAGGACTCGATCGCAGCCGCAGTCGCCCGGGTCGCGCAGGAGCAGGGCGCCGAGCTGGTGCTCACCTCGTTCGGGCGGGGCATGCGGCTCACAGAGCGGGTTGCCCGGACGCTGCCGGCACCGCCCGACGTCGTAGAGCTGGACGTGACCGACCCGGCCCACCACGCGGCGCTGGCCGACGAGCTGGGTCGCCGCTGGGGCAAGGTCGACGGCGCCCTCCACGCCGTCGGGTTCGCGCCCGAGGCCTGCCTGGGTCAGGACGACGGACTGCTGGCCGCCGGCTGGGACGACGTCGCCACCGCCCTGCACGTGTCGGCCTACTCGCTCAAGTCGCTGGCCGAGACGCTGCTGCCGCTCATGCCTCCGGGCGGGTCGGTGGTCGCCCTGGACTTCGACGCCGCACAGGCCTGGCCGGGGTACGACTGGATGGGTGTGGCCAAGGCCGCCCTCGAGGCCACCTGCCGTTACCTCGCGCGCGACCTCGGGGGGCGCGGCGTGCGCGTCAACCTGGTGGCGGCCGGGCCCCTGCGGACGCTGGCGGCGCGGTCGATCCCGGGGTTCGGGGCGATGGAGGCCACCTGGGGCCAGCGGGCGCCGTTGGGATGGGACGTGCGTGACCCCGAGCCGGTGGCCCGGGCCTGTGTCGCGCTGCTGTCCGACTGGTTCCCCGCCACGACCGGCGAGATCGTCCACGTCGACGGCGGCGTCCACGCCGTCGCCCTGGCAGCCGGCGAAGTGGGAGCCCGGCCGGAGCCGGAGGGATGACTCCGGGTGACGACCCCGTCAACCTCCTTCCCCACCGGCCGCCGTTCCGGTTCGTCGACGCGGTCGACGAGCTGGTGCCCGGTGAGCGAGTACGGGCCCGCTACCGCGTCACCGGCGCCGAGGCGTTCCTGGCCGGCCACTTCCCCGGCAACCCGATACTGCCGGGGGTGATCCAGCTCGAGGCTCTGGCGCAGGCGGGCGCGGTGGCGCTGCTGTCCGACGAGCGCTATGCCGGCTCCCTGCCGCTGTTCGGTGGTGTGGAGGACGTGCGCTGGCGGCGCCAGGTCCGCCCCGGCGACGAATTGGTTCTCGAGGTGGTCATGGACCGGCTCTCGGCGCGTGGCGGCTGGGGCCAGGGAACCGCCACGGTGGACGGAAAAGCGGCGTGCAAGGCCCGGCTGTTGTTCGTTCTGGCGCCGGCCGCGGGGTCGAACGGCGCCCGCTGACCGCCCCCGGCTGCCACCATGGCCGCCATGTCGCGTCCCATCGAGCGCGAGTTGCTCGATTTTGCCGTCGACCTCGTCGCCACCGCCGGCGAGATGACGCTGCGCTGGTTCCGATCGGCAGACCTGGCCGTGGACACCAAGGCCGACGGCACCCCGGTGACCGCGGCCGACCGGGCGGCCGAACGGCTCGTGCGAGAGCGGATCGCTGACCGCTTCCCGGACGACGGCGTGCTCGGTGAGGAGGAGCCCGAGCTCCTGGGCCGATCGGGACGGCGCTGGATCGTCGACCCCATCGACGGGACCAAAGCCTTCACGCGCGGTGTCCCGCTGTACTCGACGCTGCTGGCGCTGCACGACCAGGACGGCCCGGCGCTGGGTGTCATCGGGCTGCCGGCGCTCGGCCAGGCCGTCTACGCCGGCCGGGGCCTGGGCTGCTGGAGCGATGGCCGACCGGCCCGAGTGAGCGAGACGTCGACGCTCGACGGCGCCTACCTCACGACGAGCGGGTACTCCAACTGGTCCGACCAGGCGCTGCTGGCGGTCAAGCATGCGGGGTGCGCGCTGCGCACCTGGGGCGACGGCTACGGCTATGCGTTGGTGGCCGCCGGCCGGGTCGACGCCATGGTCGACCCCGAAGTCGACCTGTACGACGTGGCCGCCATGCCGGTGATCCTGACCGAGGCCGGCGGTCGGTTCACCACCGTCGATGGCCGCGAGGACGCCGCCGGCGGCAGCGGCGTCGCCACCAACGGCCGCGTCCACGACGAGCTGCTCGGGCTCCTGTCGGTGTAGGAGTGTCGTTCGTCAGATCCAGCCCCGCCGATGGAGCGACCGGTACAACACCACCAACCCGACCGCCATGATCCCCAGCGCCATTGGGTAGCCCCACCAATGGTTGAGCTCGGGCATGTGCGCGAAGTTCATGCCCCAGACTCCCGCCAGCAACGTTGGCAGGGCCGCCATCGCCGCCCATCCGGCAATGGTCCGCATGTCCTCGTTCTGCTGCACCGAGACGTGCGTGAGGTTCACGTCCAGCACCTCGGACAGCAGGTCCCGCTGGATCTCGATGCGCGACACCGCCCGGCGCACGTGGTCGTTGACGTCCCGGAAGTAGTGGCCCAGGTCGGACCGGCCGAGGGCGTACTTGCTCGCTTGCAGCTGCTCCAGCGGCTCGACCACCGGCTGGACGTTGCGGTAGAGGTCGAGCACCTGACGCTTCAACTTGTAGATGCGCTCTGCGGGGTTGGTGCGGTCGGGCGAGAACACCTCCGACTCGATCTCCGCGATGTCGTTGTCGAGACCGTCGAGCACGGGCTGGTAGTCGTCGACGATCCGATCGACGATGCCGTGGACCACGGCGATGGGGCCGAGGGCCAACCGCTCCGGGTCGGATTCGAGCTCCTCCCGGACCGACATCAACGGGCTGGCTTCGCCGTGGCGAACGGTGACGATGAACCCCTCTCCGGCGAACAGCTGGATCTCTGCGAACTCGATCGCCTCCGCCTCGTCGTCGTAGCGAGCCGTCTTGAGCACGAAGAACACGCAGTCGCCGTAGCGCTCGAGCTTGGGCCGCTGGTGGGCGTGAACCGCGTCCTCCACCGCCAGCGGATGCAACTTGAACTCGCTTGCGACCGCTTCGAACTCGCTCTCCGTCGGCTCGTACAGCCCGATCCAGGCGAAGCTGTCGTCACTGCTGAGACCAGCCTCGAGTGCGTCGGTCAGGTCGAGCTTGCCGGGCCGACGGACACCGTTGCTGTAAACCGCGCAATCGATGATCACCGGCGCGATTGTGGCCCAAGATGGGTGGATGGACCGCGCTTCGTACCTCGATTCGCTCCGCGGTGATGCCGCCGATCTCTTGACCGCCGCCGTCGGGCACCTCGATGCCGCCGTTCCCACCTGCCCGGGTTGGAGGATGGAACGGCTGGTCGGTCACGTCGGCCGCACCTACCGGTGGACCGCGGGCTGGGTGGAGGGCGACAACGCTCGGGCGCTTGCCCGACCGCCGGCGGGCGATGCGGTCATCGAGTGGACGCGGGCCGGCCTGGCCGAGTTGATCGCCGCCATCGAGCAGGCCGCCGGGGCTGACGATCCCGACACGCCGGTGGAGACCTGGGCCGGCGACCAGCCGCCCATCTTCTGGCCCCGCCGCATGGCCATCGAGACCGCCGTGCACCGGTGGGACGCCCAGGTCGCCGCGGGCGAGGGAACGCCGATCGGCACCGACCTGGCCCTCGATGCCGTGGACGAGTTGTTCGAGGTGATCCTTCCGTGGCGGGGAACCGGCGAACTCGGCAGCGAGAACCAGGGCAAGACGATGCACCTCCACGCCTCCGACGTCGCCGGCCGCGAGCCGGGCGAGGGCGAATGGCTGGTCACGCTCGGGCCCGCGGCGATGACGGTCGACCATATGCACGCCAAGGGCGACGTGGCCGTGCGGGGCACGGCGTCGGACCTGCTGTTGCTGCTGTGGAACCGCGTGGCGGCCGACCGGTGCGAGGTGTTCGGCGACGCCGGCCTGCTCGAGTCGTGGCGGGCGGCGGTGAAGGTCTGAACCGGCACCTGGGCGGCCCGACGCCCAGCCGACGGGCGACCCTACCGTTGGCTCACGAGCCTTCGAACACCGCGGCGCGCACCCCGGCCCGCGACAGCTCCTGCAGGAACGGCAGCGGCTCGACCAGGGAGGCCAAGCCGGCGGCACCGGTCGTGCGGGTGCGTCCGGCGGCGATCCAGCGGGCGGTCACCGCCGCAACGGTGCCGGCGGCGACGGCGGGCCGGTCGACCGCGCCGAGGACCACGGTGTCGCGCACACGGCCGCGACGGCCCCGCACCTCGACCCGCAGGCCGCCGATGCGCCCCTCGGCGTGCGGGCGCCGCAGCATCGGCAGCCCGGCAGTCAGGCGATCGCGGCGGGTGGCCGCCAGGCGTGCCGTCACCCGGCCGACGCCGGGGAACGCCGGCACCAGGAGCAATGCGTCCGGCAGCCCGGCGCGGTAGCAGTCGGCACCCCCGATCGGGTCGGGGAAGAACGACAGCTCCCGCCCTGAACCCGGCGGGCGCCGGCGCCACGCGTGATCCCGCCAGTCGAGCCCCACCCCCCGCAGCGCAGCATGATGCTGGCGGGCGCACGCGGGTCCCCCGGTTCCGTGGTGGGCGATGTGCACCTCGTCGACGCTGTCGAAGTCGTCGCTGGCGTGGCGCGCCAACACGCACGACAGCCCTGGCCCGAATCCCGCCCCGACGGCCACGACGACCTGCCGCTCCCGGGCCTCCGCATGCAGGTCGAGCAGCGCCTCTACGGCGGCGACGCTGTCGGCGACGGACACCACGTGCTTCCCGGCCGTCACCGCCCGCTTGGCGACCTGGACATGGCGCGCCGACGGCGCGGCGACGACGACCACATCGACGGCGGCGGGCTCGATCTCGTCGACGGCCGACGCGCGCGATCCGAGGGAGGTCACCACCGCCGATCGCCGCTTCCGGTCGGCATCGGCGATGAGCACGGCGTCAGTGTCACCCTCCGCGATCAGATGACGGGCGGCGCGCGCGCCGACCGCGCCGGCACCGCAGATGAGGACCCTCACGTCGTCCCCGGCTACCGGCTAGCGCAGCCCGGGTCCGCTGAGTTCCCGCCAACCGCCTGACTGGGGTGGGGTGCCACCGGAGCCCCGGACCCGCAGCACCGCGGCGATGATGCCGGCGATGCCCACGGCCGCGAGCGCACGTCGGAGGAGAGCCATGACGGCACCTTAAACGCGCACCGTGGGGCTAGAAGGAATCGAACCTTCGACCTCACCCTTATCAGGGGTGCGCTCTAACCGACTGAGCTATAGCCCCGCGTGCGGGCGCATCAGGCTAGCCCTGCGGGCCGCGGTCGGTCGAACCCTCAACGGCCGGAACGCGGATGGTTTCGTCGCCGTCATCGCCATCGCCGACGTCTTCCGGGGAAGGCACCATGGGAGCTCGATGCCTGGCGGCATGGCGGGGCCCGCCGGGCGTTCCGCCCATGGCGCGTCCGCCAGGCGCGCGGAGACCGCGCTGCCGGGCGCCCGGGGATGGAGTGATCGGTTCCTTCACGATCGTGTAGCGCAGACCGCCGGTCAGTTCGTTGAGCAGGTTGAGCAGCACGACCATGAGCACGTTGCCGATCGAGCCGGCCACCACGAGGATCCCCCCGCCGATGGCGGCCACGCGGAAGATCGTGCCGTCGTCGAACTTGTAGCCACCGACGAGCACCTCGCCTTCGGCGCAGTCGTCGTCGTCCTCGAACGCAGTTCCGGCCGGGACCTCGGCCTTGAGCGTGCACGTCCCGTACGCGCCCATGCGGGTTACGAAGCTCTCGGCGTCGTCGATCGTCCCCACCGACCGGCCCACGTTCCAGAGCAGCGTGCCCGCCACGACCACGATGAGGCACACGCAGATGTAGAACAACGCCGACAGCTTGAAGACCGACCACGGGTCGAGGGACCAGAGCCGCTGGCGCACGCGGAGCCCGCGCCGCGCCTTGCGCTTGCGGGCCCGTCGCGGACGGACTCGGGCAACCATTCCGCTAACTCTGCCGGGCTCGGGCGCCCCATCGACGGGCGGCTCGGCGCCATTGGGGTCGACCTCGGGACCCGTCGTTGGTCCGGGTGCCGTGATCGCCGCCGGCGGCGCGTCGACCGACATGCTCTCCGTCGCGGACCCGGGCGCGGCGGGCGTCGAAGGTGACCCGGTCGACCACGGCGACGGTGACTCACCGAGCGGAACCTCGCCGTAGCGCTGCTCGCCGCCTTCCACCTCACGATCGGCAGTCGTCGCCCACTCCTGGGGGCGCGCATCGGTGCCGGCCACACCGAGGTTGCTGCCCGGGGCGTCACCATCCAAACGGTCGGTCATCCCAGGGCCGCCCGTCGGGGGCAGGCCGGCCTCGTCATGGCCGTTTGAACCGTTGCCGCCCAATGGGCCGGCACCGGCGACCGGAGGCAACCCGGCGCGCGGATCGGCAACCGGGGCAGCGCCGGTCGTCGGTTCTTCGGGTTGCTGCTCCCCTCCACCGCCTCCGCCTTGGCCGTGATCGTCGGTGGTCACTCCGGACGGGTCAACCGGCATCGCGGGGAGTCTACGGCACGACCGTCTCCGCGCCCTAGCAGCGCCACCAGGTCACTTTCATGACACTCCGAATACCACGAGCGTTCACGAACCGCAGACGATGAAGTGGATCGGATCGGTGGCGGGCAACGGTTGGCACAGGCCGGCCGCAGGGGCGACGCGGCGTAGGTCGTCGACATCCTGCCGCGGCACATCGATGGCCAGCCCACGCTCGTGATCGGACGTGCCTGGCGGCGCCACCGGGTAGGGGTTGGTGGCCCGCCTCTCCCACAGGGTCTCCTGCTGAGACCGGGTCCGCAGGCCGGACACCACGAAGACGGGGCGACCCAGCAGGCTGTCGGCCCGCGCCAGCGCCGCCAGCATGGCTGGAGCAAGGCCCGCACGACGCCCACCCGCACTGACCGCGGGGCCACCGGCGCCGAGTTCCGGGGGACGGCGGATGGCGCGGGCCCTGGCGTAGGCCTCGACCTCGCCCACCCGCACCTGCACGACAACTTCGTCGCCACTGCGCTCGATCTCGAGGAGATCGGCGCCATTGGCCCCCGCCACCTGGCGCGCCGTCCGCTCACCATCGGCGGCGCCGGCAAGAGCTGCGGCATCGGCCGCAGTGCGCGCCCGCGCCCGATCGTCGAGCGCGCTCGCCACCGGCACGAGCGCCAGCAGTGCCACGCAACACAGCGCCACCATCGCCGCCGCCAACGGAACGATCTGCCCGCCATCGTTGCGACGCAAACGTCTGCGACACCACCGGCGACTTGTACGCCTCCGTGCTCGGGACACCTCGCACACCTCCCCCGGGAGCGCCCAGCCCGGGCGCGGCCCGTCACCGTCGTGAGGGGGAAGTCAGTGAGGGTGGGACTGGCGCCGCACGAACCCGACCGCTTGCGGACGGCGTGCGGAACGTGCCCGATCAGGCGGGGAAGTCGGCGCCCAGCACCGGCGCCACCGCCGCCACGCTCTGGCCGGCGTCGAGGTTCATGACCCTGACGCCGGTCGCATCGCGCCCCTGCGACGACACGTCGCGCACGGCGGTGCGGATGATCGTGCCGGCCGAGGAGATCACGAAGATCTCGGCGTCGATCCCCACCATGAAGGCAGCGACGACGAAGCCCTTCCTAGCGGTGAGCTTGATGCCACGTACCCCCTGCCCACCGCGACCCTGGGGGTTGAACCTGTCGAGCTGCGTGCGCTTGCCGTAGCCGGCATCGGTGACGATCAGCAGCGAGACGTCGTCACGAGCCACGTCGCACGACACCACCTCGTCGCCGGCGCGCAGCTTCATGCCGCGCACGCCGGCGGCCGCCCGGCCCATGGCCCGCACGTCGTCCTCGCCAAACCTGATGGTCATGCCCGAGCGCGCCACCATGAAGATGTCGTCGCCCCCGTTGGTGGGGATCACCTTCACGAGCTCGTCGCCGCCGCGCAGGTTGATGGCGATGAGCCCGCTGCGCAACGAGGAGTCGTACTCGTTGAACTTGGTCTTCTTGACCTGCCCCTGCTTGGTGGCGAAGAACAGGAACCGGTTGGTCTCGTAGTCACGCGTGTCGATGACGGCCTGGATGCGCTCGCCAGGCTGCAGCGGCAGCAGGTTGACGATGGCCGTGCCCCGCGCTGTGCGGTCCTTGCGCGGGATCTCGTGCGCCTTCAGCCGGTAGACGCGCCCGCGGTTGGAGAAGAACAGCAGGTAGGCATGCGCCGTGGTGGTGAGGATGTGGCTGACGTAGTCGTCGTCGCGAAGGGTGGCTCCGGCGACACCGCGGCCACCGCGGCCCTGGGCCCGGAACGTGTCGGCCGGGACGGTCTTGACGTAGCCCCGCGACGACATCGTGACGACCAGCTCCTCGTCGTCGATGAGATCTTCGATGTCGATGTCGCCCATGTCGTAGGTGATCTCCGAGCGGCGAGGCGTGGCGAACCGCTCCTTCGCCGCCACCAGCTCTTCCTTGATCACCGAACGCAGCTTGGCGTCGTCGCCGAGGATGGCCTCGAGCTCGGCGATCGTCACACGCAGGTTCTCGGCCTCGGCCTCGAGATCGATGCGGGCCAGGCGCGTGAGCTGCCCCAGCCGCATGTCGAGGATGTGCTCGGCCTGCTCGATGGAGAACTGGAACGGCTCGGCCATCAGTCCCTCGCGGGCGGTGGCACGGTCTTCCGACGACCGGATGAGGGCGATCACCTCGTCGATGACGTTGATGGCCCTGAGCAATCCCTCGACCAGGTGGGCGCGCCGGCGGGCCTTGTCGAGCCGGAACTGGCTCCGACGGCGGACGACGTCGACCTGATGGTCGATGTAGGCCTGCAGCACCTGGACGAGGTTGAGCGTGCGGGGGACGCCGTCGACCAGCGCCACGGTGTTGACGGCGAAGTTGGTCTGCAGCGGCGTGTGCTTGTAAAGGTTGTTGAGTATGACCAGCGCCGGCGCGTCCTTCTTGAGCTCGATCACCAGGCGGGTGTCCGTGCCGGCCGACTCGTCGTTGACGTCGGCGATGCCCTCGATCTGCCGGCTCTCCACCAGCTCCTTGATCTTGGTGGCCGTTGCGACGATCGAGGCCTGGTAGGGCATCTCCGTGACCACGATGCGATCGCGCTGGCGGCCGGTGCCCTCGACGATCTCGGTGCGCGCCCGCAGGCGGATGGAGCCCTTGCCGGTGCGGTAGGCGTCGAGGATGCCGGCCCGGCCCATGATGAGCGCGCCGGTCGGGAAGTCGGGGCCGGTGACGAACTGCATCAGGTCGTCGGGCGTGGCCTCGGGGTGGTCCAGGAGGTGGAGCACGGCGTCGATCGCCTCGCCCAGGTTGTGGGGCGGGATGTTGGTGGCCATGCCCACGGCGATGCCCTGGCTGCCGTTGACCAGCAGGTTGGGGAAGCGGGACGGCAGGACCAGCGGCTCCTCGAACTCGCCTGTGTAGTTGTCGACCATGTCGACGGTGGCTTCGTCGATGTCGGCGAGCATGACTTCCATCGACAGCGGATCGAGCCGGCACTCGGTGTACCTCGAGGCCGCCGGCCCGAAGTCGGGCGAGCCGAAGTTGCCGTGACCGGCGATCAGCGGGTGGCGCAGCGAGAAGTCCTGCGCCATGCGCACCAGCGCGTCGTAGATGGCGCCCTCGCCATGGGGGTGGTAGCGGCCCATCACGTGGCCGGTGACGCGCGCGCACTTCATCCAGCTGCGGTCGGGGCGCGCGCCGATGTCGTACATGCCCCAGAGGATGCGGCGGTGCACTGGCTTCAGGCCATCGCGGACGTCGGGCAGCGCCCGCGCCGTGATGACCGACATGGCGTAGTCGAGGAAGGAGCGCTCCATCTCCTCCTGGATCTCGATCGGCTCGACGGCCAGGCGGCCGCGGCCCCCGGTGTCGTCGCCGTTGCTGTCGTCGATGGGGGGAGTCGATTCGTCAGTCATGGGAGATCAGATGTCGATGAAGCGGACGTCTTTGGCGTTGGTCTGGATGAACTGCTTGCGCACCTCCACGTCTTCCCCCATGAGGATGGAGAGGACCTCGTCGGCGAGCGCCGCCTGCTCGACGTTGATCTGCAACAGGGTGCGATGGGTCGAGTCCATGGTGGTGACCTTGAGCTCTTCCCAGTCCATCTCGCCCAACCCCTTGAGACGCTGGAACTCCTTGCGGTGGTTGGGGTGCTCTGCAAGGAACCGGGCCTTGGCCGCGTCGTCCTTCAGGTAGACCTTCTCCTTGCCCACCTCGGTCGAGTACAGCGGCGGCTCGCAGACATAGACGTGGCCTTGCTCGACCAACGCCCTCATCTGCCGGAAGAAGAACGTCAGCAGCAACGTGCGGATGTGCGCGCCGTCTACATCGGCATCGGTGAGGATGCACACCTTGTCGTAGCGGCGCTTGTCGTTGTCGAACTCGTCGCCGAGGCCGGCACCGATGGCCGAGATGAGGGTCTGGATCTCGGCGTTGCGCAGCATCTTGTCGATGCGGGCCCGCTCGACGTTGAGGATCTTGCCCCGGATGGGAAGGATCGCCTGCGTCGCGGGATTGCGGGCCTGCACGGCGGGGCCGCCGGCGGAGTCGCCCTCGACGATGAACAGCTCGCGCTCTTCCCGGTTCTTGGACGAGCAGTCCTTGAGCTTGTCGGGCATGCCGGCGCCGTCGAGCAGCGTCTTGTTGCGCACGACGTCGCGCGCCTTGCGGGCCGCCGCCCGAGCCTGGGCGGCAGCGATGCCCTTACGGACGATCTTGTTGGCCTCGGTCGGGTTTTCCTCGAGCCAGTCGCCCAGCTTCTCGTTGGTGGCCCGCTGCACCAGCGTCTTCATCGCGGTGTTGCCGAGCTTGGCCTTTGTCTGACCCTCGAACTGGGGGTCGCGCAACCGCACCGAGATGATGGCGGTGATGCCCTCACGGATGTCCTCACCGGCGAGGTTGGGATCCTTCTCCTTGAGCTGCTGCTTCGCCCGGGCGTACTTGTTGACGGCGGTCGTGAGCGCCGCCTTGAAACCCTCTTCGTGCGTGCCGCCCTCGATCGTGTTGATGCCGTTGGCGAAGCTGTGGATGCCGTCGGTGTTGAACGCGGTGTTCCACTGGAACGCCACCTCGACCTCGGACGCCTGGTCTTCGTCGGCGTAGTAACCGACCTTGGAGAACAAGCTCTCCTTGGTCTTGTTGACGTGCTTGACGAAGTCGATGATGCCGCCCGAGTACTTGTAGACGACCGGCTCGTGCTCGTGGCCCTCGCGCTCGTCGCGGAAGCGGATCTCGAGCCCCTTGTTGAGGAACGCCATCATCTGCAGCCGTTCGAGGATGGTGCGGGCCGAGAACTCGACGGTCTCGAAGACGGCGGTGTCGGGCCAGAAGGTGACAGTCGTGCCCCGGCGAGGACCGGAGCGGCCGTTGCGGGGCGCGTCGCCCGTGACCTTGAGCTTGCCCTGAGGCTGGCCGCCGTCGACGAAGGTCTGGGTGTAGCGCTTGCCGTCGCGGTCGACCTCGACCACGAGCCGGCGCGACAGGGCGTTGACCACGGACACACCGACCCCATGGAGCCCACCCGAGACCTTGTAGCCGTCGCCACCGAACTTCCCCCCGCCGTGGAGCTTGGTGAGCGCGATCTCGACGCCGGAGATCTTGTGGACCGGGTGGATGTCGGTGGGGATGCCGCGCCCGTTGTCGACCACACGGCAGCCACCGTCGGCCAGCAATGTGATGTCGATGCGGTCGGACTCGCCCGCCATCGCTTCGTCGACCGAGTTGTCGACGACTTCCCACACTAAGTGGTGGAGACCGGACGGACCGGTCGAGCCGATGTACATGCCCGGCCGCTTGCGGACCGGATCGAGGCCCTCCAGGACCTGCATGTCTTTGGCTCCGTACGAGGTGCTTCCCTGCGGCAAGGCGCGCCCTTTCAGCGGGGTCGAATCCTTAGGGGCGGATGACCGGCGCCCGGAGGCCTTTTGCCTGGTCAGAGCCGCAAATCACAACAAGAGAAGTCTACCAGAGGGGTGTGACATTGCCGCTCATCCCCGGGGCCGCCCGGCGGCGTTCGGGGGTGGTGTCCAGGTCACTGTCGCGGCCGCTGTCATCGCGGCTTGGGAACCCGACGGGGCGGCCGTGGTCCGCGGCGCCGCCGGTCCACCCGCACTTCGATCCGTGTGATCTGGCGCGATCCGGCAAGCTCCGTGAGGCGGGCGACGAGCTGCGCTTCCAGGAACCGCACGTGGGTCGCCAATGCCGGCTCGTCGCATGCCACCACCAGTGCCTCGCCATCGATCGCCACCGGCCGCGTCCGGGCGGCCATCACGTCACCGACGACGTCTTGCCAGCGGTCGAACACCACCTCGATGCCAGCCCGGCTCGGGGCCCCGAGGCGCCCGAGGACGCGATCGAGGGTGTCGGCCAGCCGCGTCGGTGGCGATGTGGTGCCGGGGAGAGGCTGCCAACCCATGCGCACAGTCAACCATTCGGCGACGAGCCGGGCGGTGCGTCCGGCGTGCCCCCCATCGCCGTCACCACGCCGCCGCGGAGCCGCAACACGACATCCGGATGGGCGTCTGGTGGGGGGACGCCGGCGGTGGTCAGCACCGTCTGCCCGCGCGGCAAGTTGGCGACCAGGGCCCGGCTGCGCTCGGGATCGAGCTCGCTGAAGACGTCGTCGAGCAGCAGAACCGGAGGCCCCCCGGTGGTCGCGGTCACGACATGGTGCACGGCCAACCGCAACGAGAGCGCCAGGGTCCGTTGCTCGCCCTGGCTGGCGTGGGTCCTGGCCGGGGCGCCGGCCAGGGTCAGCAGCATGTCGTCCCGGTGGGGCCCGACCGTGGACACGCCACGCCGGAGGTCGTCCTTCCGGGCCGCGGCCAACGCGTCGGCCAACCCCTGATCCCGCCAAGCGGCGTCATAGGTGATCGTCACCAGGGCCGGCTCGCGGGCCAGGGTGTCGTACATCGACGACAACAGTGGCGTCAGACGCTCGACCAACTCGACCCGCGCCGCGCCCAGTGCCTCGCCGGCCTGCGCCAACTTGGCGTCCCACACGTCGAGGGTGAACGCGGCAGCCTCGTCGAGTCGCCCCCCGGTTTGTCGCAGGAGCGCGTTGCGCTGTCGCAAGATCTTGTCCACCTCGGCCCTGAGGGCGTCGTTGCGGGGATGCAACGCCACCAGGGCGTCATCGAGGAACCGTCGTCGTTCCCCCGGCCCATCCTTGACGATGTCCAAATCGTCGGGCGTGAAGACGGTGACTCGCAGCGAACCGAGCAGCTCCCTCGCCCGGCGCAGTGTCTGGCGGTTGACGAGGACCCGATTACGCCCCGCGGGTTGGAGCTGCGCCTCGAGGAGGAGCTCACGCCCGTCTCGTTCGGCGAGCGCTCGAACCACCGCGAACGGCGCGCCCTGTCGCACCAGCGCCTCCGTGGGAGCGCCTCGGAACGACGACAGCGTCGCCAACCAGGCCAGGGCCTCGAGCAGGTTGGTCTTGCCTTCGCCGTTGGCGCCGACCAACACCGTCAGCCCGGGTGACAGGTTGACCTCAATCGATGTGTAGCTGCGGAAATCGGTGAGCCACAGCGTGCGGACGTGCACGCGTCAGTGCCCCCGCACCGGTCAACTCACACGCACGGGCATGAGCAGGTAGAGGAAATCGTCATGTTCCGGACTGCGCACCAGCGCCGGCTTCAGCGAATCCACTGTCTCGATCAATACCTCGTCGCCCTCGAGGACCTCGACACCTTGCAACAAGTAGTCGGGGTTGAATGCCACGGTCAGCTCCGTGCCTTCGTACTTGGCATCCAACGATTCGTGCGCTTGACCGACGTCCTGGGTGACGGCCACGAGGTCGAGCCCCTCGGGCGACATCGCCAGGCGGACTGGCGTCGCCTCACGCGCCAGCAGCTTCACGCGGCGGAGCCCCTCGAGCAGGCCCTCGCGACTGACGATCAGCCGGTTCGGAGGGGCCGAAGACGGGATGAGCCCGCGATAGTTGGGGAAGTCGCCCTCGATCAGCATGGTCGTCAGGCGCACGTCGCCGGCCTCGAATCCCGCATCACGTTCGCCCAACCTGACAGTGAGCTCGCCTACGCCGCCGAGCACCTTGGTCAGGTCGTTGAGCGCGCGGGACGGCACCAGCACCGACTGGCCCTCCGCCAACACGGTCTGGCCGGGGAGGTCGCGCACCGCCAGCCGGAACGAGTCCGTGGCCACTAGCCGCAGACCGCCCTGCTCGGCCGACAGCAACACGCCCGTCAGGATGGGACGAGCGTCGTCGCTCGAGGCGGCCGGGACCACCTGCCGCAACGCCGCCGCCAACTCCGTGGCATCAAGGGTCACGGCTTCGCCAGTGGTCTCGGGAAGCCGGGGGAACTCGTCCACCGGGAAGACCCGCAGCGTGAACTCGGAACGCCCCGAGGTGATGCGGGCCTGTTCCCCGTCGACATCGATCTCGACCGCACCGGGAGCGAGCGACCGCACCACGTCGGATGTCAGGCGGGCAGGCAACACGGCGACACCGTCGGTGCTCCCCCTGATGCCCTCGCCGATCGCGACGGCGATGGTCAGCTCGAGGTCGTGACCGATCAGGGTGAGGGTGTCGCCCTGCAGCTCGGTGCGGATGCCCGACAACACCGGGAGAGCCCCGCCGCGGCTGGCGGTCGCTCGGCCGGCCGTGCCGAGGGCTTCGACGAGAACGTCTCGCTCACATCGGAACTTCACGCCGTCGCTCGCTTTCTCTGCCTTCGTAATAGTTAGTCGAACCAGTAGTGGTAGTAGGGGCTGTGGATTGTGGACGGTGACTCGTTGCCGCAGGTCAGCGGCCCGTTTGCCGTCCCCGTTGTGTCCCCAGGCTCCCACAGGTCGGGGGTGATGCGCGTGACCCCCCTGGGGACGAGCGATCGGTCGTCCACCGGTCGGAGATCCCGATCCACAGCGCGTCCAGAGCGTTCTCCACGGTCGCTGCTCGGCGTCGATCAGTCACCTTGACGGACGGCCTTCATCAGCCGCGTGACCTGGTCGTAGATCTGTCGGTCCTTGGACATGAGGGCGCCGATCTTCTCGACTGCGTGGATCACGGTGGTGTGATCGCGGCCGCCGAACTCCCGGGCGATGTTGGGGTACGACAGGTCGGTCAACTCCCGCATGACGTACATGGCGATCTGGCGAGCGGTGACCAGTGGTCGCTGCCGGTGCTTGCTGGTGATCTCCTCGACTGTGAAGCCGAACTGCTTGGCGGTCTCCTCGAGGATGAGTTGGGGTGTGATGGGCCGCGGCTGGTTCTCGCTGAGCAGGTCGGCGAGCACCTGTGTGGCCCGATCGACCGTCAGGGGCTCGTGGGTGAGGCTAGCGAAGGCGGATACTCGGATGAGCGCTCCTTCGAGCACCCGGATGTTGTCCTTGATGTTGGTAGCGATGAGGTCGAGCACGTCGTTGGGGATGCGGGTGGATTCGAGCTCGGCCTTCTTCAGCAGGATCGCCATACGGGTCTCTAGGGCCGGCGGCTGGATGTCGGTCATCAGCCCCTGCTGGAAACGGCTGCGCATCCGATCCTCGATGCCGATCTGGTCGGGGGGGCGGTCGGAGGACAGGACGATTTGGCGGTTGGTCTGGTGTAGGTGGTTGAACGTGTGGAAGAACTCCTCGAGCGTCTCCTGCTTACCCTCGAAGAACTGGACGTCGTCGACGAGCAGCACGTCGATGTCGCGGTAACGGCGCTTGAAGGCGTCGCGGCTATCGGAGTGCATCGAGTCGATGAACTCGTTGAGGAACGTCTCCGACGTGACGTAGCGCACGCGGTACGCGGGGTAGTTTCGGCTCACATAGCTGGCGATCGCTTGGAGCAGGTGGGTCTTGCCGAGGCCGGCGTGCCCGTAGATGAAGAGCGGGTTGAACTTGCGGGCGGGCGTTTCGGCCACGGACAGCGCGGCGGCGTGAGCGAAGCTGTTGGATCCGCCGATGACGAAGTTCTCGAAGGTGTAGCGGGGATTGAGCTCCACATCGCCCAACTCGTCGGCGGGCCGGATCGGATCGTTCGGTGACCGAGCGGCGACTTTGGCATTGCTCCCCGAGCCAGGGTTCGAGAGGTCCGGGACCCGGCTGACGAGTGGATCGTCGGGGGCGGGAACGGTCCAGAGCGGTGGTGGTTCGGCAGGCTCGATGCGGAGGCGCAGCTCGGCATGGGACGCACCCGCCTCGGCCATGGCGTCGCGCACCAGCCCCAGGTAGCGGCCCTCGATGCGCTCCTTGGCCAGAGGACTGGGAACGCCGAGCGTCAGCACGTTGCCGTCGAAGTCAACCGCCCGGACGCCGTCGAAGGCCGTGTGCCACACCAGATCCGAGACCTGTGCCCGGAGCAGCGCTGCGCACGTCGTCCACAGGTGGTGCGCGTCGCTGATCACGGTCCCGAGCCTTCCTGCTGGCAGCCGAAGTCGTCCACAAGCAATCCACACATGTGGATGACCGCACAACAACCCGATGTCATGTAGCGGACCAGGCGCCAGTTCCGCTGTCTGACTCCCCGATGCGGGGAGTGGGTTGCGGAAAGCTAGCACCGTCCATCATGGCTCACCAGGGTCATCCACAGGATTGCGAGGTGCGAGGTCCGTCAGGGTTGGCGCAATCGAGCGAAGGGGCTCTACCGTTGTCCGCGCACCGAAGCGTCGCGCGTCGTGTCCGCGCGTCGCGGACGAGTTCAACATCCCGCCGCAGGCCCCGCTGACTCTGCGAGGAGGCCGCGTGCTCGAGGAGGCAGAAGGTGAAGCGGACGTACCAACCCAACAACCGGAGGCGAGCCAAGCGGCACGGCTTTCGGCTGCGCATGCGGACCCGCGCCGGCCGGGCAATCGTTCGGGCACGACGCCGCAGGGGCCGCGCTCGGCTGTCGGCCTGATCGGACGGATCAGCGATCGTGCGACGTTCGACGCGCTTCGGCGTGGTGGGCGGCGCGCCCGGCGGGGCCCGGTGACCGTGGTGTTTCTCCCCCAGCAGGTACCGGCGGCTGCCGGCGGACAGGTGCGGATCGCGTACAGCATCGGTCGACGGGTCGGGACCGCTGTCGTCCGCAACCGGGTTCGGCGCCGCCTGCGGGCGGCAATGCACGAGGTCCATCGCGAGCCTGGCGGCTTGAGCCCGGGTGCCTACCTGGTACTCGTCCGTCCCGAGGCTGGAACCGCGGCGTACGCAGAGTTGAAACGGTCGCTGGGCGCGGCGTGCGATGAGGTAGCCGGGAGCATGGATCCATGAGCCCGATCGCCCGGCTGCTCCACCTGTTTGTAAGGCTCTACCAGAGGATGACGGCTTGGCGGCCGTCGCCGTGTCGATTCGTCCCAACCTGCTCGAACTATGCGCTCGATGCCCTGGAGAGGCATGGCGCAGTTCATGGCTCGGCGCTGACTCTGCGGCGCCTGTCTCGCTGCCATCCCTGGGGGGGACACGGGTGGGATCCCGTTCCTGAAGGAAAGCACCACTGATGCTAGACGGCCTGTTTGAACTCATCTCGGGCATGCTCAATTTCTTCTATGCCAACGTGCCCGGTGGCTATGCGGTGGCGATCGCCCTCCTGACGTGCGTCGTGATGATCGTGACGACCCCGCTGACGCTCAAGGGCACCCGCTCGATGATCGAGATGCAGCGGCTCCAACCCGAGATCCGCCGCATCCAGGTCCAGTACAAGGACGACCGGCAGAAGCTCAACGAAGAGCTGATGCGCTTCTATCGCGAGCACGAGATCAACCCGGTGGGCGGATGCTTGCCGCTGCTGATCCAGGCGCCGGTGTTCTCGATCCTCTTCTACGTGGTGCGGGGATTGACCCAGCAGTCGAAGTTCGTGGGCCTGCAGGAATACACCCGCGAGCTGGGCCTGACGACCACCGTCACCGATGGGTTCCGCCCCAAGTACCTGGACCACGACGCCGAGCTCTACCAGTCCCTGCTGGGCAAGCACGAGATGAACTCCTTGGGCATCGACCTCGCCATCTCCCCGGGCGAGGCGCTGAGCCAGGGCTTCCTCACAGCGCTGCCCTATCTCGCCCTCATTGCGATCATCGGCTTCCTGAGCTGGTACCAGCAGAAGCAGATCATGGGACGCACGGCTGGGACCGAGGTCACGCAGCAACAGCGGCTGATGATGCGGATCGGCCCGGTGCTCTATGTGTTCTTCGCGTTCATCAGCCCCCTGGCCATCGGCATCTACTTCCTCGTCTCGACAGTGTGGCGTGTCGGACAGCAGGCCTTCATCACGCGATCGCTCTATCGAGGCGAGGAGTCGATCGGTAGGCAGGCGCAGAAGGCCATGGCGGAGTTGCGCGAGGCGCGCAAGGGCGAGGGCAACGGCGCCCAGGAGGCGCGTCGGCCAGCGAAGAAGGCGGCCCCGGACGCGCCGAGCGGCAATGGACGGACCCGTGATCAGCAAAGGTCCGGCCAGCAGAAGGCGGGCCAGCAGCGGCCCAAGGCACGGAGTGGCGCCGGCGGCGCCACCAAGTCGTCGAGCGGAGGCGGCGCCCCGGCCCCCAAGCCCCACCCGCGCTCCCGCAAGAAGCGAAAGAGGAAGTGACGCCGTGGAATGGGTCGTGACGACCGGTCGGACCGTCCCCGAGGCCGTTGAATCGGCCCTCGACAAGCTGGGTGTCGACGAGCAGGACGCCGAGATCGAGGTGGTCCAGCAGCCTCAGAAGGGTCTGTTCGGACGCTTGCGTGCGGAGGCTCAGGTGCGGGCGCGGGTGCGCCCGACCGCACCCCGTCCGAAGGTCGACCGGCGAGACCGCCGGCGAGGCGATCGGCGGGGACGTGACGCTGACCGCAGTCGGAGCAAGGCGAGGTCGACTGGACGGGGCGATGGCACCGACGGCAACGGCCGCGGTCGCGGACCGCGTCGAGACGCGGTCGCGGCAAGGGGTGATGGTGACGGCACGTCGGATGGCGCCATGGTGGTGGCGCCGGCGGGCATCGCCGACGCCGACGGGCCAGCATCGGTGGAAGGACCCCGCGCCGCCTCGTCGCGCTCGCGTCGCCGCCGAGGTAGCCGGACAGCAGAGGGAGCGAATGCGGTGAGCGAGAGTACGCAGCCAACAGAGGCGCCGACAGCGGCGGAGTTCGACATCGAGGGTCAACGCCGAGCGGTCGAGAGCTTCCTCACTGAGCTGCTGGCAGCCTTCGGGCGGTCCGACGCCACGGTGACGGTGACCCTGAGCGAAGACGAGGCGATCGAGGCCTCGGTGGACGGGCCCGAACTGGGTTTGCTGGTAGGTCAGAAGGGCGTGACCCTGCAGGCGGTGCAGGAGCTGGTCCGCAGCATGGTGCAGCGCCGTTTCGTCGGCCAGACGCATGCACGGGTGCGCCTCGACGTCGCCGGCTACCGCGCCCGCCGGAAGGTGGCGCTCGAGCGGTTCGCCCGAGAGGTGGCCGAGTCGGTGAAGACCAGCGGCGTTGCCAAGGCGCTGGATCCGATGGGTTCGGCCGACCGCAAGGTCGTCCACGATGCGGTCAACGAGATGGAAGGGGTGAGCACCGCATCCGAGGGCGAGGACGCGGCTCGCCGGGTGGTGATCCGCCCCGCCTGAGGTTCGGGGTTGGACGACACCCGCTTGCTCGAGGTCCTGGAACGGAGCCGGAGCCTCGGATACCTGGGGCCCGGTTCCGTGCGCGTGCACGTCGACCACGCCGACGGTTTCGCAGCTGGTATCGAAAAGGCGCCGACGGAGTTCCTCGACCTGGGAACCGGCGGCGGTGTGCCCGGGCTGGTGCTGGCCCGGCGCTGGCCGGAGAGCCGTGCGGTGTTGCTGGACGCCCGGGAGCGGCGCTGTGCCTTCCTGCGTGGGGCGGCGCAGGACCTCAACCTGGGCGAGCGAGTGGCCGTGGTATGGGCGCGGGCGGAGGAGGCTGGCCACCGTGACGATCTGCGCGGGGGGTTTGACCTGGTGGTGGCCCGAGGCTTCGGGCCCCCGGCCGTCACGGCTGAGTGCGGGGCCCCCTTCCTTCGGCTGGGCGGAACCCTGGCCGTCAGCGAGCCGCCGGAGGATGAGGATGCTGTCGCTCCTTCGGACGTCTCCGCCCGATGGGCGCCGGCCGGGTTGGCTCGGCTGGGTCTGGCGGTGGGTCGATCGTGGACCGACGGGTATCGATACCAGGCGCTCGACCAAGTCGAACTCTGTCCCCAGCGGTACTCGCGCAAGCCCGGGATCCCGGCAAAGCGACGCCTGTTCTGAGCCCAGTGGCTGTTCCACGTGGAACATGCCGGGGCCGGGCCGGGTGCCGGGCCGTTGTGAGGCGGTTCCGGGTGTTCCACGTGGAACATGAAGGTGGCCATCTGACGAGCGCGTCGCCGACTCGAGTGGGCGCGGGCTGTTCCACGTGGAACGTTGCCGCGGACCGATGCCGCCAAGCCCGGGTCGTTGGCGCTGCCTTTCGTCGAGTCCGGCACGGCTAAGGAGCCGAGCGGATAGGCCAGCTCGCTCAGCCCAGGCGTGGGAATTTGGCGGCCGGAGACGTCCTCACAGCGAGGCTCCCCGGCGACGCAGGATCGCAAGCCACGCCGGACGTGACCTATGCGCGCAAGTCCTAAGCGGCCCAGCGGATAGGGCGCTCGAAGCGCACCCCCGCGTGGGCATTTGTTGCCGGGTCGCAGCTCAACGGCTGGGCCTCCCAGCAGCGCTGGCCACCGAGAGCCAGGACGACGTGCCGATCCGCGCACGTTCCAAGACGCGCAATCGTTGGACGCTGCCGGGCGGGACACACCTACGGTGATCGCCGCCCCCGGCGGGCCTTCTCCTCCAAAAGGCGGAGCTGTCCGGCTGTGTCGCGTTCTGTGCGGAACACACAGCCGATTCGCTACCCAGCGAGCCCGTCGCAGGCCGAAACACCAGGCTTGACCGGGACCCAGCGGCCCGAAAGTATGTGCCGGTGGCCGATGGTCCGCCTCGAGATGGCGCCGATCGGGCGGCGGTCACGTAGTCCCCTTTGGACCACAACCGCGTTCAGCTTGCCGGGCCGAGTTCGCCCCGGCATCGACGGCTGGGAGCATCGGCGATGAGTACCCAAGACAGCGGCCTCGGCGGCACCCCGACATCGGCCGTGCTTGAGAGCCGATTCGACGAATCCGGTCGTCTCGCAGCGCGGGACGTGCCACAGGTCGCGGAGGTCCCGGCCAGGCCCTCGACGCCATTTGAACGGCCACTCCCGCGCACGATTGCGATCGCAAACCAGAAGGGTGGCGTCGGTAAGACCACGACCGCGGTCAACCTGGGTGCCTGTCTGGCCGAGCTCGGCTACCGCGTCCTCGTGGTCGATCTCGATCCGCAGGGCAACGCCAGCACCGGGTTGGGCATCAACATCCGCGACCTGCAGTCTTCGATGTACGACGTCATCTTGAATGACCTTCCACTCGAAGACTGTGTCGAGGGGACGGCCGTCCGCAACCTGTTCGTGGCCCCGGCAGCGCTCGATCTCGCCGGCGCCGAGATCGAGCTGGTGCCCGCGTTCAGCCGTGAGATGCGCCTGCGCCGCGCGCTGGATGCGGTGCGGAACGACTACGACTACATGCTGATCGACTGCCCACCCTCCCTCGGGTTGCTCACGGTCAACGGCCTGGCGGCGGCCAGTGAGGTGATCGTGCCCATCCAATGCGAGTACTACGCGCTCGAGGGTCTGGGGCAGTTGCTCCGCAACGTGCAGCTCGTCCAGCGAAATCTCAATCCTGGCCTGGAGCTGAGCGCCATGGTCCTCGTCATGTACGACGCCCGGACCAAGCTGGCCGACCAGGTCGTGCGCGAGGTGCGCGAACACTTCGGTGAGAAGGTCTGCCACAGCATCGTCCCTCGAACGGTCCGCCTGAGCGAGGCTCCCTCGTTCGGCCAGCCGATCATCACGTTCGATCCCACGTCTCGGGGTTCGATCGCATACCGGAACTTGGCGACGGAGGTCAGCGGTGGAGCGGCGCGGCGGACTGGGTAAGGGCCTTGGCGCGCTGATTCCATCGGACGTAGCACCGTCCTCGGCTGCCGGCCTCGCAGCCCGTCCGGGGATCGAAGAGATCCCGATCAACCAGATCGATCCAAACCCCTACCAACCGCGCAACAGCTTCGCCGAGGAATCGCTGGCCGGGCTCACCGCCTCGATCCGCGAGCTGGGAGTCCTCCAGCCGATCCTGGTCCGCCAGATGAGCGACGACCGCTACGCCATCATCGCCGGTGAACGTCGCTGGCGTGCAGCCAAGCGGGCCGGGCTTCAGTTCATCCCTGTCATCGTGCGCCAGGTCAACGACGAGCTCACGCTCGAGCACGCCCTGGTCGAGAACCTGCACCGAGACGATCTGAACCCGCTGGAGGAGGCGGCCGCGTACCAGCAGTTGGTCGAGGACTTCGATCTGACGCAGGAGGAGGTGGCCCACAAGGTAGGGAAGAGCCGTTCGGCCGTGGCCAACCTCCTGCGCCTCTTCCAGCTCCCGCCTCAGGTGCAACGGCTGGTGGCCGAGGGCCGCGTGTCGGCGGGTCATGCCAAGGCGCTGCTGGGGACACCGGACCGGGCATTCCAGGAGTCGCTGGCCCGGCGCGTCGCGTCCGACGGTCTCTCGGTGCGGGATACCGAGGAGGCCGTTCGCCAACGCAACGGCCTGGCCGGGTCGCCGAGCGGCTCGACGGGCTCGTCGAGCGGTCGGTCGAAGCTCCGGGCCCCGGGGTTGCTCGAGCTTGAAGAGTTGCTCGCCGAACAGCTCGATACCCGCGTCTCGATCAACGTCGGGCCCAAGCGTGGCCGAGTTGTGATCGAGTTCGCCGACCTCGAGGACCTCGAGCGCATCTATCGGGTCATGGCCGGGCCCCATTGACACGCAAAACACCTGAAAAACACTCAACCCCAACCTGAGGATTGGAGGTCCTCAAGTCAGGGTCGAGTCAATCCACAGCCTTGCACACAGGTTGTGGATTACGTCTCTTGTGTAGGTTCAGGGCAGAAACTCGCCCAGCTCAGCCAACAGCTGACCCTTACCCTTGGCCCCCACCAGGCGCTTTTGCGGCGCGCCGTCCTTGAAGACGATGAGCGTGGGGATGCTCATGACGTCGTATCGGCGGGCGACGTCTGGATTCTCGTCGACGTTCAGCTTGGCGATGCTCAGCTTGCCCGCATGCTCGCCGGCGATCTCGTCGAGAATCGGGGCGATCATCTTGCAAGGTCCGCACCACTCGGCCCAGAAGTCGACCACCACCACTTCGGACGCGGCGCCGATCGTCTCGTCGAACGTGGCGTCGGTGAGGGTGGCTATGCCTTCAACCATGTCGGGGTGACCTTCCTTCGGTGTGACTTGGCGGATCAAAGAACCATCGACGTGAACAGCGCCCCTGCCAGGGTTGTTCCCTTCCCCCGGGCAGGCCCACTAAGAACGTGCCGGATGGGCCCTTCATCCTGGCTCTCGGTGGTCAGCTGCTGGGAGGCCCAGCGGTTGAGCTGCGACCCGGCAACAAATCCCCACGCGGAGTGCCTGCGGAACGGCCTATCCGTTGGGCCACTACGCGCCCTGGGCCTCGAGCCACCGTTCCGCGTCGATGGCGGCCTCGCATCCCGTGCCGGCCGCGGTGATGGCCTGGCGGTAGACGTGGTCCTGGACATCGCCGGAGGCGAACACGCCCTCGACGTTGGTTGACGTGGCACCCTGGCCCAACCCCGTCACCAGATACCCGGACTCCTCCATCTCGAGCTGCCCCTTGAACAGATCGGTGTTGGGCTTGTGCCCGATGGCCACGAACAGCCCGGACACGGGCAGTGATGTCACCTCGTCGGTGAGCACGTTGCGCACGGCTATTCCCGACAGCTTGCCGTCGCCCTCGATGCCGTCGACGACGTGGTTCCACAGGAAGCGGATCTTCTTGTTGGCGAACGCACGTTCCTGCATGATCTTCGACGCCCGCAACTCGTCCCGGCGGTGGACCACCGTCACGGACCGGGCGAACTTGGTCAGGAAGATCGCCTCCTCCAAGGCGGAGTCCCCACCGCCAACCACCGCGATGTCGTGCTCGCGGAAGAAGAAGCCGTCACACGTGGCGCATGTCGAGACGCCGTGGCCGACCAGCTCGGCCTCGCCGTCGAGTCCCAGCATGAGCGACTGGGCGCCGGTGGAGATGATCAGTGCCTCGGCCTGGTAGGTGGGCTCGGCAGCATCGGGATCGCCCACCCAGACCCCGAACGGGCGGGCCGACAGGTCGACCCTGGAGGCCTTCTCCGTGCGGATGTCCGCGCCGAAGCGCGCCGCCTGCTCCCGGAAGCGGATCATGAGTTCGGGCCCCATGATCCCCTCGGGGAAGCCTGGGTAGTTCTCGACCTCGGTCGTGAGCATGAGCTGTCCACCGGGCTGATCGCTGGTGGACGAGGGTTCCCCCTCCAAGACCAACGGCTCGAGGTTGGCGCGAGCGGCGTAGACGGCGGCCGTCAGCCCGGCGGGCCCGGATCCGATGATGATGACCTTGCGGGTGCTCATGTGTCCTCATGGAAGCGCGATAGCGGCTCGGAATGAGCCTCGGCTCGGTTAACGCCGTCAGGCGGGTCGATCTTCCAGGCCCGGGCCGCGGCGCCGAACCCACAGGACCGTGCCGGCCACCACGTACACCAGGCCGATGATGAGGAACGTCGCCCAGGTGTGCTCGTCACCGAAGACCGCATCCGGCAGGTAGTTGTCGATGAGGCGGACGGCGGCGATCGTTCCCAGCACCAGGGCCGCCAGTCCGACTATCACGGCGAAGGTCCCGTACACCGCGGCCCGGGCCACGGTGAGCGCCGGCCCCGTGGTCCGGTCGCGGACATTCCCGACCGCCCGCTCGATCGTGTCTGCCGCCTGCGCCGCCCAGTCGTCCGACGGGTGGGGCGGCGCGGCGGCGTCTCGGTTGTGCCGGACGGATGAGCCGACCTGAGTCATGCGGGAAGCCTAGTTGCGGGGCCTCATCGGATCGCTCAGGGTGGCGAGTCGGTTGCCGGACCACCCCGCCGCCTGGTCTGTCGGTGGTTCAGTCCTGGAGCGGCTGGTCGACGACCACGGCGCAGGAGGCGTCGAGGGCGACGACACGTTCCTCGCCGTCCGCGGCGAGCACCCAGACGTCGACCGGTTCGCCATCGAAGACGGCGCGACCCTGGAGCACGACCCTCTGGGGACCCGCCGACAGGACCTCGGCCTCGGCATCGTCGCTGCATGCCGGTGGCAGGAAGCCCTGCCCATCGGCCCCTTGGTCTGCCTCAGCCTCGCCGCCGGATCCTTCCGCCAAGCCGCTGTCGAAGCGCGCGGCCAGGATCGATCGAGCGCGGTCGGCCAAAGCGTCCGCTGAGTCGACGTCACCGAGGTCGACGATCCCGGCCGGCCCGCCGCTCGGAGCCGCGCTCTCCTCGGTGGTGCCGCTGTCGGCGCCCTCCGCGGCGCTGCCCGCCCCACCAGCGTCGTTCGAGCCCTCGTCGGTCGCCACCTCTAGGGCGGCGGTGTCGGTGTCATCGTTACCGGAGTCCCAGTTGCGGGCGAGGACGCCCAAGCCAACGACGACGAGCAGAACCGCGGCGGCCGTGAGCCAGCGGCGGGACGCCCTGCCCCGTAGTCGCCACGGCGTGTCGGCGCGCGGGGTTGCGGGCCGCGCCACCGCACGGGCCCGGCCCAGCGGGCTGACCGCCGCCCCGACGGGCTCGTCGCCCTCGTTGCCCTCGCCGGCGGCGTCCCCGGCGTCGTAGGCGGCGAGCGCCGCAGCCAAGCCCCGCTCGCGGACCGCAGGATCGGGGCCCGCAGGCGGTCGGCCCACCGCGTCGCGTACCGCCGCCAGCTCTGCCAGCCGAGCCGCCACCGCGGGATCACGCCGGGCCGCCGCCGCCTCGTCGTCGGTGAGGCGGCCGTCGAGCAGTGCGGATGCCAGGTCGTCGGGGTCGCGGGGAGCCGTCATGGTCTCGTGCTTGGACGGTGCGGCGCGTCGGTCGGGTTCCCGAGCAAGTCGGCGAGTTGGCTGCGGCCCCGAGCGATGCGCGACCTGACGGTGCCGGGCGGGATGCCGAGCACGCGGGCGATCTCGGCGTAGTCGAGGTCACACAGGTCGCGAAGCACGACCGCGGCGCGGAAATCCTGCGGCAGCAGGGCGAGGGCGGCATCGACATCCAGGCGATCGGCAACGGCCTCGACCGCAGCCGGCGCCGGGGGAGCGGACACGGCTCTCCCGGGGCCCTCCGACGAGGTCCCCACGCCCAGGGTCTCGGGAACCTCGGGGACCGGGCGCCGTCGCCGGCGTCGCAGCTCGTCGAGGCAGGCGTTGGTGGCCACGCGGTACGACCACGTCGTGAACGCCGCGCGCCCGTCGTACCGACGGATGCCCCGGGCGATGGCGATCAAGGCGTCCTGCAGAGCGTCCTCGGCGTCGGCGTGGTTCCCGGTGAGCCGCCGACAGAGCGCCCACAGCCGGTCATGGTGGCGGCGCAGCAGGGCCTCGAGGGCATCGCGGTCGCCCGCCTGGGCGGCCGCCACGAGTGAGCGATCGTCGGCGTCGGAAGGGTCTCGGGCGATGCGGGAACAGTAGATCAGCGCTGCAGGCGCACCTCGGTGACGGTGACCTGACCATCGTCCCCAGCGCGTGTGAACCACAGCAGCACGGCGCCACCGGTCTCGTCGAACGTCACGCTGTTGGTGCCGCTGTCGCTCCCTTCGAAGGTAGCCACCGGCTGACCCCAGCCCTCGAGGTTGCCCGGATCGCTCTCGGCGACGTACACCTCCGCCTGCCATCCCACGGATGGCGTGTCGAACTCGAGCGCGCGGAGCTCGGTGGACTGGTCCAGCTCGAGGATCAGGCCGACACCGGGTTTGCCAAGACGTCCCCAGTCCGGCGTGTTGTAGTCCTCGGTGCTCCACGAGGTGTTCTGGTCGCCATCGAACGCGTCGCCGGCGGCGGCCTCGGAGGCATGCTCGCCGTCACCACCGGCGGGATCGAAGTCGACCGTTTGGGCGATGGGGACCGACGCGCCGGCGGCGGGGGGCGCCTCGGTGGAGTCGGACTCGTCGTCCGGGTCGCCGAAGAGATTGGTGCCCGACCCTTGGATGAGCAGGCCCGCGACGCCCAGCGCCACCGCCACCAGCACGACCAGCAGCGTGGGAACCAACCAGCGACGCTCGGTCTCCGCGAAACGCACTGGCGCCCCCGGACCCTGCACTGCGGGCGTCCCGAGGGGCGTTGGCGGGGCCGCGGGCGGTGGGGGCAGGTGGCCGTCAGCACCCGCGGTCGCGACCGACCGCGTTCCGACCCCAGCCGGTCCTGGCTCGACGACGGTGGCGTCGCCGGTCGTGGGGCCATCATCGGCGCCCGCTCCGAGGAGCGCGGCCCGCGCCTCGCTGGCGGTCGGGTAGCGGTTGTCGGGCGAACGCGCCACCAGGCGCATGGTGATCGCCTCGAGCTCGCGGGGGATGCCGGGCTTCACGAGGCGGGGCCGCTGCGGGTCGCGGTGGAGCCGCGCGAGGGCGGTGGACGACGAGGAGTCACCCTCGAACGGGACCCGTCCGCAAAGCATCTCGTAGAGGACCACTCCGAGCCCATAGAGGTCGGTCCGGCCATCGACCGGCCCGGCCTCGACCTGTTCCGGCGCCAGGTACTTGGCTGTCCCGAGGAAGGAGCCCTCCTGGGTGAGGTCGGCCGACTCGGCCGCCTTGGCGATGCCGAAGTCGCCGACCTTCACTCGACCGTCCTCGGACAGCAGGATGTTGGCGGGCTTGATGTCCCGGTGCACGAGGCCGGCCGCGTGGGCGACAGCCAGCGCGCCGCACACCTGGGCGGCGATGTTGGCAGCCAGCCAGGGATCGACCGGTCCCTCGTCGAGCCGTTGACGCAGGGTCCGCCCCCGCACGAGCTCCATGACGATCGCCTCGACACCGTTGTCGCTGCATGTGTCGTAGACGCTGACGATGGCAGGATGCGACAGGCGGGCGACGGCGATCGCCTCGTGGCGGAATCGGGCCACGAACGTTTCGTCGTCGGCCAGGTGCTGGTGCAGGATCTTCACGGCGATGGCGCGGCGCAACACCTCGTCGGTGCCCAGCCACACCTGTGCCATGCCCCCCGACGCGAGCTGCTCGCCCAGCCGGTAGCGACCACCCAGGAGCGCGCCGGCTACCAGGCCGGCGGCGGGCGACGGGCCGGTCGGGGGAGGGGTCAGTGCCACGGTGCGCCCACCGTAGTCAACGAGATCCCCCGTAATTGCGTCGACCGAAGGCCGCCGCCCCCACCGGGATGGGGTCGGATCGGCGGGTCAGCCAGACGCCGGAGACAAGCCCAGGGACGCCCACACCAAGGCCCCCATCAGGCGGGATCCAGCCAGGTGATGCCCATGACCCGGGGCCCCGCGTGCGTGCCGATGGTGGCTCCGATCATGGTGACCCGGATCTGGTCGGCGGGATAGCGGGCGCTGAGCAACTCGCGCATCTCGTCGACGTCGGGGGCCATGCCATGCGCGAGGGTCAGCTCCTCGACGGCTGGCCGCTCGAAGACCTTGTCGCGCAACACCTGCAACGCCTTGCGGCGCGTGCGGGCCCTCCCGGCCTCGGCCACCTCGCCGGTGGAGATGTCGAGCAGCGGCTTGATGGCCAGGAGGGACCCCAGCAGGGCCTGGGCGCCGCCGATGCGGCCACCCTTGCGGAGGTTGTCGAGGGTGTCGAGCGCACCGATGACGTGGGTGCGTGTGATGAGGTCGCGGACCAACGATTCGACCGCATCGGCATCCGCCCCGTCGGCCGCCGCCTGCGCAGCCCGGCGCACCTGGGCGGCGAGGCCGGAGGTGATCGACCGGGAGTCGACGACCCGCACGTCGATCTCGCCCCCCAGCGCTTTGGCGCCGTTCTGCGCGGCCTGCATGGTCGCCGACAGGCCGGAGGACAGGTTTATGCACACGATGGCGTCGGCGCCGGCCTCGGCCTGGCGCCGGAACGCGGCCTCGAAAGCCCCCGGCGACGGGGCGGCGGTCTCGGGCAGCTCGTGCGACGACGCCAACTTGTCGTAGAACTGCTCGACGGAGAGGTCGACGCCGTCGGTGTACTCGACGGATCCGAAACGGATCGACAGCGGCACGACCTCGACCCCGAGCCCCTTCGCCTCGGCCGCCTCGAGATCGGCGGCCGAGTCGGTGACGATACGAACGGGCACTATTTCCCGCTCTTGCTGCTGCGCAGCCGGCCGCTCGGGCTCCGGCGTGTTGATATCCGCTCTCGTCGCCTGCGGCGACGGGCCGCTCGGGCCCAGGGCTCGCTGCATTGCGGACGCTCGCTCATGGCCGGCGACCCTAATACGCGGAAGCAACGTCCGCCCTAGTGGCACATCAGCTGCGACGGGATCGGCCGCCGGCCAGATGTGCGGGCCGGTACGCCCCGGGTCCGTCTGGCCCTTGGGTGCCGTCGACCGTGGTGCTGGGCTCGGTCGAGCCGTCGGCCGAGGCGGCTGGTGATGCCGGCGCCGAGCCCGCGGGCTCCAGGCGGCGAGATCGCCGAGAGCTGCGCCAGTGGCGGGCCCACCACACCGCCAGGAAGAGTCCGGCCCCGACGGACAGGACGAAGCCCACGCCGGTGACCGCGGTGGACCGGATGTCGAAGGTGGTCCGGTCCAACTCGATGGTGCTGTCCGGGCTCATCACGGTGATGCCCATGGGGAAACCACCCGAGGTCAGCGCCCGCACGCGGACGTCGAGCCGAGTGCCCCCGGGCGGGAGCTCCTGCACGATGACGTCGCCATCGAGGAACTCCAACTGGCCGCTGTCGAACTCGATCCGCACCTTGAGCGGTCGGTCCGAGTTGTTGGTGATGTTGACCGGGATCGTGCTGGTCCGGGAGGTGAGGGTGATGCGGAACTGGTCGGGCAGGACCACGGCGCCGCTCAGCGAGCCCAGCTCCGCGTTGACACGCTCGACGTAGGCCGGTCGCTGGCCCTCGGGCGTGCCGGTCCCGGTAGCCAGGAGCAGCGAGCGGGTCAGCGAGCCGCCGTCAGCCGAATCGACCGTCCCCGCCACCCCGCTCACGCCGCGGCGGGCCCGCCGGAGCGGTGTGGCTATGCCGCCGAGGTCGTCGGTGACCTCGTGGGGCACGAGCGAGACGGTCGTGGGACCGCTGGGATCGGGCGGTACGTCGAAGGCGTGGTCGAGCGGCACCGCCTGCACGTCCTGCCCGTCCGACAGCCCCTCGAGCGCCAGGGCCACCGTGGAGGGATCGATGTCGGCGTCACCCGGGACATGGACGGCGACGGCCCGGGGGATGGCGGGCTGCTCGAACCAAATGGCCGTCAGCTCGGCCAGGAAGCGCTGAGCATCGAGGGCGCCGTCGTCGCCCGTCAGGTGCGCGGCCAGCGCCGGGTCGCTGACCATGACGCGCTGGCCACCGTCGTCCAGCGTGACCGGCGCGTCCGGCACGGCGCCGGCCGCCGGAGGGGACTCCTCCTCGACGGCGCTGGGAGGAACGACCGCCCGCGCGATGCCGAGGTCGGTCGCCTGGTTCGCGGCGTCGTCACCGAGCGTGGGACCCGACAGCCAGATGCCCGGAACGGGCTCACGTCGGAATAGGTTGCGCATGGCGCCGGCACCGGCGTCGACCTGCTCGTCGGCCTCGGCCAGCAGCCCGCTCTCCTGCAGGGCCGCCAGGTCGACGTCGGTGTACGGCCGGGCCAGCACCGGCCGGCCGCCGTTGGCTTCGACCAGTGCCGCCACCGCCGCCGCCCCGTCACCGCCGCCGTCGACCAGCCCCCCGAGCGTCTCGGGTTGGGGTGCCAGCGTGAGCGGAACGTCCGGTGCGGCCGCCAGCAGGTCCGCCCGCTCCTGCGCCCGCTGGATAGTGGTGGACGCCGGGCGGGGCGTCCCGTCGGGCTGCAGGACCGGCGGCCCGCTGACGTCGACGATCACGGCGACCGCCAGCGGTTCGGGCCACGTGACGTCGGGCTCGAAGAGATACATGAGGTAGGTGACCAACGGGGTGCCCAGGAGGGTGCCGCGAGCATCGACCAGTTGTACCTCGACGGGATACACGCCACGACCCTCGAGGCCTTGGCCGCCGCCGCCGACGACGAACCCGGTGGTGAACGTCCCGGACGCGGAACCCGACGCTGCCAGCGGCTCCGGATCCAGCGTGTGCTCGATGCCTCCCAGGTCGCCATCGAGCGTGTCCCGGAAGCGGGACCGTGACGTGAGTCGGTCGTGCACGACCAGACGGAGTGCGGCACCCGCGGGCGCCCCGGTGAGGCGCACGTTCACCTCGAACTCGTCGCCGGCGTGCACCCAGGTCGTCTGACCCACGAGCTCGATGGCCGGTGCAGCCTGTCGGGGGACAGCGGCCGCCGGCCCGCTCCCGGAGAACGAAACGACGACGCAGGCGACGAGGACGAGCGCGGCGACAGGACGAACGATGGACAGAGCAAGCCGGGTCACGGCATGTCACCGAGATCGAGCCGGAGGACGGTGAGCCCGTCGGGTTGCAGCACGAACCCCACCCGCTGGTAAAGGCGTAGCGATCGGTCGTTACCTTCCTGCGTGTTGACCAGCGCGTCGCGGGCGCCCCAACGCCGCAGCCAGCGCAGGCCGTCGAGAAGCAGGGTGCCCCCCAGGCCTTGGCCCTGGGCTCGGGGATGCACGGCCAGGCGCTGGACGTAGCCGCGGTGCGCGGCGCGCCCGCAGATGGCGTAGCCGATGGTCGCGCCGGCGTCGCGGGCAACCCGTAGGTGGACAGTCGGTGTGGCGTTCAGCGCTTCGTCGAGCCCGGCTCGGTCCAGGCGCCAGATCCCGCTGAACGCGGCGTGGTCGACCGCCAGCAGGTCGTCCAGCTCGCGCCTCCGGCCCCGACGTATGTGGGCGGGTGCCGTCAGCACCGGGTTGGGGAGCTCGTCCAGGGGGTGGAGGAGCAGGTGCAAGCGCTCGGCAGGCACGAAGCCGGCCTCGAGGAAGGGCGGCTGGTCGGCCCGCCCGACAGCGGCGGTGACCGCGCCCCGGTATCCGTCGCGCCCGAGAGCGGCAATGCAGCGCCGGACCTCCTCGGTCGTGAGGGGACCGGACCCGTCGGCGGCGGGCGTGACGTGGGCAACCTGGTCGTCGGCGTGCCAGGTCCGGACCCGGAGCCGCGCCACACCGGTAGCGGGTGCCCGCAAGACACTCATACGCCCTAAAGGGTAGGCAACCCGGCGATACCCGTTACCGTCATCGGCGGATGCCGATCGCCTTCGTCACCCATCCGCAGTACCTGGCCCATGATGCCGGCTTCGGCCACCCCGAGCGACCCGAGCGTTTGCGGGCCGTGCACGACGGCGTCGCCCGTGCCGGCCTCGAAGGCGAGGTGGTGGCCGTCGCGCCCCGGCCGGCCACCAAGGCAGAGGTCGGGCTCGTCCACGACGACGGCTACGTCGAGGCGCTCGAGCGGTTCTGTCGCAGCGGCGGCGGGCGGCTCGACCCGGACACGGGCGCCGGGGCCGCCTCGTGGGATGCGGCGCTGCTCGCTGCCGGTGCTGGGCTCAGCGTCGTCGATCGGCTCGACGCCGGTGAGCTCACAGCGGCGTTCTGTGCGGTGCGCCCGCCGGGCCACCATGCTCTCGCGAACCGCGCCATGGGCTTCTGTCTGTTCAACAACGTCGCCGTGGCGGCGGCGGCCCTGGCCCTGCGGGGGGAGCGCGTCCTCCTCGTCGACTACGACGCCCACCACGGCAACGGCACCCAGGCGACGTTCTACGACGACCCCCGCGTCGCCTACGTCTCGATCCATCAGCACCCGCTCTATCCGGGGACCGGGTCCGCGCAGGAGACCGGGGCGGGCGAGGGGCAGGGCACCACCGCCAACGTGCCGGTGCCACCGGGCGCCACCGGCGACGTCTTCAGGGCCGCCGTGGCCGACGTGGTGGTGCCGCTGGCCGAGGAGTTCCGCCCAACCTGGTTGCTGCTGTCCGCCGGCTTCGATGCGCACCGGGCGGACCCGCTCACCAACCTGGCGCTGACGTCGGGCGACTACGCCGATGTCACCACCGACCTGCTGGCGCTGGCGCCTCCGGGGCGCCGGCTGGTGTTCCTGGAGGGCGGCTACGACCTGGAGGCGCTGCGCGACTCGACCGCGGCGGTACTGGTTGCGCTGGCCGGCGATCGGCTGCGGCCCGAGGCGCCGACATCGGGCGGACCCGGGCGTGACGTGGTGGACGCGGTGGCGCTCGTCCAAACGCGGGTGCGGCAACACAGGGCCGACGCCAAGTAGCACGGCCTACCCTCGCCCACGTGATCCCGGAGCGGCTGCAGCCCATCCTCGAAGACGTTCGGCCCCTCGCCGAGCGTTTCGCCGCCGCGGGCCACCACATCTACCTCGTGGGTGGGATCGTGCGCGACGTGGTCCTCGGTCGCGTTGACGACGGTGCCGACCTCGATCTCACGACCGACGCCCGACCGGAGCAGACGTTGGCGCTTCTCGACGGCTGGGCCGACTCGACGTGGACGCAGGGTCGGGCGTTCGGCACGATCGGCGCCCGCAAGGGGGGCGTGACGTTCGAGGTCACCACCCACCGGGCCGAGGCCTACCGCGAGGACTCGCGCAAGCCCCACGTCGTCTACGCCGACGACATCGAGCACGACCTGTCTCGCCGCGACTTCACGGTCAACGCCATGGCGTTGCGCCTGCCGGACGTCGAGCTGATCGATCCGTTCGGCGGCGTGGCCGACCTGGCCGAGGGCGTCCTGCGTACGCCGCTGGCCCCCGAGGTGTCCTTCTCCGACGATCCGCTGCGGATGATGCGCGCGGGCAGGTTCATCGCCGGGTACGGGCTGGCGCCCGATGCAGCGCTGGTCTCTGCCGTGCGCAAGCTGCGTCACCGGCTGGAGATCGTGTCGGCCGAGCGGGTGCGTGACGAGCTCTCGAAGCTGTTGGTGGTCGCCGATCCGAGCGCTGGTCTGTGGTTCCTGGTCGACACCGAGCTGGCCGACGAGTTCCTGCCCGAGCTCCGGTCGCTCCGGCTGGAGCAGGATCCGATCCACCGCCACAAGGACGTGCTGACGCACACGATCGCGGTCGTGGCCAACACGTCGCCCCGGCTCGTCGTGCGCCTCGCGGCGCTCCTGCACGACATCGGCAAGCCCAAGACCCGGTCGATCGGGCCCCGCGGCGTCAGCTTCCATCACCACGAGGTGGTCGGGGCTCGGATGGCGCGCGACCGCTTGCGGGCGCTGCGGTTCTCCAACGAGATGATCGAGGACGTGTCGCGGCTGGTGTTCCTGCATCTACGGTTCCACGGCTATCGCGGCGACGTGTGGACCGACGCCGCCGTGCGGCGCTACGCGCGGGACGCCGGGCCACTGGTCGACGAGCTCAACGAGTTGACCCGCTGCGACTGCACCACGCGCAACGAACGCCGCGCTCGCATGCTCGCCACACGCATGGACGACCTCGAGGCCCGCATCGCCGAACTCCGGGAGCGCGAGGAGCTCGAGCGGATCCGGCCCGACATCGACGGCAACAGGGTCATGGAGCTGCTCGGCATCAAGCCGGGCCCGATCGTCGGCGAGGCGCTGTCGATGCTGCTCGAAGCCCGGCTCGACGAAGGCCCGCTGGGGCAAGCCGAGGCGGAACGCCGATTGCTGGCTTGGTGGAACGAGCGCCAGCGCCGGGCCGAGACCTAGGGCGGGCTAAGAACGTGCGCAGTTAGGCACGTCACCTGGCTCTCGGTGGTCAGCGCCGCTGGGAGGCCCAGCTGTCGAGCTGCGACCCGGCAACAAATTCCCACGCGGGGTGCCTGCGGAACGCCCAATCCGCTGGACCTCTAGGCCACCTTGCGGGCGCGGATGATCAGCGTCGGCGGGACCCAGCGCATGGCGTCCGACCAGCTGTCGCCGGCGGCGGCCCTATCGGGCTCGGGCTCGGCCAGTGCGTCCACCCGGAAGTTGGCTCGTCCGAGGCTCGCGAACAGCCCGCTGAGCGTGTGGGGCCGGTCGGCGTCCCTCCCGCCGGCAGCCACCGACCACGTCACCGGGCTGGAATCCCACCACGTTCGGCGCAGCACCGGCTCGCCGCCGTCCGGGTCGAGGAGGGTGAATGCCGGATGGGGCAGCGAGAACACGAACGGCCGCTCGGGCTTGAGCACCCGATGCACCTGCCGGAACACCCGGTCGAGGTCGTCGGCGGTCGCGAGGCCGTAGACCGACACGGCCGCGTCGATCGTGTCGGCGCGCACGAAGGCCAGCTCGGGCAGCGGCCCGTGGTGGGTCTCGATCTTCACCCCCTCGTGGTCGGCGTTGTCCCTGGCGGCGCCCACGCTGGCGACATCCTCGTCGACGGCGATCACCCGGGCACCCGCCTTGGCCAGGGCCACGGCACCGGCGCCGGCGCCGCACCCAAGGGCGAGGATCCGCCGTCCGTCGACGTGTCCGAGCAGCTTGAGCTCGCTCTCCGGGGGCAGACCGGGGCCGTACTGGAGGGCATCAGACGTCAGTGCCGTGCCGTCCGATCCCCCGGGCGAGAAGCGCGTCGGGGCCATGGCGCCAAGTCTGTCGCACACATGGCGGTCTCGCTGGCGCTCTCAGTGCAGCAGGTGACGCAGCGCCTGATGCGGCGGCCTGCCATTGGTGGGAGACTTGGAGGACCGCATGACCGTCCGGCCCAACCCCCAGCTGCCACCCCGTGATGCCGTCGGTCTGGCGACCGACGCGGTCACCGACCCCGGCGGTCCACCGGGCGCCGGCGCCGGACCGCCCACCGACTCGCCCGACGTGCCTGCGGTCGACCAGCCCGCACCGGCGGTTGCCGACGGCGACAGCGCAAGGCTGCCTTCCGGGGCTCTGGCGGTATTGCTCACGTGGGATGGTGGCGGCAAGTGCCGGCAGGCACGACTCGACGGCGCGTCGCGCGCGAAGGCCGACGAGACCGCGCTCCTTGCCGATGGGTGGCTGGAATTGCTCCACCCCGACGATCGGTCCACCGCCGCCGAGGCGGTGCGCACGGTCCTTGCCGGCGAGGCCGGGGGAGGGGCGCGCGAGGAGCCGTTGCGACTGAGGACCGGCGAGCGGTGGGCGGTGCTGCGGGTCCAGGCGGTCGGCGGGGCACAAGGCGTCGCGGGCGCGGCGGGGGTGCTGGTGGACGCCACCCGGTCCGTCGGCGCCGCGGCGCGGACGGCGCGGCTGGTCGAGGGATTCAACCGGCTCCGCCATCCCGACGAGATCGTGCGGGCGATGCTCGACGAGGGCGTCCCGCTGCTCGGGGGGACCACGGGAGTGGTGTACGTGCTGTCCGACGACGACGAGCTGGTGGTCGCGGGCGCTTCGGGTGTCGCCGAGGACATCCTGTACGCACGCTTCGGCCGCATCGCCCGGGGTTCGCCCCTGCCCGCCGCCGAGGTGGTGCGGACCGGCCGGCCGGTCACGATCGCGACCCCCGCCGAACGTCGCCGCCGCTACCCGCAGCTCGATGCGCCTGAGATGTTCTACGCCGACGCCTTCAGAGTCGTCCCGTTGAACGACGCCGCAGGACGCCCGTTCGGCGCGCTGGGGGTGGGGTTCGAGGACGAACGTCACCTGCGGAGCAATGACCCCCAGTTGCTTCAGGGCGTCGCCGCGCAGTGCGCGCTGGCGCTCGATCGGGCGCGCTTGGCGGTGGCGGCCGAACGCGACCAGGAGCGGCTGCGGTTCCTCGATCGACTGAGCGGCGCCCTGTCGAGCACCCTGAGGTTGGACGCCACCCTCACCGAGCTGGCGGGCATGGCAGTTCCGCGCATCGCCGACTGGTGCGTGGTCCGGCTGGTCGAGTCGACCACCAACCCACGACCCATCGTCGGTGCCGCCCACGTCGATCCCGCACAGGTGGCCGCCCTGCAGCACCTGGCCGAGCGCATCCCCCGGGATCTCGAACGGGTCGGGCAGGTGGGCGAGGCCCTCCGGGCCGGCCGGCCCCTGATCCGCGGGTCGCAGGCGGCGCAGGTGCTGCGGCCGCTGTTCGCGGACGGCGACGGCCACCGGGCCCTGGATGAGGTGGGCGTCGAAGGCCTGGCGATCTTCCCCCTGAGAGCCCGCGGCCGGCTGCTCGGTGCGATCGGGTTCGGCAACCGGGCCGGGCGCGTGTTCGCCGGCGACGACCTGGAGCTCGCCGAGTCGGTCGCAGCGCGCGCCGCGGTGATCGTCGACAACGCCCGCCTGTTCGACGAGCAGTCGGTGGTAGCGCGTGCCCTCCAGGACAGCCTGCTGCCGGGCAGCCTCCCCGAGATCCCGGGGATCGAGCTGGGCGCGCGCTACCGGGCGGCAGGACGGGGACTCGACGTCGGCGGCGACTTCTACGACGCCTTCCAGGCCGACGCCAACTGGTGGATCTTCGCAGTGGGCGACGTGTGCGGGCACGGTGTCGAAGCGGCGGCGACGACCGGACTCGTGCGGCACACCATCCGCTCGTCGGCCATGGCCGGTGTCATGCCCTCGGCGATCCTGGCCCGCCTCAACCAGATGCTGCTGCGCCATACCGCCGAATGGGCGGGCACCGACGGCGACCACGTGCCCATCAGCCCGCGGTTCTGCACGGTGCTGGTAGGGACCGCCCAGCCGACATCCAGGGGCGTCGACCTCATCCTGTGCTCAGGCGGTCACCCGCTGCCCCTCGTCGGTCGTGCCGTCGGCCGGGTCGAGCCCGTGGGCGTGCCCGGCACGCTGCTGGGCGTGACCGACGAGGTCAGCCTCACCGACACCGTGGTCCACCTGGATCCCGGCGAGGCGCTGGTCTGTTACACCGACGGGCTCATCGATCGCCGCCGTGGTCGTTCGAGAGCCTTCGGTGAGGAGGGCGTGGTGAAGGCGCTCTACCAGGGCAAGGGGCTGTCGGCCCCCGAGCTCGCCAGCTTCATCGAGTCCGAGGCGGTGGCATTCGTCGACGACGACCCGACCGACGACATGGCCGTCCTCACGCTGCGGGCTGTGTCGGCCTAGAGGCAGCGCCGGTAGGCGCAGCCCCGGGCCCGAGCGGCCCGGCGCGAAGCGCCAAGAGCGGAAAGCACGGCGCCGAAGCCCGAGCGGCCCGCTGCGAAGCAGCAAGAGCGGGAAACGCTGGGCGTACAGCCGGCGCCGGCCGGGGAGCGGCCGTGTTGCACGCGGTGTAGTGGTCGACCGCCCGCTCGACCAGGCGTAGCCCGTCGAGGCCGGGGAGGCCGTCGACGCGGCGGTCGATCCGCTGGGCGATGGCCCGCCCGCCGTGGTCGCCGAACAGCTCGCGCACCATGAACGCAACCTCGCTGCGCGGCATCACGCCGGCGCCGACCGGTCGCCACAGCCGGCGCAGTGCGGCCCGGCACAGCCGCTGGGCGCGGCGACTGTTCGACAGGCGGCGTTCGGCCTCCGCGGCGTAGAAGGCGATGTGCCGACCCTCCTGGCGCATGATGCGCGACAACAGGTCGGTGAGCACGGGGTGCCGGGCCCGGTCGATCAGGCGGGCGTAGCCGGCCTGGGTCGTCCACTCGTTGACCGCGCCCCAGGCCATGTGCACGGCCGGAAAGGTGTCGCCGGCCAGCGTCGACCCCAAGGCGTGCAGCATCGGTGACAGGCGGTCGCGGACACCGAGACGCCGGCGCAGCTCGGTGATACGCCCGGCACCGTGGGCCTCGCCGTGGGCGGCGAGCACCCGTCCGAGCGCCAGCCCGTGCCACATCTCCTCGTAGCTCCACACGGTGAGGAAGGTGGTGATGTCGGGATCGCGATGCGCCGGGGTGACGAGCAGGTCGCGTAGGTAGCAGACCGTGTGGTGCTCGATGTCGTGCATGTAGCGCAGACAGCGGATCGCGCCGGCGGGCAGCGGTCGATCACGGAAGGCGTCGAAGTCGATGCCGGCGAGGTCGACGGGTGCAGCTCGGTCGCGGTATCGGTCGACATCCAGTCGCATGCCCACGGTTCGAAGCCGGGGGCGCGCATGGATGATCGTCAGGTGGCCTCGCCCGAGGCGATGATCTGGTCGGGCGTGGGCGAGACCGCCCCACCTGCGACCTCGGCCGAGACGGCCATCGTGGTGGTGCCGGACGGGACGGCCACCGAGGTGATCGGGGTCGTGCCGTCGCCCACGGTGCCCAGCGAGATGGGCTGGTCGCCGTCGAGCTGCCACAGCTGGTACGTGCGCCCCTCTTCCAAGGTCGGCAGATCGTCAGCGAGGAAGTAACCGGTGCCCGTGTTCGTGACCACCACCCGGGCGACGGCCGCGCCATCGGGGGTGGCCAGCGTGGCCACCGGATCACCGGCGTCGATCGCATCCTGGGCCACGTCGGCGATGTCGGGCTGCTCCTCGCCCCGGTCGCCGAGCAGGTAGCCGATCCCGAGCGCCGCCACCAGCACGACCGCGGCCGCGGCCGCCAACCCGGCGACCCTCTCCCAAGGTCGGCGCCGTCGAGCGAGGTGGCGGGGGCCTGCTCCGGGCGCACCCGGAGTGCGGCGGCCTGCGGGCCGCCGGCGCGGCTCGGCCGCCGGGGGAGCGCCGGGGTACGGGACGGCCTCGAGCCGCGGTGGTTCGAGCGCCCCACCGGCCTCGGCGGCTATCGACTCGCTGATGCGGGCCCACAGGGCCGGTGAGGCCGGCTCGTCGGGGGTGAGCCGGGCGAGGGTGGCGAGGTGGCCGTCCAGCTCCGCCTGACACACGAGGCATCCCGCCAGGTGGGCCTCGACGGCGGCCTGCTCGTCGGGCTCCAAGCCGTCGAGCGCGTACACCGCGATCTCGTCGAACGGGTGCTGCTGCTCCGTGTTGCTCACGGCCGCACCCCCTCGACGTCGAGGGCCCGGCGCAGGCTCGCCAGGCCGGAACGGATACGGCTCTTCACGGTCCCTTCGGGCAGGCCCAACATCTGGGCCGTGTCCCGGTAGGAGCGATCACCGAAGTACGCGAGCAGGATCGGCTCCCGTTCGGGGGCGGGTAGGCGATGCACCGCCCGCCGCACTTCGTCGGCCAGCGCTGCGGTGTGCACCACCGACTCGACCTCGTCGACCGCCATGGGCGACAGCGCCGCCTCGTGGTCCTGTCGGCGGCGCCGGGCCGACTCGGAGCGCACCAGGTCGACGCCCCGCCGATGGGCCAGCGAGAGCAGCCACGGGCGCAGGCCACCCCGCTCGGGGTCGTACCGCTCCGGCGACCGCCACAGATCGGTGAACACCGTCTGGCAGACCTCTTCGGCCCGGTGGGGGTCCCGGGTCACCCGCCGGGCCAGCGCCAGTACGGCGCCGCCGTGCCGCCGGAAGAGCTCCTCCAACGCCGCCATGCTGTGGCGTCCCACGGCGATGACGAGGCTCGCATCGCTCGACTGGGAGATGCTCTCGTACACGCCCCTCCTCCCCGGCGCCGAAACCGTACCCGGCTTGCGACTGTTCGCGCGCCTCCGACACGGAGCGCGAACGTCCCGGGGCCGGGTTGCCTGGACAGTGGGAGGACCGGCCCCGGGACAGGGGGGAGAGGAACATGGGTTGCGTAGGTGGGTGCTGCCGCGGCACGTGATCCCGCACATCAGCGCCCGACAGCACCCTGTGTGCGTTATTCGGAGCCGAGGCTGCTCGCGGATGTCTGATCGGCCAAAAAAGAATGACGACCCCGCCGCGTGGCGGGGTCGTCGGGCCGGCCGGGTCGCCGGGTATCGCTCAGAGGCCCAGCGGATAGGGCGTTCCGCAGGCGCAGCTCAACAGCTGGGCCTCCCAGCAGCGCTGACCACCGAGAGCCAGGATGACGTACCTATCCGCGCACCTTCCTAGGCCTGGGTGATGAAGGCCTCGAGCGAGTCGCGGGCCACGTCGTCGTGCACCTGAGAGGGCGGCGACTTCATGAAGTACTGGCAGGCCGGCAGCACCGGCCCGCCCATGCCCCGGTCCAGCGCCAGCTTGGCGCAGCGCACGGCGTCGATGATGACCCCGGCCGAGTTGGGCGAGTCGTGCACCTCGAGCTTGAGCTCGACCGTCAGGGGCACGTCCCCGAAGTTGCGGCCCTCGAGGCGGATGAACGCCCACTTGCGATCATCGAGCCACGGCACGTGGTCGGAGGGGCCGATGTGCACGTCATGGTCGCTGATGCCGGCCTCGATCTGGCTGGTGACCGACTGGGTCTTGGACACCTTCTTCGACTTCAGCCGCGACCGCTCCAACATGTTCATGAAGTCCATGTTGCCGCCGAAGTTGAGCTGGTACGTGTGGTCGATCGTGGTGCCTCGGTCCTCGAACAGCCGGGCCAGGGTCCGGTGGACGATGGTGGCGCCCACCTGTGACTTGATGTCGTCGCCCACGATGGGCACCCCCGCATCTCGGAAGCGCGCGGCCCAGGCGGGATCGGAGGCGATGAACACCGGGATGGCGTTCACGAAGGCCACGCCTGCGTCGAGGCACGCCTGCGCGTAGTGCTTCTGGGCCTGCTCGGAGCCGACAGGGAGGTACGAGACCAGCACGTCGGCCCGTGCAGCGCGCAATGCCTGGGCGACCTCGACCGGGGCGGCCGGCGACTCCTCGCACTCCTGCCGGTAGAACTCGCCGAAACCGTCGAGCGTCGGGCCACGCAGAACCGGCACGCCGAGGTCGTCCACGTCAGCGAAGCGGATTGTGTTGTTACGGCCGGCGAAGATGGCCTTGGAGACGTCTACACCCACCTTGTCGGCGTCGACGTCGAACGCAGCCACGACCTCGATGTCACGGACGTGATAGCCGCCGAGGTCGACGTGCATCAGACCCGGCACCTGGTCGGCGGGATCGGCGTCCTTGTAGTGCTCGATGCCTTGCACCAATGAGCTGGCGCAGTTGCCCACGCCGGCGATGGCGAGACGGATCTTGCTCATGGGTTTCCTCCGGGTTCGGTGTCGGCGCCGGCCGCGGCCGCGGGCACCGATGCCCGCTCCTCGGCGATGAGGCGATCTAGCCAGGCCAGGTCGGCGGCGATGGCGGCGGTGTCGCGCTCGACCAGCGAGCGCAGGTAGGTGTTGACCCGGCCATCGGCCCGGGTCGGGTTGCGCCGCTGGTCACGGCGGCGGACTAGCTCGCTGCGGCGGCGCTCGAACAGCTCGAGCCGCTCGCCGCGACTGAGGTTGCGGCAGAAGGCCACCCGCAAGGCGAAGCTCCGGTCGTCGGCGACATCGGGGTCGACGAGCAGCTCGTGCAGGCGCTTTCGTCCCGCGTCGGTTATGCCGTAGACCTTCTTGCCGCGGGTGCCCCGGCCGGCTTCCCGCACGGCGGTGCCGGCGTGGCGGAGCTGGGCCCTGAACGCCGCCAGCTCGCCGACGAGCGACCCGCTCATCGGCGCGGTGGGCGCTTGGGCGGACGGGCGGCTGGTGACGGCCTTGACATGGCCGGCCTTCTCGAGCCGTCCCAGCGCCGGGTACAGCGATCCGAACGACACGGCCAGGCCCATGCCCAGGAGGTCGCTGAGTCGCTTGCGCAGCTCGTAGCCGTGGAGGTCGGTCTCGTCGAGAAGCCCGAGGATTGCGAGGTCGAACATTTTCCGTGCCAGGAAGAGGGGATTAAGGCGAATCGTCATATCGGATCGATATAACGACACGGCAGTCTGCCGCCAGACGGTCTGAACGTCAACCTCCGGCCATCGGATCTCCGCGGATTCCCCGCCGTGGCATGGGCGGGATCGCCGATCCGGCGGCGGGATCCACGTCGGGGCGCGGGCCGGAACGCGCCGCTAGCGTTGCGAGCTGTGAGCGAGCACGAAGTGCGAGCGAACCAGAACCACAGTGCGTTATCGCCGCGACGCCGCGATCGGCTCATCGGCGCGCCGGAGGTGCGCAGATGAGCTTTCGACCGGAGGCCATCCGCGGAGCGAGCAGCAACGGTGCCGTCGTCGACTACCGCCTGACTCGGCAGTCGGTGGTGCAGCAGTACCGCAAGGGTCGCCTGTCCCGCCTGGACGTGTGCGATGCCCATCCCGAGCTGAGCCGGGCGGCGACCATGGCCAGCCGGCCCACCGACGAGGCATGCCCGATCTGCGAGGAGTCCCAGGTCGTGCTCGTCACGTACGCCTTCGGTCCGCGGCTGCCGGCCGGTGGCCGCTGCATCACAACCGCGCGGGAGATGGCCAAGCTCTCCCGGGGCCGGGCCACCTTCACGTGCTATGTGGTCGAGGTGTGCCCTGACTGCGCGTGGAACCACCTCACGCGGGTCTTCCAGGTCGGCGGCGGCTAGCTGCGCGGCTAGCTGCGGCCTTGCCGGGTGACATGGCCGGCTCGGTCCGGTCCCGGTAGTCTTCTGGCCTCGGCATGGCTGGAGGACCGATCCAAGACACCCGCTCGTTCGACGCGCGTGCCCGCACGCGCCCGCAGGCCGCCGCAAGTCGCGTTGGGCGCGCCGAGCCCGGGCGCCGCCCGCGCCCTCGCGCCCAGTCGGGTCCTCCCTGGCCGGGCCCGGAGGGGCCGGTTCGTCCGCCCGGTCCCAGTGCTCCCGGCCGCCGTCGACCGGCCGGCGCTCCCGGCCGCCGTCGACCGGACGGCACGCGTGGGGCCCAGCCCTCCGTTCCCGGACCGCGCGGGCCCCGCGTGGCGGGCGGTCCCAACGGGCCGTGGGGCCGGCCTCCTGGCCCGGGAGGGGGTGGCGGCCGAGGCAACGGCCGCGGCCGTGGTCCCGGTGGCCCGGGGGGTCCTGGTGGCTTCGGGGGTGCGGGGGGTCCGGGTGGCTTCGGGGGTCCGGGTGGGCCGGACGAGCCCGACCTCACAGGCCGCCATGCGCGTCGCCGCGGGCGCCACAAGCGCAGCCTGATCTGGCGGCTCCGGCGACCGTTGTTCCTGTTCGGCCTGGCGATGCTGGCGGCGACCGTGGGCGTCGGCGTCATCTTCGCCCAGTCGGAGCTGCCACAGGTCGAGGCCCTCACGCAGTCCAGCCTCATCTGCGCCGCCGATGTGCAGGCTGGCCGATGCACGGCGCAAAACGCCATGGCCCGCATGGCCGCCAAAGTGGGCGACGACGATGGCGATCGGGGCGATCGGCTCAACGTCGCCTTCGAGGCCCTACCCCAGGTCCTCGTCGACGCGGTCATCGCCACCGAGGACCGCGACTTCTTCGCGCATCGGGGCATCGACCCTGTGGGCATCACCCGAGCGCTCTACCGCGACCTGCGGGGCCAGGGCGTGCAACAGGGCGGGTCGACGATCACGCAGCAATACGTGAAGACCGCCTTCGATCTCACCCGCGAGAAGTCGATCACCCGCAAGATCAACGAGGCGGTGCTGAGCGTCAAGCTCGAGCGGGAGATGTCCAAGCAGGAGATCCTCGAGGGCTACCTCAACACGACGTACTTCGGCCGCGGCGCCTACGGCGTGGGCGCCGCCAGCCAGGCTTACTTCGGCCTCGACGTGCGCGACCCGAAGTTCGGCGTCGCCGAGGCCGCCTTCCTGGCCGGGCTCATCCGTGCCCCCAACCTGGCCGAGCCGAGCAAGCATCCCGAGGAGGCCGTCCGGCGCCGCCACACCTCGTTGGTCGCCATGCAGGACGAGGGGTACATCACGACCGAGCAGGCCGAGGCCGCCGAGGCCGTGGCGCTGACCGAGCCCTACGTCAGGCCCTTCGGCAGCATCAAGCTGATCGACACCCTGCGAGGGGCCCGTGACCCCAATTACATGGGCACCGACTACGTCACCGGCTACATCAGGGAAGAGCTGCTCAGGCTCGGCTTCAGCGACCAGGACATCACCAGCGGCGGCCTACGCGTGTACACGTCACTCAACTACGACATGCAGAAGGCCGCCTGGCAGGCGGTGACCAGCACGCTCGTGAACCCGAATGACCCCGAGGCGTCACTCGTGGCGGTCGACGATCAGGGCCTGGTGCGGGCCATGGTCGGCAGCCGCAACCGCTTTGATGGCGCCGACCACGCCAACAACTATGCCGTCCCCGGCCTGGGCTCCGAGGGACGGCAGACCGGATCCATCGCCAAGGTGTTGGCGCTCGCCGAAGCCGTCCGGCGCGGCTTCTCGCTGGACTCGCGCTTCGACGCGGAGGGGATCATGACCTTCGACTCCCCGGAAGCGCTCGATGCCGTCGGCAAGCCCTGGGAGGTGGGCAACTACTCAGAGAGCGATGCCGGTGTCCTCGACCTGCTGGAGGCAACCAAGCAGTCGTCGAACACGTTCTTCGCGCAGCTGATGCTCGAGCTCGGGCCCCAGAGCGTGGCCGACCTCGCGGAACAACTGGGTATCGGTGGTGGGCAACAGCTGGCGCCCAACGCCTCGATGGTGCTCGGCACGACCGAGGCCTCGCCCCTGGAGATGGCCGGGATGTACTCCACGTTCGCGAACCGCGGCGTGTACAAGGCGCCCGAGATCGTCACCCGCGTCGAGCGGGTCGACCAGGGCGGCAAGCCCACGGTCGTCTACGAGCGCCAGGTCTCGCAGCGTCAGGTGCTGTCGCCCGAGCAGGCCGATCTCGTGACCCACGCGCTCCATGGTCCGCTCGAGCCGGGCGGCACGGGAAACCGGGCGGACCTCGGCAAGCCGGCCGCCGGCAAGACCGGGACCGCCCAGCACAACTGGGACGCCTGGTTCGCCGGCTACGTCCCCAAGCTCACGGCGGTCGTCTGGATGGGCTATCCGCAGGGCAGCATCCCGATGGAGAACGTCGAGGGGTTTGCGACGGTCACCGGGGGTTCGCTCCCGGCCGAGATTTGGCGCCGGTTCATGGAGGTGGCGACCGCCGGCACCAACGACCCGTTCGTCGAACCGACCGCCGAGCAGATCGCCGCGGGCACCGTCATCAACGAGGGCGAGCTGTACACGGCCGACGAGACTACGACCACCGCGACGCCGATGACGCTCCCGCCGTTCACGATCCCGCGGCCCGGGGGTGGTGGCGGCGGAGGTGGTGGCGGCGGTCGTCCCACCACGACCACCGACCCCAACAGCACGACCACCTCGTCCGACATGACCGTGCCGACGACGGTGCCCCTGCCGACCATCCCCACGCCCGGCCCCGGCGGTCGCGGCCAGGGCTGACGCCGCGGAACGTGTCAGCCGCTCAGCGGCTGGTGGGGGTACTGGGTCCGGCACGGGAAGCACCAGCCCTCGACCTCGTCGAGCACGTCGACGCGCTCCTCGGTGTCCCAGGCCGCCGGCGTGACGTAGACCCGGTGAACGGGGGCCAGATCGTCGGCCGGTGCCCCGCAGGATCCGCAGGTCCCGGTGCGAATCTCGGGGACGTCGGAATGTCCGTCGGCCGACATGGCGTTGAAGCTAGCGGTCCAAGTACGGTCCAGAGCACCGCCGGCAGCCACCCAGGCGCTGGACGGAGAAGGAGGCTTAGTGCCGATGCGCACGCAGACCGTGCCCGCCATCCGCTCCTCCAAGGTGCGAGGTGGCAGCGATCCGCTCGTGATGGTCACCGCTTACGACGCTCCCGGTGCCCGGCAGGCCCACGCCGCCGGCGTCGACCTCATCCTGGTCGGCGACACGCTTGCGATGGTGGTCCTGGGCTACGACGACACGTTGCAGGTCTCGGTCGACGACATCGCCCACCACACCGCGGCCGTGGCCCGGGGCCTGGCCTCGTCCGGCAGCGAAAACCTACGTCCGCTGGTGGTGGGTGACCTGCCGTGGATGAGCTACCACACCACCGTCGACGAGGCGGTCCGCAACGCAGCCACGCTGATCCGGGCCGGCGCGCAGACGGTCAAGCTGGAGGGCGGCCGCAAGCGGCTGCCAATGATCGAGGCGATCGTGGATGCGGAGATCCCCGTCATGGGGCACCTGGGGCTCACGCCCCAGTCGGTTCACGTGGTCGGCGGCTTCAAGGTCCAGGCCCGCCAGCACGACGCCGCGCTGGAGCTGGTGCGCGACGCCAAGGCGCTGGCGGCCGCGGGCTGCTTCGCGATCGTGCTAGAGGCGGTGCCCGACGAGGTAGCCCGCATGGTCACCGAGTCGGTGGACGTCCCGACCATCGGCATCGGGGCGGGCGGCGACTGCGACGGCCAAGTGCTCGTGTATCACGACCTTCTGGGCATCGAGCAGCACATTCGGCCCCGCTTCGTCCGCCGGTATGCCGAGCTGGGCGCCGCGTCCGTCGAAGCGCTGAAGGCGTTCGCCGCCGACGTGCGCACCGGCCGGTTCCCCGCCGACGCCGAGACGTACCACCTGTCGGCCGAGGTGGCCGAGACCCTGAGCCTCTACGGCTCGCGAGCCGCGTCCACGGAGTAGGCGCCCGCGTCCGGGCTCGCCGGGGATGGCAGGATGCTTCCCCATGGCTCGCCGTGCCCTTCTCGCCGTCATCGTGTTGGCGGGCGCGGCCCTCGTGGGGTGTGGCGATGACGATGGCGGCGGCTCCGAACCGTCGTCGGCCGACGCGGCAACGCTGTCTGGCGACGCCCCGGCGGCGCAGGGCGCGGGTCTCGACACACCGCCCGGACCCACGGACCGCGTGGCGCTCGACAACTTCGACGCCGGCGACCTGGCGTTCGGCGAGGTGGCCATCGCCGTCACGGGCCCGGACGGCGAGGTTGCCGGGTGGTGCGTGCTGCTCGCGGCGACCAGCGAACAGCGCCAGCGGGGGCTGATGGAGGTCACCGACCTCGGCGGCTACGCCGGGATGCTGTTCGTCTGGAACAGCGACGTGTCGTCGAGCTTTTACATGCGGAACACGCCGACCCCGCTGTCGATCGGGTGGTTCGACGCCGACGGCGCGCTGGTGTCGACGGCAGCCATGGACCCCTGCGCCGACGTAGAGGGCTGTCCGACCTACCCCTCGGACGGGCGCTACCGGTTCGCGTTGGAGGTCCCCCAGGGCTCGCTGGACGACGTGGGCGTGGTGGGCGGCAGCAGCCTGGCGGTCGGTGGCTCCTGCGCCGAGAGGACCTAGCGGCGCCGGCCGGCCCCCGCGGGGACGGAAAGTGTCACACCCCCTCGGCATGATCCCGGATGTGAGGAAATGCCCAGGCGGCCGCTACAGTCTCGGGGTCCAACTCGACCCTGCTCCGCACCGCGGGGCCCCGGCAATGCCGGGTCCGAAGGGAGGTGTGCGCTCGCGATGCGAGCCTACGAACTGATGGTCATCATCGACGCCGAGCTCGACGACGAGGTGATCGACACCACCGTCAAGCGGGTCGCCGACCTGCTCGGCCAACGAGGCGCCACCATCAAGCGCGAAGACCGCTGGGGACGCCGGCGCTTCGCTTACGAGATCAACCACAAGACCGAGGGCTACTACGTGGTCTTCGAGTTTGTGGGCGGCAGCGAGCTCGACCAACTCGAGAGGGCGCTGCGACTCGCGGACGAGACCGTCCGCCACAAGGTCGTGCGCCTGCCCGATGCCGAGGCCACCCGGCGTGGCCTCCTCGAGCAGGCTGCAAGCTGAGGAGGCAAGCAGTCATGTCGTCAAACGTCACCATCGTGGGCAACCTGACCCGCGACCCCGAACTTCGGTTCACCCCGGCCGGCGCACCCGTGACCACGTTCGGTGTGGCCGTCAACCGGCGCTGGCAAAACCGCGACAATCAGCAGTGGGAAGAGAGCACCTCGTTCTTCAACGTCACCTGCTGGCGTGATCTCGCGCAAAACGTCAGCGAGTCACTCGAGAAGGGCGCCCGGGTGGTGGTCTCCGGGCGGCTGGAGCAGCGATCGTGGGAAACGCAGGACGGCGAGCGGCGCTCCGTCGTCGAGATCGTGGCCGATGAGGTCGGCCCGAGCCTGCGCTGGGCCACGGCCGACATCAAGCGCAACGAGCGCCGCGAGGGCACCGGCGATGGCTGGAGCGGCGGTGGGGGACAGAGCGGCCGCGGCGTGTCCAACGAGCCCGCCTCCGGCTTCGATTCCTCGGAGGAGCCGTTCTGATGGCCAAGTCCAGATCCAAGAACAAGGACAACGCGCGTAGGGCCAAGAAGAAGACCAGCATCCTCACCACCGATGGCGTCGAGTACGTCGACTGGAAGGACGTGAACCTGCTCCGGCGGTTCATGTCCGACCGATCCAAGGTACGGGCTCGGCGAGTGACCGGTAACGACGCCCAGCAGCAGAAGGAGGTCGCCCGAGCGATCAAGAATGCCCGAGAGATGGCACTGCTGCCGTATGTCACGCGCATCACGCAGCAGCGTGGTCCACGGGGCGATCGGGGCGACCGCGGTGATCGTGGTGATCGCGGTGATCGCGGCGACCGGGGTCCACGGGGCGATCGGGGCGACCGCGGGCCCCGGGAGGATCGGATGCCGCGCGAGGCGCCAGTTGTTGCCCAGGGTGAGGCCGGCGTCGCGGGCAACGGCGAGGTGCCGCCCGACGCGCCCGTGGCCGAGGAGCCGTGATGCGAGTCATTCTCCGCGCCGACGTATCCGAGCTCGGCAAGCGAGGTGACATCCTCGACGTGACCGACGGGTTCGCCCGCAACTACCTGGTCCCCAAGGGCCTTGCGATGAGGGCGACGGCCGGGGCCGAGAGCCAAGCGGCAAGCATGCGCCGGGCGCGCGACCTACGCGACGCGCAAGACCGGGCGGCCGCCGAAGAGGTGGCGACAACGCTCGTACCTAGGGTGTTCACGGTCGCGGCACGGGCCGGCACCGAGGGTCGGCTGTTCGGTTCGGTCACCGCCGCCGACATCGCCGCGGCAATCGAGTCGCAGGCCAACGTGCGCATCGACCGGCGCAAGCTCGTGCTGGGCGAGCCGATCAAGACCCTGGGTACGCATACGGTGCCCGTGAAGCTCCACGCGGACGTCGAGTTCCCTGTCACGGTCGACGTAGTCAGCGAGTGAATTGATCGGTCGGGTGGGTCCGCATGGTCGACCTACCCGACCACTCCACTCCGGCACCTGCTACCCGCCCTGCGGTGACGTCGGACTTCGCCCGATCCTTTTCACAAGGTGCCCACAGTTTCCACAGGGCGGGCGTCTGCGGGTGGCAGTTTCGCTGCGGGACGCGGCGACGCCTCATACGGAAAGTGGCGGAGCAGCGCGTTATTCCCCAGATCGAGCGCGGTCTTCCACAGGAAGTCCACCGGGTTTTCCGTCTAGCTACGCACAGGCCATGTCGGAGAAGGTGACGTAGCCATGGCCGACGACGTCACCTCCCCCCGGCGGGCACGCGGCAGCCGCATCCCTCCCCACGACCTCACGGCCGAGGAGTCGCTGCTCGGGGCGATGATGCTCGAGCCCGAGGCGATCGCCGCGGCCGCCGGCGTCGTGCGGGCCGACGACTTCTACAAGCCGGCGCATTCGCACATCTTCGATGCCGTTCATGCCCTCTACGCCGCGGGTCAGCCGGTCGACCCCGTCACCGTGGCCGACGAGCTTCGGCGCAACGGCTTGTTGGAGACGGTTGGCGGCCACCAGGTGCTGGTCGACGTCATGGCATCGACGCCCGCCACCACCAACGCCGCCGGCTACGCGCGCATCGTCGAGGAGCACGCGCTGCTGCGACGTCTGATCGGGATCGCCGGGGAGATCGCCGAGATCGGCTATTCGATGCCGGAAGACGTCACCAAGGCGCTCGATCGTGCCGAGGCGATGGTCTACGACGTCAACCAGCGGCGGGTGACCGACTCCACGTCCAAGATCGAGGACTTGCTGGGCCTCAACCTCGATCGGTTGGAGCAGCTCTACGGTCGGGGCGACGCCATCACCGGCGTTCCGACGGGCTACGTCGACCTCGACGAGCTGCTGTCCGGCCTGCAGCCCAGCAACCTGGTCGTGGTCGGAGCCCGACCCTCGATGGGCAAGTGCGTCGCCTGGGACACGCCCATCGTCGATCCCGCCACCGGCGAGCTGAACACGGCCGCCGACCTGCACCGAGCGGGCCTCGCCGGTCACCACGTCTCGGTCCTGGCGCTGACGCGCGGCGGGGAGCTGCGCCCGGCCCGACCCCAGGCGTTCGTCGACGACGGGCACAAGCCCGTCTATCGCGTGCGGACGCGTTCGGGCCGCGAGGTCCGTGCCACCGCCAGCCACCCCTTTCTCACGCCCGGTGGGTGGCGTCCACTGGCCGATCTGGCGGCGGGGCAGTGCGTGGGCGTGCCGGCGGCCATCCCAGTCTTCGGCCACGACGGCCTGCCGATCGACGAGGTCATGATGCTGGCCCACCTGGTGGTGGCGCCGGGTGGCGACGAGCTCGGGCCGCGGTTGTGGACCGACAATCGCGAGGTCGCCACCGACATCGAGCACCGGGGCGCGGGGTACGGCGTGCGGGTCATCGACCGCACGCTTCCGGGCGGCGCCCGCACGTGGGACGTGGCGCCGGGTGGCACGCTCGCGGACCTTGCCGCTCGGCACGGCATTGCCGGATCGCTGGCCGAGCGGCGGGTGCCACCGGCGGTGTTCCGGCTGCCGCGCGACGAGCTGGCGCGGTTCCTCAACCGGGCGCTGGGGGCCTCGGCCTCGGTGTGGCGCCCGGCGGGCGACGATCCTGGCCGCGTGGTGGCGACCCTGCGCAGCCCCGGACTCGCGCACGACCTGCAACACCTGCTCCTGCGGTTCGGCGTCTGTGCGTCGGTGCGCCGATCGGTGGTGGCCGTCGACGACGCCACGTGGGTCGCCCACGAGCTGGTGGTCGACGACTCACGACAGATCATCACCCTGGCCCAGGAGATCGGGTTGCTCGGCCGCGAGGCCGAGCTCGGTGCCATCGTGGCGCACGCCCGCCGCGCCGCCCGTCAACCGCGGCCCGAGCTGGCGACGGTGGGGGAGGCGCGAGCCGGCGGTTCCGAGATCAGCCCGCCGGCCACCGATCGCACGCCCGAGGCCGAGAATCTCGGCGGCGCGGCGGCGCCGACAGGCGAGGGCGCCACCTTCGACGGCCCCGCGGTGGCCTGGGACGAGATCACAGCCATCGACCACGAGGGCAACGAGCAGGTCTACGACCTCACGATCCCTGTGTGGCACAACTTCGTGGCGTCGGACATCTTCGTGCACAACACGTCCTTCGCCCTCGGCATGGCCGCCCATGCGGCGCTGTACGCCAACCAGCCGGTCCTGGTGTTCAGCCTGGAGATGGGGAGCCTCGAGCTGTCGCAGCGCCTGCTCTGCGGCGAGGCCCGCATCGATTCGGCCCGGGTGCGCACCGGCCGCCTGAGCGAAGACGATTGGAGCCGCATCAGCCAGGCCATCGGCCGCCTGGCCTCGGCGCCCATCTGGATCGACGACAACCCCAACCTCACGGTCATGGAGATCCGGGCCAAGGCCCGTCGCCTCAAGAGCCAGGTCGGCACCCTGGGCATGGTCGTCGTCGACTACCTGCAGCTCATGACGGGCCGGACCAGGGCCGAGAATCGTCAGGTCGAGGTGTCCGAGATCAGCCGCGGCCTCAAGATCCTCGCCCGCGAGCTCGAGTGCCCGGTGGTGGCGCTGTCGCAGCTCTCCCGCCAGCTCGAGCTGCGGTCCGACAAGCGCCCCATGCTGGCGGACCTACGCGAAAGCGGATCGATAGAACAAGATGCCGACGTCGTGATGTTCATCTATCGCGACGACGTGTACCACCCCGACTCACCCGATCGCGGACAGGCCGAGATCATCGTGTCGAAGCACCGCAACGGGCCGACGGGGGTCACCCGCCTGGCCTTCCTCGAGCAGTTCACCCGTTTCGCCAACATGGCGCGGGTGGACTGACACCAAGAAGTCCTGCCGCGAGGTTGGGTGCCGGGGCCCAACCTCGCGGCAGGCTTTCCCCGTTCAGGGCACCAGCACCGTCTTGCCGACCGTCTTGCGGTCCTCGAGCGCCGCGTGTGCTTGCGCCGCCTCGGCGAGTGGGAACCGCGTCACCGGCGGGACGAGCCGACCGGCAGCGGCCTCGGCCAGCGCCTGCGTCTCCAGGTCCCGCATGCCGCCGGGCCGCTGCATGATGCGCGGTCCCACCGCCGCCGACGCGGTGATGCCCCCGGCGTACAGGTCGCTGGTCGTGATCTGCAGCGGCTGGCCCGACGACCAGCCGAACATCACGATCCGTCCTCCGGGCCCGAGCAGCTCCAGGGCGCCGCGGCCGATCTCACCGCCGACACCGTCGAGCGCCACCGTGATGTCTCGCCCGTCGACCGCCTCCCGGACCGCCTCGGGCCACGCGGGTTCCCGATAGTCCACGCCCACATCGGCCCCCAGCTTCCGGGCCCGCTCGACCTTGTCCGGCCCGCCGGCCGCGCCGACCACGACCGCACCCACGTTGTGCGCCGCCTGCACCAGAAGGCTGCCGATGCCGCCCGCCGCGGCGGTCACCAAGACCACATCCTCCGGCGTCGGTTGGGCCACCTCCAGGATGCCCATCGTGGTCCGACCGGTGCCGATCATCGCCACGGCCACGTCTGCGGCCAGGTCATCGGGCAGTTCGTGCAACGCCCCCACTGGCGCCA
>DASSDL010000220.1:0-16670 GCA_035697145.1 Acidimicrobiales bacterium
CTTCACCTACGTCGACCGCAAGAAGGACGCCATGAGGCGGCGCGGCGAGAACATCTCGTCGTTCGAGGTCGAGCAGGCGCTGCTGCGGCACCCGGCCGTGGCCGAGATCGCCGCCATCGGCGTGCCCAGCGAGCTGGGCGAGGACGACGTGATGGTGTGCGTCGTGGCGAAGCCGGGCGAGACGGTCGAGATCATCCCGTTCATGGACTTCTGCCGGGACCGGCTGCCATACTTCGCCGTCCCCCGGTACGTGCAGGTCTGTGCCGAGCTGCCCAAGAACGCCGTGGGGCGTGTCCTCAAGCACGAGCTCCGGGCGCGGGGCGTCACCGGCGCCACCTGGGATCGTGAACGGGCCGGCTACGCCGTCCGACCCTGACCAGCCCCTCACGGGGCTGCGCGTCGTCGAGCTCAGCGAGCGCGTCGCCGGTGCCTATTGCGGGAAGCTGCTGGTGGACGCCGGTGCCGACGTGATCAAGGTCGAGCCGCCCGCCGGCGACCCCCTGCGGCGCCGGAGCGCGAGCGGGGCGACGCCGGACGGCGACGGTCCGCTGTTCCGATACCTGGCCGCGGGCAAGGTCCAGGACGTGGGCGACCGGCGTGACCTGCTCGCCACCGCCGACGTCATCGTGTTGACGGCGACCCCCCGGGGCGCGGCCCGCCTGGGCGTGGACCTCGACGCGGTCCGGGCGGCCAACCCGGCCGCCGTGGTGGCGACGATCTCCGACTTCGGTTGGACGGGCCCCTGGGCCGAGCGAGCGGCGACCGAGTTCACGCTCCAGGCATGGTGCGGTGCGACGGGGTTCCGCGGCGTCCCCGAGCGACCACCGGTGTCCGTCGGGGGAGGCGTGGGGGAGTACGTCGGGGGCGTGTGCGCCGCCGCCGGTGCCCTGGCGGCGCGGCGCCGGGCGGCGTCCACGGGCATCGGTGACCACGTGGACGTGTCGCTGCTCGAATGCATGACGCTCGCGATGCAGGCGTTCGAGTGGCTGCACGTGCGGCTCATGGACCTCCAGGGATTCGCCCGCTCCGTAGAGGTGCCCTCCATCGAGCCGGCGAAGGACGGCTGGGTGGGCACGTCGATGGTGACGGGTCAGCAGTGGCTCGACTTCTCGGCGATGGTGGGGCAGCCGAAGCTGGCCGAGGACAAGGAGCTGCGGTTCCAGCTCGGGCGGTGGCCGCGTCGGCAAGAGGTCTACGAGCTGATCCATCCGTGGTTCGCCGAGCGGACGGTGGAGGAGATCGTCGAGACCGCCAGCCTGTTCCGGATCCCCATGGCGCCCCTGGGCAACGGCGCGTCCATCCCGGATATGGATCACTTCGTCGAGCGGGGCGTGTTCCAACCGAATCCGGCGGGCTTCCGCCAGCCGCGGCCGCCGTCGCAGATCCGTTCTGTCAGACCTCAGGCCCCGTATCGGTCCTCGGGTGTGACAGAAGCGGAGCTGCCGCTCGCCGGGATCAGGATCATCGACTTCACCGCCTTCTGGGCCGGCCCTTCGGCCACCCACTTCCTCGCCGCCCTGGGCGCCGACGTGGTGAAGGTCGAGTCGATCCAGCGGCCCGACGGCATCCGCTTCGCCGCCGGCCCGCCCGAGGGGACCGAGCGCTGGTGGGAGCACAGCTGGCTGTTCCACGGCGTGAACGTCGGCAAGCGATCGGTCACGTTCGACTTGACTCGGCCCGAGGGCGTGGATCTCGCCAAGCGACTGATCGCCGGCGCCGACGCAGTCGTCGAGAACTTCTCGCCCCGGGTCATGGAGGCGTTCGGCCTCGGCCACGACGTGCTGCACGAGGTGAACCCGCGGGCCGTGGTGGTCCGGATGCCCGCGTTCGGCCTCGACGGCCCGTGGCGGGACCGCGTCGGCTTCGCCCCCACGATGGAGCAGCTCTCGGGCATGGCCTGGCTGACGGGCTTCCCGGACGGCGCCCCCATGGCACCCCGCGGCGCGTGTGACCCCCTGGCGGGGATCCACGCCGCGTTCGCCCTGGTGGCCGCCCTCGCCCGGCGCGACCGGACCGGTGAGGGGGCGCTGCTCGAGGTGCCCATGATCGAGGTCGCCCTCAACGTCACCGCCGAGCAGGTCATCGAGCACGAGGTGCACGGCGTCGTGCTTGAGCGCGAGGGCAATCAGGGGCCGGCGGCGGCGCCCCAGAACGTCTACGCGTGCCGCGGCGAGGAGCAGTGGGTGGCGCTGGCGGTGGCCAGCGACGACCAATGGGCCGCGCTCCGTGGGTTGCTCGGTGATCCCGCGTGGGCGGCGGCTCCGGCCCTGGCGACCCACCACGGTCGCCGCGCCGCCCATGACCTGCTCGACCGGGAGCTGTCGGCGTGGTTCGCGGGTCGGGACCGGGCTGACGTGGTGGACCAGCTGGCCGCTGCCGGCGTCCCGGCGGCACCCGTGGTGCTGCCCCCGGATGTCGTCGACAACGAGCAGCTGCGGGCGCGGGGCTTCTTCGAGACGCTGGACCATCCCCACACGGGGCCCACGGAGTACGCGGGTCTGCCGTTTGCCCGGCTACGAGGTGTCGACCGCTGGTGCCGCCGGCCGGCCCCCGCCCTGGGACAGCACAACGACGAGGTGCTGGGCGGCGAGCTGGGCCTGACCACGGAGGACCTCGCCCGTTTGCGCGAATCCCAGGTGATCGGCGACTCGCCGGCTGGGCTGTAGGAGGCAATGACGAACGGCGCGGCACGCCCGAGGCGATGCCGAACGGTTTCCGTGAACGATTGCCTCGGGCTCGGCGGAGCGTTCGCCATTGCCTCGGGTCGCTAGGTCTTTACCCCAGGTAGGCGTCGGGGCCGCGGCCCGGCAACGGCGCCAGGTGCGACCGCAGCCCGGTGATGTTCACGCGGTGGTCACCGGTGCTGGCGAGCACGTATCGCTGTGACTCGTCGAGGTGCTTGCGGGCGGTGCGGTGGGCCAGCTCGCGGCTGCCGGCGTCGATGGCCTCGGTCAGGCGGGCGTGGGCCCTCAGCACCAGCTTGCGCAGCTTGACCTCGGGATAGTGGCCCTCGGCGTCGATGGTCTCGGCCCACTCCGACTCGAGCGATGACCACAGGGTCTCGAGCGTGCCCACCAGCAGGATCATCGTGGTGTTGCCGCACGACTCCACCATCTGGTCGTGGAACTGCCGGGCCAGCCGCGTGAACTCGGGGCCGTCGTCGAGGTGGGCCTCCGCCTGGTCGTTCAGCTCGCGGAGCCGGGGCACCACCGCCTTGGCGCGGTCGTCGCGGGCCGCACAGAGCGCCGCGCAGTCGGGCTCGAGGATGCGCAGGGCCTCGGCGAGGTCGGCCAGGTCGACGTGGCGGGACTGCATCACCAAGCCGAGCATGTAGGCGGCATTGCCTGCCTTGGGCGCGTGGACCTCGGCGCCACCGATGTTGCCCCTCCGGACGCTGATGAGCCCCTCGGTCTCGAGGATGCGCATCGCCTCGCGGATCGAGGGACGGGACACCCGGAACTCGTCGAGCAAGTCGTCCTGCTTGGGGAGCAGGTCGCCGTCCGCCAGCTCGCCGTCGACGATCCGCGCCCGGAGGATGTCGGCCACCATCTCCGCCACCCGCGGCTGGCTCAGCTGCCGCGTGCGGCCTTGGAACCGGCCGCTCATCACCATGTAGGCCTCTTCATCGTCACAAAGGTTTTCACATTAGGGCGTGGTGGACCGGGTGGCCGGCTACTGATCGAGGGAGGATGGCATCGGGCGAGCTCGATCCCCGCGAGGTGGAGGAGGCGTTCCGGCACCTGTGGCGGGTCGGTCCGGCGGGGCCTCAGGTCCGCTCGGCTGACCGCGCCGCCTTGAGGGCGGCGGCCTCCGGCATCATCGGTTCGCCGGCGAGGGGACCCTCGGCGGCGGCCCGCAGCACGATCTCCGGCAGCACGACGCTGGGGTCGAGGCGATCGAGGAAGGCGATGACGTCGGCCACGTCGCGAGACTGCAGCACGTGCATGGGGAACGTCACCCGGTCGAGCATGGGGGTGTCGACCGGTGCGGGCGCGACGACGTGGACGTTGATCCCGTCGCGGGCCACCTCGGCGGCCAGCGACTGGGCGAAGGCGTTGATGCCCGCCTTGGATGCCGAGTACGCCGATCGGCCCTTCATCCCCTGAAACCCGGCCGTGGAGGAGATGAAGACGATCCGTCCTCCCGAGGGCATCTTCGGCAGCAGGGATGTCGTGGCCACGAACGCCGAGCGAAGGTTCGCACGGATAACGCGGTCGAACGTGCTCGGCGCCTCCTTGCGCACGAACGTCCCGTCGAGGATGCCGGCGGCGTGGACGAGGAAGTCGACGTGGTCGACCGCCGCGGCCACGGCCGCGAACTGCTCCTCGTCGGCGCTGTCGGCAGCGACCCAGCGGGCGCCCAGCTTGTCGGCCGCGTCGCGCAGCCGTTCGGCCCGACGGGCGGTGAGGACGACGTCATAGCTCGCGGCCGCCAGCGCCTCGCCACATGCGAAGCCGATCCCACCGCTCCCCCCGGTGACGACCGCCACCTTGCTCATCTACATCTCCTGTCACCCGTTGTGGGCGGCACGTGCGGTTGCGCCGGCGTCGAACAGGCTGTCGAACCCAGTGTGGTCGATGGCGGCCATGAGCTGCTCGGTGGTGGCCTCGAGCCCGGCCGACAGGCGAAGGAGCGGTTGCGAGTGGCGGCTCAGGATCGACAGGTCGTGCTCGTCGCAGAACCCGATCGCCCCGTGGAGCTGGTGGCAGGTGCGCAACACTCCGTGGGCACTTTCGAGCGCGTGCGTCCGCAGGGCCAGGGCGTCCACGAGCCGGTCGAGCGGCGCCGCCCACAGTCGCCACAGCGTGAAGTGGGCGAGCTCACGCAGCGACTGGACGGCCACGGTGGCGTCGGCGATCTGGAACTGCACGGCCTGGAAACGGGCCAGCGGCCCGCCGAACTGGTGGCGCGTGGTGACGTGCTCGACCGCCAGCTCCAGCGCCCGCTCGAGGGTCCCGAGCGTCTGCCATGCGGTCAGCGTGAGCAGCATCGGCACGTCGACCGGCTCCGGGTCCTCCGTGTTGGTGGTGGCCATGTCCACCACGAACGGGCCCAACTCGGTTCGGAGCGGCGGACCCTCGGGCCGGCCCTCCCAGACGGCGCCGTCGATGGCTGCCAGCCGCCAGCGCGAGAACAGGTCGCCATGATCGGCCCGGGGCAGGACCGGATCGATGAGCGCGGCCGGCCGCCGGTCCCGCGCCCCTGACGCCAGGACCGCCGTCAGCGGATAGGGCAGCGCGCAGCGCCCGGCCATCCGGCAGAGCTCGCCGGCGGCCAGGGCGGTGTCGGGATCGTCGGCCACCTCCAGGTCGAGCGCCCCCAGCCGCTCGAGCAGGGGAGCAACCACCTCGACGCGGATGCCAGGCTGCTCCTCGGCGCGGCGGGCCAGGTCCACTCCGCCCGCATCGGTGAACGCCCGCTGGGCCGAGGCCCCGAAGTCGGTCGCGATCTCGGGCAGCTCGAGGTTCATCGGGTCTCGCCCGCCAGTGCCGCCCGGGCCACGAGCATCCGTTGGATCTCGATCGTCCCCGACGCCACCGTCGCCGCCTGCGCGTAGCGCCAGTGGTCCTCCACAGCTCCGTGGAGCACCGGATGCCGGCTGTGGCCGTCGTCGACGGCCTGGGCCGCCAGCGCCTCGAGCAGCACCTCGGCCACCTCCTGATCGCAGAGGGTGGCCGCGACCCGAGCGACGCTGGCGTCGGCGTCGTCCACGATCCCCTTGGCCTGAGCGTCGACGACCCGGTAGCCGAGGACCATGGCCGCCCGGGTGTGGACCCTCGCGCGGGTCCAACGAGCCCGCAGTGCCGCGGGGAGGTCGGCCCAGCGCTCGCCCAGGGCCTCGCTCAGCAGGGTGAGCAACCGGTCGCAGCGCGCATAGCGGGCGATGCCGATCCGCTCGAACTTGAGCACCTCGCGGATCACGTTCCAGCCCTCGTCCACCGGACCCAGGACGTTGTCGGGCCCGACGCGGACCCCGTCGAGAAACAGCTCGTTGAGGTGGTGCGGGCCCAACAGGTTGGGGATCGGCCGCACCGTGATCCCCGGGTTCTCCATCGGGACCAGGAACATCGAGATGCCCTCGTGCTTGACCGCCTTGACCGCGGTGCGGGCGGCGAGGATGCACCATTGCGCCATGAGCGCGTACGACGTCCAGACCTTCTGCCCGGTGATCCGCCAGCCCCCGGCAGGGTCGGGCGCGGCCCGTGTGGCGAGCGAGGCCAGGTCGGAGCCGGCGTCCGGTTCGCTGAACCCCTGGCACCAGATGACGTCACCGGCGGCGATCGCGGGAAGGTGCAGTGCCTGCTGTTCGGGCGTGCCGAACCGCATGATCGCGGGACCGACCCAGTTGATGCCCATGTACTGCGGGCCCCGCGGCTCGTGGTGCGCCCACATCTCCTCTCGCACCACGGTCTGCTCCCACACCGAGCTGCCGCCGCCCCCGTACTCCGTGGGCCAGGCCTTCGCCAACAGCCCCTCGGCCGCCAGGAGCTTGCAGAATCGCTGGGTGATGGCAAGATCCTCGGGATCGTCGGTGAAGGCACCCAGGAAACCCTCGGGCAGATGCTCCCCGACCAGCTGACGCAGCCGCAGCCGCAGGCGCTCAGCCTGCTCACCAAGGTCGTAGTCCATGCGGCCCGCCCCCTAGCGGTGCGATCCGGCGACAGCTGTTGGATCCGCCCCCTCGTCGACCGCCAGTCTAACTAACTTCAGTATCATACATAAGATAGTCCCGCCTTCAAGGTGGGGGGCGGCGACAAGGAGACGTGACATGGGGGGATCGGCCCGCGCGATGGCAGGCGGGACGTCGGCACTGGACGCGGCCCGGCGGATGTCGCATGGCGAGCAGTTGGCCCGTATCGCCCGGAAGTACCCGGAGCGGGGTGGCATTCGTGTGCGGCGAGCAGGCCCGGAACTTCCGTGAGGTGGACGCCCGGGTGAACCGGCTGGCGCGCGGCCTCGCCGCCCGGGGGGTCACCCAAGGTGACCGGGTGGCGGTCCTCATGGGCAACAGCATCGAGATGCTCGAGGCGGTCTTCGTCGGCTGGCGGTTGGGGGGCGATCGTCGTCCCGGTTAACTTCCGGCTCGTGGCGCCGGAAGTCGAGCACGTCCTGGCCGACTCCGGCGCCGGGGCCGTGATCGTCGACGGGGCGTTGTCGCCGCTGGTGGATGCGGTGCGACCCTCGCTGGGCGCCCTCCACACCGTCGTGGTGCTGGGCGAACCCAGGGGCGCCGTCGACGGCGGGCCCGGAGTCGAGCGCTACGACGATGTGCTGGCGGCGTCGTCGGACGATCCGCTCGAGATCGACGTGCCCGAGGAGGCGCCGGCGCTGATCATGTACACCTCGGGGACCACCGGCCGGCCCAAGGGCGCCGTGCTCAGCCACTTCAACGTGGTGATGCAGACCCTCAACTCGATGATCCAGCAGGGCATCGACGGCTACGACGACGTCTGGTACGCCAACCTGCCGCTGTTCCACATCGGCGGGCTGGTGGGCATCCTGCCGTACGTGATGGCGGGCGGCAGCTCGGTGATCGTGCCGTCCGGGCAGTTCGACGCCAAGGCGGCGGTGGACGACCTCGAGCGCTACGGGGTGACCGGATGCGTCTTCGTGGGGATGCAGTGGGACGAGGTGTGCGACGTCGCCGCTGCGGGCGACCGTGACCTGCGGCTGCGGCGGCTGTCGTGGGGCGCCGCCAACACCCCCGTGCACGTGCTCGAGAAGATGAGCAAGACGCTCCCGGGAGTGCCGATCTTCAGCTTCTTCGGCCAGACGGAGATGAGCCCGGTGACGTGTGTGCTTCACGCCGAGGACGCGGAGCGCAAGCGGGGCTCGGTCGGCAAGCCCGTCATCAACGTCGAGGCCCGCATCGTCGACCAACAGATGAACGACGTGGCCGCCGGCGAGGTGGGGGAGATCGTCTACCGCGGGCCGACCGTCATGCGGGGCTACTGGAACATGCCCGAGGCCAACGCGGAGGCCGTGGCCGGCGGATGGTTCCACTCGGGCGACCTGTGCCGCATGGACGAGGAGGGCTACATCTACGTCGTCGACCGGCGCCACGACATGATCATCTCCGGCGGCGAGAACATCTACTGCCCGGAAGTCGAGGCCGCCGTCTCCGCGCATCCGGGCGTCGCTGAGGCCGCGGTCATCGGTGTGCCGCATCCGCGCTGGGGCGAGACGCCGCGCGCAGTGGTGGTCGCGGCCGACCCCGCCTCGCCGCCCACGGAGGACGAGATCGTCGCCTGGTGCCGGGAGCGGCTGGCCTCCTACAAGAAGCCGACGTCGGTGATCGTGGTCGATGCCCTACCCCGCAACGCCACGGGCAAGGTGGTGAAGCCCGCGCTGCGCGAGCAGTACGGCGGGTGAACGCGTACCGGACGGCTTGACCTGAGCCCAGCTTTCCTCCTAAACATACATAGGATGGGCGTCGAGGGGAGCCGCATCGACAGCCGTGCTACGGCGTCGTAGGCAGGGGACGTGACCGAGCTGCGAGCCACCGCCCCGCCCAACCCACCGGAGCTGGTGCGGGCGTGGCGCGACAGCGGGCGCCTCACCGGCGAGCGGATCGGCTGGTGCCTCGATCGGGCCGCCGACCAGTGGCCCACACGCGGGGCGGTGGTGGCAGGCGGCACCATCCATTCCTTCGCCGACCTGCGGGCGCGCGCCAACGCCGTGGCCCGGGCCCTCCTGGCCGGCGGCGTGGGCCAGGGCGACGTCGTGACGTGGATGCTGCCCAACGGCGTCGACGCCATCGCGGTCGCCGCCGCCGTGTGGCGGATCGGCGCGGTCAACAACCCTGTGGTGCCGATCTACCGGGAGCACGAGCTCTCGTTCGTGCTCGACCAGCTTCGCCCCGCCGCCGTGGTGACGGTCGAGGAGCACCGCGGGCGGCGCCACGCCGACGAGTTCGACGACGTGCTCGCCACCCTGGCCCACCGGCCCGTCGCCCGGCTCGTGTTGGGAGCCGCCGCGGGCTGGCAGTCGATCCACGACCTGTCCCCGGCGCCGCACCTGCCCGCGGCCGTCGAGCCCGCCCCCGCCGACGACCCCTGCCTCGTCCTCTACACGTCGGGCACCACGGCGGCGCCCAAGGGCGCGGTCCACAGCAGCGCCACCCTGCTCCAGGAGGTCCGGTCGATGCAGCGGGAATGGGCGCTGACGTGGCGGGACGTCATGTTCATGGCATCCCCGGTCACGCACATCACCGGCCTGCTGCAGGGCCTCCTCGTGCCCACGGCCGTAGGCGCCCGCTCGGTGCTGGCCGACCGCTGGGACCCCGAGGAGTCGGTGGACCGCATCGAGGCGGAGGGCGCCACCTACATGGCGGGCGCCACGCCGTTCCTCCAAGGAGTGGTCGAGCAGTACGGGCGCCGGGGTGTCGCCCGGCCAGCGCTGCGCCAGTTCACCTGCGGGGGGTCCGCGGTCCCGCCGCACCTCATCGAGGAGGCCGACGCCCTCGGCATCGCCGCACACCGGGCCTGGGGGATGACCGAGTTCCCGACGACCACGCTGGCGGGGGAGAACGACCCCCTCGAGCGCCGGGCGCACACCGACGGCCACCGCGCCGAGGCGGTCGAGGTCGAGGCGGTCGACGAGGAGCGGCGTCCGTTGCCGACCGGCGCCGACGGCGAGCTGCGGGTGCGCGGGCCCGAGCGCATGCTCGGCTACGTCGATGCCGCGCTGAGCGCCGAGGTGGTCGACGAAGCCGGTTGGTTCTACACCGGCGACCTGGGTGCGGTCGACGATGCCGGCTACGTCACCGTCACCGGGCGCCGCAAGGACATCATCAACCGGGGCGGCGAGAAGTTCAGCGCCCGCGAGATCGAGGACCTTCTGGCCCGGCACCCCGAGGTCGCGGAGGTGGCCGTGGTCGGCGTTCCCGGCGGCCGCCTCGGGGAACGGGTGTGCGCGGCCATCGTGGCCCGGGACCGTAGCGCCAGCGCCGACCCCGGCGAGCTGCGTTCGTTCCTCGAGGCCCAGCGCATCGCCCGGCAGAAGATCCCCGAGGAGTTCCTCGTCGTCGACGAGCTGCCTCGCACCCCTGCCGGCAAGGTCCAGAAGTTCCTCCTGGTCGAGCGGTGGGAAGATGGGTGAGCTCGAGGCTCCCGGTTGACCGCTCGACGAGTGCCACGCGGCTCGGCGCCGCTCACACGTCGATGAACGCCAGGGACCGGTCGATGCAGTCGAAGTCCCGGGGCGCGGCGAAGTGGTCGACATTGCGCAGCATCACCAGCTCGGCGTCGGGCAGTGCTGCCACCAGGCGATCGGCAGGTGCCGAGAAGTCACGGTCGCCGAGGACGACGAGCACGGGGCAGGCCACGCGCGCCAGGTCGTCCTCGGTCAGCGGGCGCTCGGGGCGGCGCAGGAAGGCGGCCAGCGCTGCGGGGTCGTTGCCGGCGGTCCGCGCCAGGCGCACGAAGAGCTGCGCGCCGATGTCCTCCGCCGCGACCTCGCCCTCCCCCGACTCGAGCGCCCGGGCCAGCGGCTCCCGGTCCTCGACCCGCATCAGGTTGTCGCCCACGCCGATCACCACCAGCCTGCGCAGGCGTGCCGGGTCGTCCGCCGCCAGTCCCAGCAGCAGGCGTGCCCCCGTCGAGAACCCGACGGCGTCGACGGGTGCGTGGGGCGCGATGGCCTCGGCCAGGGTGCCCTCCACGTCGGCGAAGGCCGCCGGATCGGTCGTGACGGGCGACTCGCCGTGGCCGGGCAGGTCGAAGGGCACGATCTTCCGGCCGGTGTCGGCCAGCAGGTCGGTCCAGCCGTTGTGCTCCCAGCCGTGGGCGAAGGACGAGGCGAAGCCGTGCACCAGCACTACTGCGGGATCGTCGGGCACGGGCCGACAACCTAGAACGTGCGCGGACCCCGCAGAAGTCATCGGTCGATCGAGCCTTGACTTCGAGCGCGCTCCACCTCCTAGCGTCGAAGCGGCGTCCCAAACCTCGGGTCGTGGGAACGTAGCGTGAGCCATTGTGACCGAGCCCGCTTCCCGCGCCGCCTCAGCTCCTGCCACCGTCACCCCGCCCACCGCCAAGCGGGTGCCGGTGGAGCGCCGCGTGCACGGCGAGACCGTCGTCGACGAGTACGCGTGGCTCCGCGACCGCGACGACCCCGATGTGGTCGGGTACCTGGAGGACGAGAACGCCTACCTCCAGGAGGTGCTGGCGCCCACATCGGACCTGCGCCGGACCGTGTTCGAGGAGTTCAAGGCGCGCACGCAGGAGACCGATCTCACGGTGCCGGTGCGCAAGGGACCGTGGTGGTACTACGGCCGCACCGTCGAGGGGCAGCAGTACGCGATCCGTTGCCGGCGCGCCTCGGAGGAGGACGCCTCCACCGAGCAGGTGCTGGTCGACTTCAACGAGGTGGCGGGCGACTCCCCGTACCTGGACGTCGGTGACTTCGAGGTCAGCCCGGACCATCGGATCGTGGCCTATTCCGTCGACTTCGACGGCGACGAGATCTTCACGATGCGGTTCAAGGACCTGGACAGCGGCGAGCACCTCGGCGACGAGATTCCCGGGACGTACTACGGCGCGGCCTGGTCGGCTGACAGCGGCACCTTCTTCTACGTCACCCCCGACGAAGCCAGGCGTCCTCACCGGCTGTGGCGCCACCGCATGGGGTCGGACGTCTCGGCGGACGAGCTCGTCTACGAGGAGAACGATCGGCGGTTCTTCCTCGGGGTCCACCTCACCCGCAGCGAGCGCTTCATCGTGCTCGGCCTCAGCAGCATGGTGACGACCGAGGCGCGGGTGCTGCCCGCCGACGATCCCGCCGGGGAGTTCAGCGTGGTCGAGCCCCGGCACGAGGGCGTCGAGTACTACGTCGAGCACCAGGGCGACCGGTTCCTCATCGTCACCAACGACCAGGCGCTGGACTTCCGGGTCGTTGAGGCGCCGGTCGCCAGCCCCGGGCGAGGGCACTGGCAGGATCTGGTCCCCCATCAGCCCGGCACCCGGATCCTGGCCGCCGAGGCGTTCGCCGGTCACGTCGTCGTGCACCTGCGACGTGACGCCCTCAGGGGGCTCCGGGTCATCCGGACGACCGACGGCACGACCCATGACGTCGAGTTCGACGAGCCCGTGTACACCGTGATGTCGTTCGGCGACAACCCGGAGTACGGCTCGACCGTCTACCGGTTCCACTACACGTCGCTGGTGACGCCCGCGTCGGTCTACGACTACGACCTCGACGCCCGCACTCGGACACTGCGCAAGCGCCAACCGGTGCTCGGCGACTTCGACCCCGGCCGCTACGAGTCCATCCGTGAGTGGGCCACCGCGCCCGACGGCACTCTGGTCCCCCTGTCGCTGGTGCGGCGGCGAGATCACCCGGACGGACCGGCGCCGACCCTGCTGTTCGGGTACGGGGCCTACGAGGCGAGCATGGATCCCGGCTTCTCGATCTCCCGGCTGTCGCTGCTCGATCGCGGCGTGACGTTCGCCATCGCCCACATCCGTGGCGGAGGGGAGATGGGGCGGAGCTGGTACGAGGACGGGAAGCTCCTGCGCAAGCGCAACACGTTCACCGACTTCATCGCCGCCGCCGACCACCTGATCGAGCGGCGCTACACCGCCCCCAACCTGCTGGCGGCGAGGGGCGGCAGCGCCGGGGGACTGCTGGTGGGGGCGGTGGCCAATCTCGGGCCCGAGCGGTTCCACGCGATCGTCGCCGAGGTGCCCTTCGTCGACAACGTCAACACGATGCTCGACCCGAGCCTGCCCCTCACCGTGACCGAGTGGGAGGAGTGGGGCAACCCGGCCAGCGATCCCGACGCCTACCGCTACATGCGCTCGTACTCGCCGTACGAGAACGTCGCCCGGCGGCCCTATCCCGCCATCCTCGCCACCGCCGGCCTGAACGACCCGCGGGTCTCCTACCACGAGCCGGCCAAGTGGGTGGCCCGGCTGCGCGCCGAATCCGCCGGAGATGCGCCGGTGCTGCTCAAGACCGAGATGGGTGCCGGGCATTCGGGGCCGTCGGGCCGCTACGACGCCTGGCGGGACGAGGCCCTCGTCCTCGCCTTCGTGCTCGACCAGCTCGGCGCCGCCGCATAGGCACCGCCACTAGCTTTGCCGCTGGATGCAGATCGTCTATGTCGCTGGGGACACGCGTCGCGAGCTGGACGTCCGGGTCAGCAACCCTTCAGCCACCGTGGCCGATCTCGTGCGCGCCCTCGACCCGGAGGCCCGCGACGCCGACCGCACCCTGCTGATCGGCGGGCACGCGGCCGATCCCGACTTCGAGCTGGGCGAGTCGGGCCTTCACGAGGGTGCGACCGTGCGCCTGGGGCCCGCCGGAGCCACCCGACCCGAACCTGTGGTGGTTGGGGGCGCCAGGGCCTCCCCGTACACCGCAAGTTCGTGGGAGTTGGTGGTGGTCAGCGGGCTCGAGGCGGGGCGGCGATTCCCCCTGGTGTCGGGCACCACGGTCCTCGGGCGTGTGCCCGGCTGCGACATCGTGCTCGACCATTCGACCGTCTCCAAGCGCCACGCGCAGCTCCTCGTGGGCTCCGAAGCCAACGCCGTCACCATCGCCGACCTCGGCTCGCACAACGGCACCTGGGTGGGCGGACTGCCGGTGGTCAAGCCGCTCACGCTCGACTGCGGGGTGCCGGTGCGGCTCGGGGCCCTGGAGCTGGAGCTGCGTCCGGTGGAGGACGGCGACCGGCCCATCGCCGTCGATCCCGTCCGCCACACCACCGCCGCCGGGACGATCCCCTTCAACCGCCCGCCCCGCCCGGCGCCACCGCCCCCGCCGGCCGACGTTGGTCTCCCCGCGCCACCCAGGAGCGGCCAGGGCAAGGTGCCGCTGTCGCTCATCGCCATCCTGACGCCACTGATCTTCGCAGGGGTCATGTTCGCAGTGATGCGGTCGCCGCAGTTCCTCATGTTCGGGCTGCTGACGCCCGTCATGGGGATCGGCAACGCCATCGACGCCAAGCGGAGGGGACGCCGGTCGGAACGGGGGGAGACCGAGCGCTTCCGCCGTGAGCTGGCCGAGTTCCGAGGCCGGTTGGCATCGCTCGCCGAGGGCGAGCGCCGGCGGAACCAGGTCGCCTATCCCGACCCGGCCGAGATCATGCGGCGCGTCGAGCTGCCCAGCACCACCCTGTGGGAGCGGCGTCCGGTGCACCCCGACTTCCTGCGGCTGCGCGCCGGCGTCGGGGACGTCCCCTGGTCACCGCCCGTGGCGCGCGCCGGGCTCCGGACCGACGCGCCGGCGGAACTGGCCGCGGCGTTGGCCGAAGCCGAGATCCTCCCCGGCGCCCCGGTGCCCGTCGACCTGGCCGGGGGAGGGGTGGTCGGGATCGTGGGCGACCGCGCCGCAGCCTTGTCCCTGGCCCGCTGCCTCGTGTGCCAGGCGGCAGCCCTGCACGGCCCCGCCGACCTGCCGGTGATGCTCCTGTCCAGCGCCGAGGGCGCAGCCGCCTGGGACTGGGCCAAGTGGTTGCCGCACACCCGCGACGCCAGCGGGGTCGGGCGCATGCTGTCGCACGATCCCGAGCTGTCGACCCGCCTGGTGGAGGCGCACCTCAGGCCGGCGGGCGGGCGCGAGCGCGCGGAGCGTTCCGAGCGGGCGGTGGGCCCCACTGTCGTCGTGGTGGTCGACGACGAGTCACTGACCGAGGGCCGCAAGGCGCCGACCCGCAGCCTGCTGCGCGGCGAGGGTGGACTGGTGGCGGGCGTCGTGATCGCCTCCACCGTGGACCGGCTGCCGGCGGTGTGCACCACTGTCATCGAGATGACCGATCCCGACGGTCGCGCCGATCTCACCCTGCCCCAGCAGGGCCAGCGGATCACGGGCTTCCTCGCCGCCGGCATGGCCGACGACGTCGCCCGCGACTGCGCCCGGTCGCTTGCTCGCTTCGAGGATCCCGAGCTCGACCTGGTGGGCGCGGGTCTGCCGGCGTCGATCCGGCTGCTGCCGCTGCTCGACCTCGAGGACTGCACGCCCGACGCCGTCCTGGCCCGCTGGAAGGCGGGCGGCATCGACCCTCCCCTCGCCGGCCCCATCGGTGTGGCCGAGGACGGGGTGTTCGGCATCGACTTCGTGGCCGACGGGCCCCACGGGTTGGTCGGCGGCACCACCGGTGCCGGCAAGTCCGAACTGCTGCGCACGCTGGTGGCCGGGCTCGCAGCCAGCGTCGACCCCGATCACCTCACGTTCGTGCTCGTCGACTTCAAGGGCGGCAGCGCCTTCGACGAGTGCGCCCGGCTGCCGCACACGGTCGGCATGGTCACCGATCTCGACCAGCACCTCGCCGAACGGGCGCTGCGCTGCCTCGAGGCCGAGCTGCGCCACCGAGAGCGGGTGCTGCGCGACGCCGGCGCCGTCGACCTGCCCGACTACCTGCGCAAGGGCCTGCCCCAGCCGCTGCCGCGGTTGCTGGTGATCATCGACGAGTTCGCCACCCTCAAGGCCGAGCTGCCCGACTTCATCGACGCCCTGGTGGGCGTTGCCCAACGGGGCCGCAGCCTGGGCGTGCACCTGCTGCTCGCGACCCAGCGACCGCAGGGGGCGATCAGCGACAACATCCGAGCCAACACCAACCTGCGCATCGCCCTGCGGGTGCAGGAGAGGAGCGATTCCACCGACGTGATCGAGGTGCCCGACGCCGCCGGCATCCCCCGCACGGCTCCCGGGCGGGCCTACGTGCGGCTGGGGCCGGGCGAGGTGGTGGCGATCCAGACCGCCCTGTCCACCGGCTCGCGGCAGGAGGCGGCTCCGGCTCCTGTCGACGTGGCGCCGTTCGTCTACGGGCCGGCGCCGCGGTTGGCCAGCGCGCCACCGCCACCCGACCTCGGACCGCCGGCGCCCGGTGCCCTCGCCGACACCGACGCGGTAGGGGATGCCGACACGGATCTGTCGGTGCTGGTCGCCGCCATCCGGGACGCGTTCGCCCGGACCGGACGACCGCAGCCGCGCCGGCCCTGGCCCGATCCGCTGCCCGACGACGTCGACCTCGACGGGCTGATCGACGGAGCGATGGACGACGCCGGCACGCGGCGGCCGCCCGGGTTGGTGCCGCTGGCGCTGGCCGACGACCCCGAGGCCCAGACCCAGTACCCGATGGGGTGGTCGGCCGCCGACGGCAACCTCATCGTCTACGGCATCGGCGGCAGCGGCACCACGACGACCCTGTCGAGCCTGGCGTTGTCGTTGGCGCGGCTGTATCCCGCCGACGACGTCCACCTCTATGCCCTCGACTTCGGGGCCGGGGAGCTGGGCGCTCTCGAGCCGCTGCCGCACGTCGGCGCCGTGATCGTGGCCAGCGAGCGCGAGCGCCAGACCCGGCTGATCCGCCACCTGCGAGCCGAGCTCGACCGCCGCCGCCAGCTGGGCAGCTCGGCCCTGCGCGACGAGCCGCTGATCGTCACGCTCATCGACGGCTGGAGCGCCTTCGCCGCGGAGTACAACGACCTGGCCGGCAGCGCCGTGTTCGACGCCTTCGGCCGGGTGTTCGCCGACGGGCCCGAGCTGCGGATCTGCACCGTGGTGTCCGCCGACCGCGCCACGGCGGTGCCCAGCCAGCTCGCGTCCCTGGTGCGCCAGCGGATGGCCCTCCGGCTGGCCGACGCCTACGACTACAGCGGCTTCGGCGTGCGCTCCACGGCCGTGCCCGAGATGGTGCCGGGCCGGGCACTGTTGGCCGGGACGGG
>DASSDL010000221.1:0-2838 GCA_035697145.1 Acidimicrobiales bacterium
GCGCCTTCGCCCGGGCGGTGCCCGTCGGCGAGCGGCTGCTGGTGCGCCCGCCGTGGCTTCCAGCCGGGCCACACAAGGCTGCAGTCGAAGTGCTGATCGATCCCGAGCGCGCGTTCGGCAGCGGAGCGCATGCGTCGACCAGGTTGGCGCTGGCATTGCTCGAGCGTCTGGTCCGGGGCGGCGAGCGGGTGCTCGACGCCGGGTGCGGCAGCGGTGTGCTCGGCATCGCCGCGTTGGCGCTGGGCGCCGCCGAGGCGGTCGGGGTCGACCACGATCCGGCGGCGGTGGCGGCGTCACGGCGCGAACGCGGCCCGCAATGGCGTTGGCGACCGTTTCACGGTCACCGCGAGTCCGCTCGACCGGGTGGTTCACGCCGAAGCGCCGTTCGACCTGGTGACGGCCAACCTGTTGCTGCCGGACCTCCTCGCGGTGGCCCCCGCCCTCCGGGCGGCCCTGGCGGCCGAGGGCGCATTGGTGATGAGCGGCATCCTGGTCGAGCAGCGCCCACCGGTGATCGCTACCGCCTCTCGGTTGGGTCTGACTCAGGTGGGCGAGGAAACCGCAGACGGCTGGCTCGCAGCGACGTTCGCCGGCTCCACCGGCGCCCAGAGGCCCAGCGGATAGGACGTTCCGCAGGCACCCCGCGTGGGAATTTGTTGCCGGGTCGCAGCACAACAGCTGGGCCTCCCAGCAGCGTTGGCCACCGAGAGCCAGGATGACGTGCCTATCCGCGCACGTTCCTAGCGCCCGGCGCGTCCGGCCCCGTGGGATCGGGCGTCGGCCCGGCGGCGTTAGCGCCCGGCCCGGCCGGCCCCGTGGGATCGGGCGTCGGCCAGGATCTCGCGCACCGTCGAGTCCTGGACCTGGGAGAAGTCGTCGTACCAGGTGCCGACCGCCCGGAAGTGGGCCGGCGCCGCCAGGCACACCACGCGATCGGCGGTCTCCCCCACCCTGGCGCAGGCTTCGGGTGAACCCACCGGCACCGCCACCACAACCTCCTCCGGCCGCCGACCCCGCACGACGTCGACCGCCACCCGCATGGTCGCCCCCGTGGCCATGCCGTCGTCGACGAGGACGGCCGTCCGGCCCTCGATCGGCATGGCCGGCGCCTCGCCCCGGAACAACTCGGCCCGGTTGGCCAACGCGGCCGCATGTCGCCGGGCGAGGACATCGACGTCGACCTCGGTCATCCCCACGGCCGCCATCACCCCGGGGTTGTGCGCGACCTGGCCGTCGTCGGCGACTGCGGCGAGGGCCAGCTCCTCGTGACCCGGCACCCCGATCTTGGCGACCACCAGCACGTCGAGCGCCGCACCGAGCGCTCGCGCCACCTCGGCGGCCACCGGCACGCCCCCACGGGGGAGCCCCAGCACCACGGTGTCCTCGCCCGCGAGGTCGGCCAGTTGCTCGGCCAGCCGGCGGCCGGCGTCGACCCGATCGGCGAACACCACGGCCATACCCATCCATTCTTCCCCCGTACGCCCACGCCGACACGATCGAAGCTCGGCTGCCGGTCGCTCTCGGCGCGTCGGATCGAACGGTGTACGGCACGGCCGCCCCTTGTCGGTCAACCCGGAAGAACGCCAGCGTTGCGACGTTCGACGAAATGATACGAACAAGGGTTCGACTAGAGTGGGTGGCATGAGGCCCGACGGCGATGTTCGTGAGGTTTTTCGTTTGGCCGCGCACGGGCTGAGCCAGGCCGCCATAGCCCGCGAGGTCCGCATCTCTCGAGCCACCGTGCGCGACTGGCTGAGCCACGGGCAGGCATCGGTCCTCGAACGACCGATGCGGCTCAACGGGCATCAACAGGAGCGGCACGACGCGGCCACTTGTCCTCGAATCGAGGCGCTCGACCAAGCCGCGTATGCCTATTTGCTAGGCCAGTACCTCGGGGATGGATGCATCAGCCCGAACGGCCGCAGCTACAAGCTCCGGATCTCCACAAGCGACGCCTACCCCAACATTCGCGCTGAGACTGTCGCCGCCGTCCGCATGGTCGTCCCTGATCGCCACGTGGGGTTCATCCCGCAAGTCGGCTGTACCGAGGTCCACATGACCTTCGTCCATTGGCCGTGCCTGTTGCCGCACGGCCCAGCGCCGAAGCACACCCGGACAATCGTCTTGGCGCCCTGGCAGCGCTCTATCGCAATCGACGCACATCCCTCAGCCCTGGTTCGAGGCCTCATCCACTCCGACGGCTGCCGGTGCATCAATCGCGTGACGTCGCCGCGAGGCAAGACGTACGAGTACGTCCGGTACCTGCTCACCAACAAGTCGATCGAAATCCAGAATCTCTTCCTCGAGGCGTGCGGTCGACTGGGCATCGCCGTACGCCCCAACAACCGCCATAGCGTTTCGGTCGCCGGTCGAGACGCCGTCGCACGCATGGACGCGATCGTGGGTCCCAAGTCGTAAGGGGGCACCCGCGCAGCCTCGCGCCGTCGGGGACGTCCAGCGTCAGTGAGTGGATCGGTGTCGGATGGCCGGCCGGTGCTCGGGGCGGAGCAATGCCGGCCTGGTGGTTGTGCCAGTTTCAGAAGCGTGCGGGCGGTGGGATTCGAACCCACACTGTCGGGAGTTTGAGGCCCGTGCCTCCTGCCAAGTTGGGCTACGCCCGCAGCCGAGTCAGCCTACCCTGGGGCGGTGCGACGGCTGATTCTCCTGGTAGCCACGGTCGGAATAGTTGGCCTGGTCGTGTACCGGCAGCGGACGATCGACCGGTGGGAGCGGACGCTCGGCGTCGGCAACAACTCGGGCAGATCCTCCCTGCACTGACCTGAGGCCCTCAGCCCAGCAGCGCGCCCTCGTGGCGCAGGAGCCAGACCTTGGTGTCGA
>DASSDL010000222.1:0-26701 GCA_035697145.1 Acidimicrobiales bacterium
AGCAGCGACCGGCGCCGAACTGTCACCAGCGCGGCGAGGGCACCGCCCAGCACCGCGGGGTCGACGCTGCGATCGCTGCCGAGCACGGTGACGGCGGCGAGCACGGCGAACAGCGGCGCCGGCAGCCGATCGACCACGGTGGCGACGCGGCCGCGCGGCGGTGGCACGACGGCGATGGCGACGAGCCGGCTGCCGACGGTGACGGCGGCGACCACGCCGACGAGCACGGCGATGCTCATGAGCGTGGACCGATGGCGGCGACGGCCACGGCGACGGCGATGCCGCCCAGGATGCCGGCGCCAGGGACGACGAGCACCAGCACCACCGCGGCGCCGCCGGCGACGACTGCGCGGGCGGCGTCGGCGCGAGCCCGCGCGGTGACGGCGGCGAGGCCGACGAAGAGCACCGGGAACACGGCATCGGCCACCGGCGCTAGCTCGCGGGCCGACGCGCCGGCAACGCCGGCCACGGTGCCAAGCACCCAGGCGCCGTAGGCCAGCGCCCCTGTCACGGCCACCGTGCGGTCTGCCGGACCGGTGCGGCTGAGCGCGAGACCGGTCGTCTCGTCGGTGAGGAACCACGACAGCAACACCCGCCGGGTCCGGCCGGGTGCCAACCGGGGCTGCAGCACGGCGGCGAGCGGCACGTGGCGCAGGGCCAGCGGGACGACGCCGGCCACCACGGCCAGGTCCGTGGCCCCCGATGCCAGCAGGCCGACCATGGTGAACTGCGCCGCCCCCGAGAACGTGGCGACCGAGCTGGCCACGGTCAGCGCCGGGCCGAGGACGGGGTCGGCGACGGCGCCGTACACGACACCGAAGACGCCGATGGCGGCGGCGACAGAGAGAGCGGCAGCGGTCAGCGCGGCGTCGTCGGTTCCCGCTCGGTAAGCCACACCGGCGACCCTACGCCTAGATTGGTTCTATGCCCAGGTCCACCAGAGGTGTCTTTGACGGGACCACTTCTGGGCTGCTGCTGGAAGTCGAGCTCGCCGGCGTGGCGCGGGGGCGCCGGGCGGAGACGCTGGCCGGCCAGCTGCGCCTGGCCGTGCGCACCGGCACCCTCCCCACCGGCACGCGGCTGCCGGCGTCCCGCACGCTGGCCGCGGACCTCGGCGTGTCGCGCGGCGTCGTCGTGCGCGCGTACGACCAGCTCGTGGCCGAGGGCTACCTTGCGGGCCGCCGGGGCAGCGGCACGATCGTGGCCGGTGGCTCCGACCCGGGCCCGCCGGCGCCCCTGCGGCCGATCACCCGCTCGTCGAACCCCGGGCTGCCGTCAGGCGGCACGTTCCCCCGGGCCGCGTGGGCCCGATGCGCGGCCCGCGCGCTGGCGGCGCTGACCGACGACGAGCTCGGCTACGGCGACCCGGCCGGGCTGCCCCGCCTGCGCGAGGAACTCGCCCGCTACCTGGGCCGGGTCCGGGCTGTGCTGGCCCCACCCGAGCGCGTGGTCGTCGTCAATGGCTTCGCCCAGGCCAGCCGCCTTGTGGCTGACGTCCTCTGCGGTGGCGGCACGACGTGCATCGCCGTGGAGGACCCCGGGTCGATCGGCCTGCGCGACCAGCTCACCGCCAGCGGGCTGACCTGCGTCCCGGTCCCGGTGGACGATGAGGGCATCCAGGTAGACGCCCTCGCCGCCTCGGGAGTGCACGCGGTGGTGGTCACACCGGCGCACCAGTTCCCGACCGGTGCGGTCACCTCGCCCGCCCGCCGCCACGCGCTGCTCGAGTGGGCGCGTTCGTGCGGCGGGCTCGTCCTCGAGGACGACTACGACGCGGAGTTCCGCTACGACCGCACGCCGATCGGCGCGCTGCAGGGCCTCGGACCCGACGTCGTCCTCTACGGGGGCAGCGTCTCCAAGACGCTCGCCCCCGGCGTGCGCCTCGGATGGCTCGTCGTCCCCGAACACCTGGTGGCGACGTACCGGGACGCGAAGTACACCGCCGACCTCGCCCGCGGCGTGCTCGACCAGGCCACGTTCGCCGAGCTGCTGGCGTCCGGCGAGATGGACCGCCACATCCGCCACATGGCCGCGGAATACCGGCACCGGCGCGACCACCTCGTCGCCGCCGTCGTCTCCTCGCTCCCCGACTGGGATGTGACCGGCACGGCCGCGGGGCTGCACCTCGTCCTCCACACGCCGGGGAGAGACGACGAGGCGCTGGCCCGGCAGGCCCAGGCGTGCGGGCTCGACGCCCGCGCGCTCAGCCGCTACTCGCTCGAGTCGCCCTCCCGGCCCGGCCTCGTTATCGGCTACGGCCACCAGCCGCCGGGCCGGCTCAGCGCCGCCGTCGAGGCCCTCGCTCGGGCGCTCGGCCGGGAGCGCTGAGTCATGGGCGCCACCCCCGACGTGCGTGATATCGGGCGCCGTCACGCAGGAGAAGATTCGATGCTTGATTCACCACCCATGCGAGGCCCGCTGCCAGCGGCCAAAACCACGCCAGATCGACGCCAGCGCCACGTTCACGATCGTCTGGGTCGACGATCGCTATCGGCACGCCGGCCCACAACACCGCGAGCGCCAGCCGGAGACAGGCGCCGGCTTGGGGAACTGCTCGGCAAAGTGGCTGCCACGAGCGCGGACAGGCGGTCGACTGCCTTGGAGATATCGTCGCCACCGGGGCCCAAGCTGATGCGGAAGTGGCTCGGTGCGCCGAAGCAGTCGCCCGGTGCCAGCAGCACGCCGCGGGCCGCCGCCTCCTCACAGAAGGGCCGGCTCGACTCACCCGAACGCAGCCACGGCCACGCCGTCAGCCCGCCACGGGGCGGTATCCAGCCGATCCGCTCGGCGTGCACGGCGAAGAACGGTTCCATGGCCCGGAGGTTGGCGCTGGCGACTCGTTGCGCCCGCTCGACGATCCGGTCGCGGTGGTGCATGCCGATGACGCCGAGTGCCTCGCCGAGCGGTGACGAGCTGGACACCGTCAGGTAGCCGCGAGCGTTCTCGTACCGCGCCCGACGGGCCGCGTCCCGCTCGATGATCCAACCCAGCCGTAAACCGCTGAGGCACAGCGCCTTCGAGAAGTCTCCAAGGACGGTCACGCCCGGCAGGCGGCTGGCCGAGGGCGCCGCGGGGCCGTGGTAGATGGGGTGATACACCTCGTCGACCACGAGTTGGATGCCTCGCTGACCGGTGAAGCGGTGCAGATTGTCCAGCTCGGCGTCGCCGATCACCGCACCCGTCGGATTGTGCGGCGAGTTGACCAGGATCAGCTTCGTCCGCCTGTCGCTGCGCGATCGGATCTCGTCGAGATCGATCCGGAACTCCGACTCCGGCCGGAGGTGGTAGTGGCGGATCTCGAGACCGAGCACCTGGGCCGCCTCGGCGAAGGTGGGAAACCCGGGGTGGGGCAACACCACGTTGGCTCCCGCCCCGGCCGCGTCGATCAGCAGGATCCACAGCGCCTCGGATGCCCCCGTCGTGATGCGAACGTCGTCGGCGGTTACCCCCACCACTGCGGCGACGGCCTCCCGGAGCTCGGCGCCGCCCTCCGCTGGCGCGTAGTACAGCGGTTGGTCGAACAGACGCTCCCGCACGTCGTCATCGACGAGCGCCAAGAGCTCGCGGACGGTCCACCGCGGTCCCGTGCTCGAGGCAAGGTCGTATTCGATCGGGGGCGCGGCGAACTGGTGCTTGCTAAGCCACTGGTCGAGAAGGAATGGCCTCATCTCCATAGGTCGCCACCGTATGGGGTTGGCGGACTCGTGCCGAAGCAAATAGGGGATGTTGCACGGTCGAGGCAGACGTGCTCAGTGACGACTCGCTTGCCCATGTCTGGGCTCCTTGTCTGGTGGCGTGTAGGTGCTGCCTATGCCGGGCGACGCGCCGACAGCCACGGGCAGACAGCCTCGACGCGGAGTGGGACCTGGTCCGGGTCGGTGGACGACGGGTAAAGCACCAGATCGGTGACACCCTCCTTGGCCAGGTGGTCGAGCTCGTGGTGGATCTGGTCGGGGCTGGTCCAGGTGTCCGCACGAGCCATCGCGAACCCCGCGTCGCCGTAATGGTGGCGGATGTAGTTGTCGGCGATGACGTCGGCATTCGGGCCCAGGCTGAAGTAGCGGCCGCTCGAAGAACAGGTGGCGGCTTCGGCCTAGAAGGGGATGTAGCCGACCTCGTCGACGATTAGCAGCGGGTAGCGGCCGAGGTGGCGCAGCTCGTGGAACCATCCGTCGCTGTGAGCCTGGCCAGGCGGTCGGGCGGCCGACAAGCTCGTCTCCTACCTCGGTCTGAACCCCAAGGTCCGCCAATCCGGCGAGAGCCCGCCAACCTGGGACGCATCACTAAGGCCGGCCCCTCCCACGCCCGAGGCATGATCGTCGAAGCCGCCGGGTCGGCGCCGCGGGCATCCGGCCCGCTGCGCGCCTTCTACAGGCGGATCGCCACAGGCCGAGGCTTCCAGGTTGCGGTCGTCGCCACGGCCCGAAGGATGACGATGCTGTGCTGGCATCTGATCACCAAGGACCGGGACTACGCGTTCGCTCGGCCCGGCCTTAACGCGCACAATGGGCCCATCGGGCGTCACGCGATGGGCGTCAGGGCGTTGATGTGTCGATCGCCCACAGCGCGCGGACCGGCCCCGGTGAACTCGTCATGCACGCCGAGAGCCAACGGCTCCTGACTGACGGGCGTCGTCGCGTTGCCGGTGCGGGACTGCGGCTATCGCTTCGCGAGGTGGCGGGAGCGCACGCGGTCCCAGAAGCGCAGGTTGCGGCATGCCGACACGAACGCCGCCACATCGACGGCGCCGCGGAGCGGCACGAACCCCTCGTCGCGCTCGTCGCCGATGCCGGCGGCAGCCAACAGCGGCTCGGCGGCGTCGACGTGGGCGATGAACTTGCTGTGCGCATGGGCATCCGCCACGAAGTCACGTGCCGCCGGGTCGCCGGCCAGCGCCGCAGCGCCCGGGTCGCTCGGCATGAGCGCCACGGCGTCAAACAGCACGGACGACCCCCCACCCACGTTGCGGTCCGCCGGGGTCCGGTCCCCGCTGCCGGTCACGATCCCACCGACGGTGGGCGCGACCAGCTCGAGCATCGCGCCCTCCTCCTCCAACGCGGCCCGCAGCGCATCGAGCAGCGCACCGTCGGCGCCGTCGGTGACCAGGGCACCGACCTTGCGTCCCGCAAAGCTGTCGGGACCGTTGCGGATGATGCTGAGCACAGGCGACGGCGCGAGGCCGTCGACCCGGGTGCGGGCGGCCTCGAGCGGCTCGGGCAACTCGATGCCCAGGCCCTCGGCGACGTTGGACGCCAGCTCGTCCGAGACGTTGCGGAGCCCGGCGACCATCCGGATCCGGATGGCCTCGGTCTCCACCTTGCTCAGCTCGAACACGAACGCGTCGGCGATGTGGGTCTGCTCGATGTCGGTCTGGCTGTCCCAGAACTGGCGCGCCTGGCTGTAGTGGTCGGCGAAGCTCTCGGGCCGGAGCCGCCGCTTCTCGCCCGACTCCGGCGATGGGAACGACCTGAACCCCCGGGCCGGGTCCTCCCGCGACCCCCGGTCGGCTGGCTGCGACCACGAGTTGGGCTCGTACGCCGCCCTCCCATGCGGGTTGGTCATCGCCATGTGGCCGTCCTGCTGGAGGGTGGCCCAGGGGCACTTCGGCGCGTTGATCGGCAGGTGGGTGAAGTTCGGACTCCCGAGCCGCTTGAGCTGGGTGTCGAGGTAGGAGAAGTTGCGCCCTGGAGCAAGGGGTCATTGGTGAAGTCGACTCCCGGCACGATGTTCTGAGTGCAGAACGCGACCTGCTCGGTCTCGGCGAAGAAGTTGTCGACCACGCGGTCCAACACGAGTCGGCCGACGCGCCGAACCGGGACGTCTTCCTCGGGGATGAGTTTCGTGGCGTCGAGCACGTCGAAGGGGAACCGGTCGGCGAACTCGTCGTCGAAGAGCTGGAGGCCCAGCTCCCACTCCGGGTAGTCCCCGGACTGGATCGCATCCCACAGATCACGCCGGTGGAAGTCCGGGTCCGCACCGCTGATCTTCACCGCCTCGTTCCATACCACCGACTGCATCCCGGCCTTCGGCTTCCAGTGGAACTTCACGAACGTTGAGCGACCCTCGGCGTTCACGAACCGGAACGTGTGGACCGCAAATCCTTCCATGAACCGGAACGACCGCGGGATGGCCCGGTCCGACATGATCCACATCAGCATGTGCGCCGTCTCGGGCATCAACGACGCGAAGTCCCAGAACGTGTCATGCGCCGACTGCGCCTGCGGGAACCCGCGGTCCGGCTCCGGCTTCACCGAGTGGATGATGTCCGGGAACTTGATGGGATCCTGGATGAAGAACACCGGGATGTTGTTGCCGACCAGGTCCCAGTTGCCCTCCTGGGTGTACAGCTTGACCGCGAAGCCGCGCACGTCCCGGGCGAGGTCGCTGGACCCCTTGTTGCCCGCGACGGTAGAGAACCGCACGAACGTCGGCGTCCGGCGCCCCGCCTCCTTGAACGGGTCCGCCCGCGTGATCTCGGCGAGCGACTCGTACGCCTCGAAGTAGCCGTGCGCGCCATAGCCCCGCGCGTGCACCACCCGCTCCGGGATCCGCTCGTGGTCGAAGTGGAAGATCTTCTCCCGGAAGTGGAAGTCCTCGAGTGCGCTGGGCCCGCGCTCCCCCACGGTCAGGGTGTTCTGGTCGTCCGCGACCGGAATGCCCTGTTGCGTCGTGAGGATCGGCGCCTCGCCGTCCACCGTCTGGTGGGTCTCGCCTCCCGCACCGCGGGTCCCGGCCACGCCATCCGTGTCCGCCATGAGCGTCCCTCCGTCGTCGAGCGGCGTCCGCTGGGCCGCTACCCACCCACGGGACCGCCAACCCGATCGCGAGCCGGCCTCGTGACACTCTGGCAGGCGGGGGGTCACGCCGGCAGGGCGAGGAGCATGAGGACCGACCAGGTGACGTGGGTGAGCGACGGCGCCGGAAGGCCCTGTGTGGCGAGGCGTTCGAGCATGAAGATCGTGCCCATCACGCGGCGACGACGAGCGCGATGCTGAGCGTGGCCGCCGTGACGAGGACGTAGAGGACGGTCGCGACCGCGGACCGATGATCGCCGGCGACGGCGATGGGCAGGCCGCCGCGGGAGAAGTGCTCCTCCGCGACGGTGGTGACGAAAGCGATGGCGAGCACCAGGGCTGTCGATCCGGCGTCAGCCGTTGCCAGCGCGGAGTCGCGGGCGCCGTCCAGCGCCAGCACCCGGCGGGCGAGGAGGGCGGCGCCGAGGAAGGCCACAAAGGCCACGCCAGCGAGCAGGATGGCCGCCGGGGCGCACAGGGCCCAACGAGATCAGGCGTTGCACCTTGGTGTCGATGAGCCACACCTCGTAGAAGCCTGCCGTGGGCAGGAGGTCGGCTCTGGGCAGCGGGAGATCAAGTTGGAGGTGCCCGTCCGATTCGACCAGTGGGGCCGTCGCCGGCTCGGCTGCGGCAAGCGGCGCAAGGCGAGCCGCCGCGACCGTCTCACCGTCACACCCGCGGGCGACGGCCACGGACACGATGCCGACCACGGGCGCGGCCGCACCCGCCGCCGTGACCAGTGCCCACCCGAGCACCTGGCGCGACCGGACCGCCCGGATCGCCGCTGCCATCGGGGCTGCGACCCGCGAACGCCGCCGCCCCGTCGTGCGCACCGACGCCACCCCCCTCGCGGAGATCGCGCGGCGGTCCCGGCAGAGCTACCTGGCGTTCTTGGCCGAGGTCCTCATTCCCACCCCTCCGGCCAGAGAGCCACGTCGCCGCCGCGACCGGTGGGTGGCTCAGGTCCCGTCGACCGTGGACGCACGGTGCAGGTCTTCGAGGACGCCGACGCCCCCGTCTGTCCCGTGCTGAAGCACTGGCGAGGTCCGGAGCACCCGGGCAGGTGCGAGACGCGATGGGGACGTCGTCGATGCCAGTTGGCCGTAGCGGTCCCAAAGCTCGATGACGCGCGGCCGCGCGTCGGTCAGGTCAGGTGGGCAGACCGCAGCGGCGGGCCCGTCGAGAGGAACTTCGAAGATGCGGGTCGTGGCGGCGTCGATCATCATCCCGTTGAGGTTGGCCGCTCCGTCGCCCCCGCCTCGGCCTCCCCCACGGCGGACACGACGGCGTGGCCTGGTCGATCTAGGTCTGGGAGGGCTCCGCCCTAGTGGGAGGAACCAGCGGTCGACGCCGTCTCATGTGCTGCGCGCCGGGCGGTCTTGGTCGTGCTCCTGGCTGCCTTGTGAGCCGTGCGGCCAGTGGTGGTCGCGCCTCGCTTGGCGGTGGTTGCTGTCCGCTTCGCCGACTTGCGGGCAGAGGTGACCGTTCCCTTGGCCCCGGCCTTTGCGGCTCGTGCGGTGCTGGTGCCGCCGCGCTTTGCGGCACGCACGGTGCGCTCGGCGCCGGCCTTGGCCGATGACCCCGTGGCCCGGGCCGTGCGTGCCGTCCGATCGCTGGCGTGCTTCGCCTTGCGCGTCGCCTCGATGGCGGCTTCGGTCGCATCCGAGGCACTGGATCGCACCTGTGTGGCGGTGCTGCGAGCCACTTTCGCCCCACGTGGGGACACCCGGGGCTTGTCGCGTCGCAGCACGGTAGCGACGATGTCGCCGATCACGGTCACGCCGCCCTGGGCCAAACCGTTCAGCATGTCCGCGATGCGGTCGGCCACGCCCGCGGCAGTACCCACGACCAGGTTCCCGGGGGGCGTATCAGGTGCGCGGGGGTGCGGGTGGGTCGGGGCGATCTTCCTCGCCACTGCCATGGCCTCCCCGAGGTCGCTCAGTGCCTTACGGCCCAGCTCGTCGCGCACCATCGGGAACAACTCACCTTCCTCCAGCTCGACGTGCTGGCGCACGTTGTTGATGAGGACGGTGACCTTCGCGTCGAAACGCTCATCATCCGGCGACCTCCCGTCGAGTTCGGAGAGCACCCACTTCACGACGTGATGCTCCTCGAGGCTCTCGAGGCCGAGGTCGTCGCTATCGGGAACCGTCGCCCTCACGGCCGGGTAGAACAGCTGCTCCTCGATCGCTGCGTGCACCGAGAGCTCCTCAATGACGCGGTCGACGATCGCGCGCTTCTCCACGAAGGCCCGATCCCCCGCCCGCTCGAACCGCCTGAACAGGCGCTCCACGGCCTCGTGGTCATCCTTGAGCATGCTTATTGCGTCCATCCGCCCGGCATACCCACGTAGAGCGCGAACTAACCGCGGTACATCGGAGCATCGGGGCTCCCGACTGCGGCAACGGAGGGCTCAATCGATGCCATCTCGTAACGCGCGGTCCTGACGAGCGGCCTTTGGGCACCACGAAGCTGCAGAGCACCGATCGGCCGAGACCCTGCGCCTCACCGGCGAATCGCCAACGCTTGAGCGCGTGGCGCCAAGGCTCAGGGGCCGGGGCGGCTGGAGCCGCCGGCTGATTTCGTGCCCTATCCCGTGACGACTCGTACGAGGGCACGCTCCCAGCGTCGACTCTTTGTCGTAGTTTGCTTGGGAGCCATCTCACCGTCGAACACCTGGGTCGACAGCACCGACGATACGGCGTCGCGAGCTCGAGAACGTCGTCGCCAGTATCAATCCAATCCCGCACGACCAGCCCGACGCGCCGAGCGCAGCTCGTCGAGGGCGGCGACGAACTCGCCAGGGGTGCGGCCATTCCAGGAAGCGAAACGAGGCCCGTGGACACCAACGCCCGCATCAACCCAGGTTCCGTCGTCCGAAGGATTGCGCACCTCGTTGTAGCAGCCTCCGCGCCGGCGGGGACACCCGCGGCCAGACGGACTTGAGACACTGCCGAAGACTCGCTCCAGTTGCAACAACCCACACGATCGCCGGCGGCCCTGCAACAAGGGGATAAAGCGGACGATCCGAGGGTAAGAATCGCACCATGAGTGCAACCGTTTTGTGGATTATCGCCGCCATCCTTGTCGTGGTCGGCATTGTGCAGCTGGTCCAAGGCCAGCTGATCCTAGGGATCGTCCTGATCGCCGCCGGACTGCTTGTTGGGCCTGGCGGCGTGTCGGTCTTCGGAGGCAGTCGGGCCAAGTACTGACGTCGAGCGCCAGACCGGCAATCGGGTTGATTCGGTCGTCCAAGACGCTCGGTCTGTGCTGAGCGCAGACACCGCAATCGGTTGACGGTTCATCCTCCGCTTCTCCGGACTCCTGCGCTGAGGTGATAGCCCTCAGGGAAGGAGTCCGAGTTCCTAGTCCTCATCCGCCCGAGTTCTCCCGGGTGCGGTGGTCGCCGCGTCGGTTTGCTTGGCCGCCTCGGTCGGCTTCTCCATCTACACGCCGAACCTCGGGCGGTACAGCGAGACCTACGGCGCCCCAGGGCGCCGTAGTGGTCATGATGCTCTGGCTGTCGATCGGCGCCTACGTGACCGTCGACGGTGCCGAGCTGAACGCCGAGCTCGAGCGTCAGACCGCCGGGATACGACGACAGGGCCCCCGAAGCCATGGGTCGACGTGACGCGTTCGCGGCCGACACCCTCGGGGAGTCGCCGGGTCGCTGAGATGTCGCTGAGACCTGGCGGGTGATCAGCTCGAGCGCCCCTTGGCTGTGTCCTTGATCTCCTAGGCGGCGCCGGTGGCGTCGGATTTGACTTGCTGTCCGGCGCCGCTGGCCTCGTCTCGCACCGTCTCCGCCGCACCCGCCGCCTGCTCGCGCACCTGGGTGACCGCGTCCTCGGCCTCGGGACGCAGGTGCTCGGCGGCCTCCTGGGCCATCGACGTGGCCCCGTCCTTGGCCTCGTTGGTGTGGCAAGCGTGCCGGCACGGAACCACCCTCCGACCTCGTAGCCGCTGAGCGTGACCCATCCGGCGGATCCAGCGATTACCTGGTGCGGGAAGGCCGGGGAAACGCCGCACGCGGGAGGGACCGCATGTCACACGACCCAACGGCCTCACAGGGCGACGACCTGCATGACGACGACCTGCATGTCAAGGCCAAGCAGGACCGCACGGGAACCACCATCATCCTTGAGGGCGAGTTCGACATGACCGGTACCGACCGCTTCTGGGCGTTTTTCAGCGAAGCGCTCGCGGCGAGCCCGAGATCGATCACCCTCCACGCAGCCGGCCTGACATTCATCGATTCGTCTGGCCTCATGGCCTTGCACCGTGCCCGTGCCGCGGCCGATGAGGCCGGTGTGCCATTCCGTATCACCGAGCCGTCGCCCGCGCTGCGGCGTATCGCAGAGTTTGGTGGCGCCGAGGACCTGCTCCCCGACACGTGAGGCCGTGGACGCTTAGCGGCCCCCGGCGCGAAGCCAGGGGTTGCGGCCGCACTCGTAATCTCGTGCAACCCCGGCTGCGGGGTCGGACCGGCTAGCCGGTGGGTCGATCGTCGATCAACCGGGTACGACTCATTCACACGACCTTTTGGCTAGGCACCTGTGGTGTCGGATGGGAGAGCACTTGCCGGACGACGTGGAGCCCTCGCAGGCCGAGCTGCTGCGTATCGATGCCAGATACGAAGGTGCCGACGCCATCATCACGGTGGCGGGTGAACTCGACCACAGCACTGCCGCACGGTTTCTGGCCTGTATCCGTGAAGCGCTCGACACGCAGCCGCGATCAATCGTTGTGGACGGCCACGGGCTCCCGTTCACAGACTCATCAGGCCTCGCAGCCCTGCTCCGCGCTCGTGGTGTCGCGCAAGACGCTGGCGTGGCTTTCCGTGTCAGCTCGCCGTCGCCCAAGCTTCGACGTTTCGTTGAGCTGACCGGGACCAAGGACTACCTCTTGCCCGACGAGTAACGACGCGGCACCAGTCCCCGAGGCGCCATGCGGCTCTTCCCCCAGACGGGGGGAAGAGCCTGGGAACCGGGCTGCGGCCGAACCCGGCGGTGGTCGGTTTTGGCGGGGTGAGAGAGCCTGGGCGCTTACCTCACATGGTCTCACCCTCGGCTGACATGCGGGCCAGGGTCTGATCGAAATAACCCGGGTGATCGACCGACCTCGCGCCGCCGCATAGACGCGGAGCGGTCCCCTGACAGGGAAGGCCGGGGAACCGCTCCGCGAAACTTGTGGCTACCCGATCAGGTGCGGGCTACACGAGGAAACGCCCCCCACCCGAATGTGAGGGGCGGCCAGTGCGACCCGGGGTCTCAGCCGGGTTCGGGTTCGTCGGGCGTGGGCCCGCAGCCGGATCTCGTCGACCATGACCGACGCCATCGTGATGGCGTTCCGGCACGACCGGGCCCGATCAGGCGCCAACTGCTCGCACGCCTTCGCTACATGGTCGAGCTCGAGGCCGAGCAGTCGACAATGCTCGTCGATGCGGGCCAACAGCAGCTCCGGACGGTCGGCTCGACGGACGGTTCGTCACCCTGCCCGCCGGCCACGGCATCACTATCGTCTGAATCTGGCATCGGACTTACCTCCGGTGTCCAGGCCCCGGGGTGTCGCAAGCACCGCCGGGGCCACTCCATGTGTTGACGAACGCATCCTTCCCACGGCGTGTCGCGTTCGTCAACTACCGTTCCGGCCGTGCAGATCGATACCGACCAACTGGTCGACCTGGCAGAGACGGCCGCCCTAATCGGGATTGACAACCCGCGGGGTGTGAGCGTCTACCGACGCCGATACGACGACTTCCCGGCCCCGGTCATCGCGAAAGGCCGGTGCGTGCTCTGGCTCCGCTCAGACGTCGAGGCGTGGGCGCGACAGACGGGGCGGCTGCCGTGACTCTTGTGGAGATCGCCTCCGGCGGCCAGGTCCTCAAGACCCACCCCATTCGCCACGACCGCTCCCGGGAACACGGTGCCTTCGCCAACCCCAGCGGTTGCCCCCATAGGAGCACCGCCGCCTAACCCCCGCCCAAGTGGATCACGACTTCCGGATCCACCCCGGAACACGAGTACCGGACCTTGACATCCAGTAGCTGCCCCGTCTTTCGCGCCTACGCCTCTACGTCGGCCCGCCCCATACCCTGCCAATCGTGAGCTCGGCCGCGGGGAAGCTGACCACCGCTGCCCCGTGGGCGCGCTGCTCCTCCTTGAACTCGCCGGTGCCCGGACCAAGCCCGGGCCTTCCAGCCAGATCACCAGGAAGGCCCCGAAAGCCACAGTCGACAAGCTGTGGTCTCGGACGAGCCGACGCATAGGCCCATGGTGGCCTCAAAAAACAGGACCGGCTCAGGGACGGCCGCCGGTCGAACCCATCGGACGAGCGGCCCGTCGGGTCGTGGGCACCGCTTCTACGACCTCCGCATGGTGGCCCACGAGCACTATTAGGGGTTGGCGGTCACGGCCCGATGGAGCCGCTGAGCGGCGTATCCCTGTGAAATCAGGTAGCGCTGCCCCCGGCAGGGGAAGTCAAGGTCCGCCGACAGAACCCAGGAGGGTGTCATGAGCGACGGAAAGTTTGACCAGATGAAGGGCCGGGCCAAAGAAGCCGCCGGTGACCTGACCGACGACGACGAGCTCAAGGACGAGGGGAAGGTCGACAAGGCCGGCGGCGTGATCAAGGACAAGATCGACAAGGCCACCGACAAGGTCAAGGACGCCGTTAACCCTGATCGCTGAGCCGAAGCGCCGAGTTGAGGGTTGGGACCGAACCAGGTTCCGTCACCCGTGGGCTCGGGCCGCGCTCGCGGAATGGCGGGCGCGGCAGCTAGTAAGCAACGGCCATGCCGTCGCTGGACGAGTTCGGTCTTGCCGCGAATATCCCCGGACGTTCTACGATGGATCGCGACGAACTGGCTGCGACGGTGCGCCCGCGCCGAGGTCGGCACCGCGGCGTTCGAGCCGGCTGCCGAGGAATGGAGTCCTCGACGGCCGGCCTTGGGCGTGTCGGATGCCTTCGAGGACAGGGTCCACGTGTAGCCGTACCGCGCTGCGGGCATGCCTTCGGCGATGACGGTGGTCGGCTACCACGCCTCGCACGAACAGCATCCGCCGAGCGCGCTGCTGGCCGCGGCGCGGGCGGCCGCCGAGGCTGGCTTCGGGGCGGTGTCGTCGTCGGACCACGTGACGCCGTGGAGCCGGGCACAGGGTGAGTCAGGATTCGCATGGTCATGGCTCGGTGCCGCCATGGAGGCGGTGCCGCTGCCATTCGGAGTCGTCAACGCTCCTGGCCAGCGCTACCACCCGGTAATCATCGCCCAGGCCATCGCCACTCTCACCGAGATGTACCCGGACCGCCTCTGGGTGGCGCTCGGCTCCGGCGAGGCGTCGAACGAGCACGTCACTGGGGACCGGTGGCCACCGAAGCCGGAGCGCAACGCTCGCCTTGTGGAGTGCTTTGCGGTGATCCGGAGCCTGCTGCGGGGCGACGAGGTGAGCACCGACGGCTACGTGCGGGTCGACCGGGCCCGTCTCTGGACCCTTCCCGACCGCCCGCCGCCGCTCATCGGGGCGGCGCTCAGCGAGGAGACGGCGGCCTGGTGCGGTGGGTGGGCGGACGGCCTCATCACCGTCCACGCCTCGCCGGACCGGCTGCGGCGCGTGGTCGACGCCTTCCGCGCCGGGGGTGGCGAGGGGAAGCCGGTCCGGGTCCAGGTCAAGGTGGCGTGGGCGCCCACCGACGACGAGGCGCTGGCCGGAGCCCACGACCAGTGGCGCACGAACGTGTTCGATCCGGTCCTCATGGCCGACCTGGAGACCGTCGAGCAATTCGAGGCGGCGGCGACGCACGTGCGGCCCGAGGACGTGCGGGAGACCGTCCTGGTGTCGTCGGACGCCAAGCAGCACGCGGCCTGGCTGCACGAGACCTTCGATTGTGGGATCGACGAGGTGTTCGTCCACCAGGTGCCTCGGGAGCAGCGTGGGTTCATCGACATGTTCGGCGCCGAGGTGCTGCCGCAGGTGTCGCAGCGATGAGCATCGCCTTCACCAGCGATCAGTGGTGGAAGAACGGGGTCGTGTACTGCCTCGATGTGCAGACGTTCCTCGATGGGGACGGCGATGGCGTGGGCGACCTGGCTGGGCTGGTGGATCGGATCGACTACCTGGCGGGAATCGGCGTGTCCACGCTGTGGCTCATGCCCTTCTACCCGACGCCCGACCAGGATGACGGCTACGACGTCAGCGACTTCTACGGCGTCGATCCCCGGTTGGGTACCCTCGGAGAGTTCGTCGAGGTCGTGCGCACCGCCCGCGACCGGGGCATGCGGGTCATCGTCGACCTCGTGGTGAACCACACGTCCGACCAGCACCCGTGGTTTCAAGCCGCGCGGTCCGACCCGGCGTCCTCCTATCGGGACTGGTACGTGTGGGTGGACGAACGGCCCGCCGACCCCGACCTCACCGAGACCTTCCCGGGTGACCAGGGCGGCGTGTGGACTTACGACCGCAAGGCTCGGCAGTACTACCTGCACCGCTTCTACAAGCACCAGCCCGACCTCAACGTTGCCAACCCTGCCGTGCGCGAGGAGATCGCCCGTATCGTCGGGTTCTGGCTACAGCTGGGAGTGAGCGGGTTCCGGGTCGACGCCGTGCCCTTCCTCATCGAGCTCGACGGCATCGATTGCGCCCCCTCGATCGACCCCCACCGCTACCTCAAGGACCTCCGGGCCTTCGTCGAGCGGCGCCATGGCGAGGCCATCCTGCTCGGCGAGGTCAACTTGCCACCCAAGGACCAGCGGGCGTTCTTCGGGGACGAGGATGGTGACGAGCTCAATCTGGTCTTCAACTTCTCCGTGATGCAACGGATCTACTTGGCTCTGGTGCGCCAGGACGCCAACCCAGTCGAGCAGGCCCTCGCCGACCTCCCGGCCGTCCCGTTCGACTCGCAATGGGCCACATTCCTGCGCAACCACGACGAGCTCACCCTTGACCAGCTCAGCGACGACGAGCGCCAGGAGGTGTTCGATGCCTTCGGGCCCGACCCCACAATGCAGCTCTATGGCAGAGGCCTCCGTCGCCGGCTACCAACCATGCTCGGCGGCCACCCCCAGCGCATCCGCATGGCTTACAGCCTGCTGTTCTCGCTGCCTGGAACTCCGGTTTTGTTCTACGGCGAGGAGATCGGCATGGGCGAGAACCTCGACCTGCCCGACCGCTTGTCCGTGCGGACGCCGATGCAGTGGTCGGACGAACCGGGCGCCGGGTTCTCCACCGCCGACCCCGCCCGCTTCACGCGCCCGCTCACTGAGGGCGCTTTCGGCCCGCTGGCCGTGAACGCCGCCGGCCAGCGCCGAGACGAAGGTTCGCTGCTCAACTGGTTCGAGCGGCTCATCCGCAGGCGACGGGAGACCCCCGAGCTCGGCCTGGGGACCTGGGCGGTGATCCCGAACGACCAACCCGGCGTGCTGGCTCACCGCTGCGACTGGGATGGGTCGACCGTCGTCGCGCTGCACAACTTCGGTGCTGAGCCGTGCCGCCTCGAGCTGCCGCTCGACGGCATCAAGGACGTGGTCGGCGCCGACGACCTGGTTGACGGGTCCACCGAGCACCCCCTCGACTCGAACGTGCTGCATCTGACTCTCGATGGCTACGGGTACCGCTGGCTGCGGATCCGGCGCAAGGGCCAGCGACTGTCGCCCTGAACAACGCCCGTCTCGCGCTTTCGAAATTGGGGATTGCCGCTGGTTGGGCAAGTCCGCTCAGGGGCGGTGAGCCGCTGCTACGGTCGCCCGAGGACCACCACGGGGGGGTGTGTGCCATGGATGACATGGGCGACCCAGTGTCAGGGGTCGACCCGACGTTGCCCTATTTCTCGACCAACCCGACCGATCCCGACGTCCACCACCTGTTCTCCGACTGCCCCAGCGGGCAACAGATTCCGCCGGAGAACCGCGAGGAGGGCACCAACGGCTGGCCACTTTGCGATCACTGCCGGCGGCTAGCTCCTGCCGGCGGCTAGCGCCCGATGCCCATCCCAACGTCACGACGCTGACGGCACGGTCCAAATATGAACACGGCCGGCTTCGGTGCGGCTCAAAGGGTGGCGACGGTGGAGTTGCTGAGCCCAGACCGGTAGTGGTTCCGCAGAACGACCTTGCACTCCAGGGCGTCTATCACCGTCTCGGCGAAGTTGGTTCCGTACAGCTTCTCGCAGGTGTGGAGGCCGCCGGGGCTGAAGACGTTTACCTCCATCAGCTTGTCGCCCACGATGTCGAGGCCAACGAGGAACATCCCATCGGTCCGCAGCTTGGGTCGGACCACCTCGATGATCTGGAGCATGCCTTCGGTGACCTTGACCTTTTCGGCCTTGCCCCCGGCGGTCATGTTCGACCGGAGGTCGGCAGAGCGGTTCACCCGCCGGAACGCGGCGTGCTGACCGTCGCGCATCAGGGGATCGCCGTTCATGACGAACATGCGGACATCGCCGTCCGAAACCTGGGGGAGGACCTCCTGGGCGACGATGTAGCCGTCCCGGGAAATGGCCTCGATCATCTGGTTGAGGTTCGGTGATTCGTCGCTCGAGACGAGGAAGACGCCGGTGCCACCGGATCCCTGCAGCGGCTTCAGGACTGCCCTGCCGCCCATGTCATCGACGAACCCTGAGATCTCCTCAGCATTGCGCGAGATCAGCGTGGCGGGCCGGACCGCCTCGGGAAAGTGCTGGAAGTACGTCTTGTTGACGGCATCGGCAAGATTGGCCGGGTCGTTGAGCACAAGGGCGCCTCGCGCGACCATCAGCTGGCCGAAGAGGATGCCCGACGTGACAGCCCACGGCCGCTCGACGACGTCGTTGGCGGGATCGTTGCGCATCATCACCACGTCGAGCGCGTCGACGGAGATGCGCTCGATGATGCCCTTGTCGCCGCGCACCTTGTCGAGGAACGAGCTCGTCGACTTGTAGTTGCGCCCGGGGGCCGCCCGCGCCCGCGCGGTGATCGACCCGTCCGCTCGCTGTGAGAAGTCGTCGACACCGATCAGCCACGTCTCGTGCCCCATCCGGTTCGCGTTCATCGCCAACCGGACGGTGGTATACAGCGGGTTCTCAGTCTCGAGGCTGTTGACGACGAAGCCGACCTTCATTGCGGGTCTCCGATCAGATCAGCCAATCCCCTGACCAGGCCGGCCCGATGCAGTCGCACCTGGGCTGCCGGGTCGTCGAGGAAGCGGGGACGCAGCTCCGGGTCGTGGAGCAGGCCCCGAAACCTGAGCTGCTCGATCAATGGAGCGTCTGCCAGTGCCATCTTCCCGAGCCAGAGGACGTCGAGGTCCCCGCCCGCGCCCAGGTGCGCCATGAGGTCGATCAGGCCCCGCAGGTAGACGGCGTCTCTTGTCAGCCCACCCGATCGGAACACTCGGGCCGTGATCGAGAAGGCGGACACGCGCGACATGCCGGTGTCAATGAGGGCCTGGTGCACGTCCGGAAACGATGCGCCCTCGACCATCTTGTGGACCGCGATCGCACGGGCGGCGAGCTGGCGCAGGCGGGACGCGGTCAGGCCACCGACCAGGTGCTCGGCGAGCACGGCCAGCCCCTCCTGTGTCTCCTCGTAGCCCGCCAGGCCCGCCGCCAGCAGGCGCAACGGTTGACGTGTGCCGTTCACGTACGTGACGACGTGGGTGCCGATCTCGTGCTGGAGCAATGCCTTCACCCGGGATGGCAAAAACCGAGCCGTCGATGCGATCAAGACGTCGCCGTGCGCCACCATCACGCTGCTGCCGTCGTCACGCACTTCGACATGCGCGTCGACGTTCGGGCATGCCCGGCGATAGCGATCCAACTCTGCCTCGGCCAACTGCGCGAACGTCACCGCGTCGAGCGACTGCTCCCCATCCAGGGGCGGCACCACGATCTCGTCGAGGAGCTGCTCCGCTGCGGCGAGCAACATCGGGGTCACGGCGCCGTAGAGCTCCGTGCTGAGCGGCAGGAAGTCGGCCGAGCCCCGGCATCGCAGCATCTCGATCTGCAGACCTACTTCGCGGTGCTTGGCCTGCAGCAGATGCGACAGCGTCGCGTCCTCCACGGCGTGCGTGTCCACCTTTGCCAACCGGCTGGCGAGCACGTCGACATCATCCTCGAGCGGGCGATAGCGGAACGCAGGTGGCTTCGCTTCGTCGAGGAACCGTCGTCGCGCGTCGATCAGGTTTACCGGAGTGACGTCCAGGAGGAACCGGTACCCGAGGGCGATATCAGCGAGCTCGCGGTCGATCACAAGGTCGCCCGCCGGCAGCCCGTAACCGGAGGTCATGCCGGCCCCTCGGCAATCAAGTCCACCAAGCGGGGAACCACCGCCCCGAGCGCTCGCCCGAGCTCGGCAATGTGGTCATCTTCCGGCTCGCCGGTCCACTCGTCCATGAAAAGCTTCTTGAACTCGAGTGCCAGTGCGCATCCCGCGTCGGGGTAGCGCTCGTGGATCCACCGAGCCAGCTGAGCTCCGCGGAACCGGACGTTTTCCCGGACGTCCAGCGCATGGCCGTCCACCTGTTGATCGCGCATCTCGTCGATGAACCCATCCACGATGCGGTCCCAGCGCCCACGGACGAGCGACCCCGTGCCGACGTTGAGCTCCGGATTCTCGGCAGGCGGAGCCGGAACGCCGTCGCGCCGATGGTTGTACGAATGGATATCCAGCACGACGAACCGGCCACGAGCCGCGAGGCGGTTCAGCCGGTCCGCAAGCACGGCGTAGAACGTGTCATAGACGGCCAGCGACCGCTCCACCAGCTCGGGTGACGGTGGCTGCTTCCACACCTGGAGGCCCCACGCGTCCTCAGGTGTGCGGTACACGGCCTCAGCCCGCGGACGGTTGAGGTCCACCTCGAAGCGGGACCGGTGGACGGTGACCCGGGTCCCCCGCCACCGCAAGGCGGTCGGTGAACGGGTCCTCCTCCCGCAGGCGGGTCGACGCGTCGACCAGGACGAGGTCAGCCAGCCAGCTCGGGCCGCAGCTCATGCCCCGCGTGGATGGCCGTCATCACCACCGGCCCAAGTGCGCCCCGGACCGAGAATGCCGCCGGCGGTCCCGTCACCGTCAACGCGTTCATCTTGTCGGCTTCCCGAACCACGTTGCGTGAAACGGCCGACATTGGCTCGCCACGTCACGAGCGGAGCGGACGTCCTCCGAGGCCCCCTGGCGTCGACTTGCGTTCGAGTGCTCGACGCCCACCCACAGCGTTTGGCTGGTCACGGGCGAGGGTATCCCGCGCGCGGCACTGCGATCCCCGGAGCCAGCCATGACAAAGCACCATCCCGCTGTGTGGTTGAAGCGGCAGACCATGACGGGCCTCAAGGACATGCCGGGCAACGCGGTTTGGGTTGCCCGCCGGACCCGCCGATCGTCTTCGAACGCTCTGGGACGAGCGACCGATGTGATGAGCGACGCGGGTAGCACTGTGGGCGAGGCCATCTCCCACGCCGGTCGGACGGTGGTCGACGCCGTCCCACTCGTCGACTCCCAGGACGATTCGGTCGAGGCCCTCCTGAGCGAAGCCCGCCATGCGTCGGACGGCGCTCGCAAGGCGGCCTTGACCCAGGCGAGGCATATGGCCGACGAGGGGTCAAAGGCAGCGCTCGCTGCGGCGGCCGAGGCCGGGCAGGAGGCAGAGCGCCTGGCCGTCGAGGCCGGTCAGGCAGCGTCCCAACCGACGGGCGACGGCGCTGCGTCGACGCCCCGGGCGCCAGATCAGGCAGATCTGGCGGGGTTCACCTACCCGCTTGGTGCTCCTCCAGCCATGCCCGGATCTCGGGCTCGTCCTCAGCGAAGGCGAGCAGCGCACTGTTGCCGAGCGCGAAGAAGCCGCCTGTTTCTGGGTGCTCGTTTCGGACCAGCTCAACTCGGAAGCCGCGAGACCGGAGCGACTGAGCGATCAGCTCCGCATCGAGCAATGAGTTCCCCAACTCGATCCGGATGACCTCAGACACTGGTGACCTCCGAGATTCGTGTTGCTTCTAGGGCTGCCGAGCGGCAGGCGAAGTGGCCCACCAGTACAGATTGATGCTCCTTGGTCGTGTCAAGCCAGTGGTTCTTGTGGGAGCCGGTAGTAGAGCTCTCGGGTGACGTAGCGCTTGAGGCAGCGGATGGCTTCGGTCTTGGTCTTGCCTTGGGCGAGACGGCGTTGGAAGTAGCGCCGCGTGTTCGGGTCGTGGCAGAGCCGGCTGATCAGGATCCGCCAGAGCGCCGAGTTCGCTTGGCGGTCCCCGGCGCAGCTGAGTCTGTGTCGTTGCTGCTTGCCAGATGACGCGTCGAGTGGGGCAGCGCCGCAGAGCCGGGCGAAGGAGCCTTCGTTGCGGAGACGGCTTGTGTTCTATCCGGCGGCGACGAGCAAGGCGCCGGCGTGTCGATGCCGACACCGACCTGGGCGACGAGCTCGGGCGCAGTGGCGGCGACCAGCGGCTCCAGGACCTCGGCGAGGGCAGCGACTTCTGCGTTTCGTCCCACCTACCCGGCGTTCGGGGGCGCGTCTACTGCTCGGACGCTGGCGCGTCGTCGTCTCGCTCGATGAGCTGCTTGAAGCGAACCATCTCCTCGGTCGTGTCGTTCTCGAGCCAGCTCCGAAGGAGCGGTTCGGCGAGCCAACGCCATGGTCGCTTAAAGCTGAACACCTCCCGGTGCGTGACCACGGTGCCCTCATCGGTCCGTTCGACGTCGAACGTGCCCTCGAAGTCGAGGAACCACCGAGCCGGGCCTGCGACCGGCGACCCAAACTCCAGACGCGAGTCGGTTCGGGTGAATGGGTAGGTGCCCGACGGGCCGGGCAGCCCTCGGATGCGGCCGGAGAATTGAGCCGTCCCGCTATCGCCTTCGCTGTGGATCGTGCCCACTCTCCCGATCTTGTGATCCGCCTGGCGGTAGCGATGCAGGTCGAGCACGAAGTCGAAGACGTCGGCCGGCGTCGCGGAGACGGTCGTGGTCGCTTCGCCAACGATCATGGGGACGAGCGTAAGCCGCGGAACCGGCGTTGGAGGGCACTCCAGGCCGGGACGAGGGCAGCGCGTTCTGTGGCGCGTTCCGTACGCGATCGCTTCGCTGCGCCGCACGCGTGCCGTCGATCTTGGCGCCCGCGGGAGGCAGCAGCGCTGGAGCGTGGGCTGCCGAGGCTCACGCCCAGCCGACGTCAGGCGGCGCGAACGGCGTGGCTCGACACCGCGCCTCGTGCGCCGTTCGGTGCGCATCTGCCAAGTCCACATCGCCGACTCGGGGGGCGCGCTGGCGATGAGTTCTCGACTCGCGCCCCGTCCAACCTCGTGCCGTCGTGGTAGCGAAGGCAGTGGCGGCTACCTGACATCCAAGGACAAGGACACGACCATGTCAGAACTCCTCGTCGACTTCATCACCTCCCTCGACGGCTACGCGTCGGCCGAGGGCTGGCCCGGCTTCTGGGGTCTCCAGGGGCCCGAGTACCTCGCCTGGCTCGAGGAGCAACCCGATGTCACGTACCTGATGGGAGCGACCACCTACCGCCTGATGTCGGGCTTCGCCGCCGGAGAGACCCCAGCGGGACAAGACGAGTTCAACGCCGACGAGGCGGCCTCCGTCGACGGACTCACGCAAGCGTCGAAGGTGGTGTTCTCCACCTCTCTCGAGGAGCCGCTCACGTGGGCCAACTCCACGCTCGTGCGCGATGACGCGGTCGAAGCCGTCCGGGCGATGAAGGCGCACGGCTCGGGCCTCATGAGCACTATCGGCAGCATCAGTCTGTGCCGGTCGCTGCTGCAGGCCGGACTCGTCGATCGCTTCCGTGTCGTGATGTTCCCGGTGATCACCGGCGCCACGGGAGCAGAACGCATCTACGACGGCTACCCGGACGTCGCCCTCGAGATGATCGACAACCGCACCTTCGACGGCCGCATCCAACTGGTCGATTACCGGCCCCGCGTGCTCGAGCACCCACCCCTCGACCCCACCGCCTGAGTCGACGGGCGAGCTGGAGCCGCCAGACCGATCTCCTCTCTAGATGCGACGGGCGCGACTCGGAACGCACGCCGCCCAGGATTCCTGGCACGCCAGATGCGTTTCGCAGACGCGTTGGGACTCCCACCCGGCGATCTGGGCGCGGCGGTGCCGCTGGCGCATTCCGTCGTGCACGCCTCCGCTGACGAGATCGGTCTGTGCTCTTCCGATGCTCACCGCATGGGCCCACCGGTCAGTTCCGAATGAGTCGAAGCCTGAGCGTTCCCGTCGAAGCGGACGTGGCTTCCTACAGAGGGCGGTAGCGGAGGTGTACGACGCCGTTGCTGAATCGGCGCTCGTCGAGGAGCGCGAGCTCGGCGCGCGTGTCGGTCGGCAGCGCCGGCTTGCCCCCACCGAGGACGACGGGCCAGATGAACAGGTGGCACTCGTCAACCAGCCCGGCCTTGAAGGCCTGTGCCGCGAGGTTCGGACCTCCCACGATGAGATCGCTTCTGGCCGCGGCCTTCAGGTCGTGTACCGCGCCGGGGTCGAAGTGGCGTTCGAGCCGGGTGTTAGCGGTTGACACCGCGGCCAGGGTCGTGGAGTAGACGACTTTGTCCGCCGCCTGCCAGACGTTCGCGAAGTCGCTCATGAGGTCCGACTGCGCGGCCAGGGCGGCGTCGGTTTCCCAGACGGCCATCGTGTCGTACATGCGCCGCCCGTAGAGGTAGGTGCCCGCGGACCGCATGAGGTCGGTGATGAACGCGAACACGTCGTCGTCCGGTGTGGCCCAGTCGAAGGCGCCGCGTTCGTCCTCGGTACAGCCGTCGAGGGACACGTTCGACGCGTAGATCAGCTTGGCCATTGCCGCTCCTACATCGCCGCCGACGCATCTCGACGGGTTGTCCGACAGTAGTGGGCGGGGCTGCGCGACGTTGATGGTGAGGTGGAGCGCGACGTCGAGGTCCTGGCCCGTCGACCGCAGTGGCGCCGGGACCGAAGCGCTCTCCTGGCCCCTGGAAAAGAGAGCAATCGTTGTGTCGCATTAGTCCAACCCAGAACCGGGTTAGGAGCGAAGGGCGAGACCGCGGCAGGCGGACGGTCTGGCTAGTGCTCGAGGTGGGAGCGCTCACCGTGGGGTCCGACGACGAGGATGAAGTCCACGGGTCCGTCGACGGCTCCGAACCAGTGCGGGGTCCAGGTGGTGAACTCGGCTGCCTCGCCAGGATCGAGGACGTAGGTGTCGTCGCCGAGGAGCAGACGCAGGCGCCCGTCGAGCACGTAGAGCCAGTCGTGGCCCTCGTGCACTCGCATCGCCTTGGGAGGGGTCCGGCGGGTGGCGGCTACGTGGACCTTGTAGGCGTGGAGCCCGCCGCCGTGCCCGCGGTTGGTCAGCGGCCAGAGCGTGAGGCCGTCATGGCGTCGCGGCCGAACGCGGACACGGGGATCTGGCCGAGGTGTCGACCGGAGGAGCTCATCTGCACTGACCCCGAGAGCGTCGGCGAGGGCTGGGATGTGATCGAGGGCGAGTCGACGTTTGCCGCCTTCGAGTCTGCTCAGCGTGGAGACGTCGAGATGCGCGCGCTGGGCGACCTGTTGCAGCGTGAGGCCCTGTTCATGGCGCAGGGCGCGGAGCCGCTCCCGCACCCGCGCGTCGAGCACACCCGAATCTGCATTTGCCGACATGGCAACAAAGGTTGGCACATCAGCCGGCGTCGGGCACGATCCGGTCGTGGACGACCTGTGGGACTGCATCATCGTCGGGGGTGGCGCCGCCGGCCTCAGCGCCGCGCTGGTGCTGGGACGAGCCCGCCAGCGAACCTTGCTCATCGATGCTGGCGGGCAGAGCAACCTGCCGGCCGAGGGTGTGGGCGGACTGCTCGGCCACGACGGACAGTCGCCAACAGCGCTCTACGCCGCCGCCCACCGGGAGCTGGCCGCCTACCCGACGGTGGAGGTCAGGCAGGGGGAGGTGGTCTCGGGGTCCCGCTTCGAGGGGCGGATCGATCTCCGCCTGCTCGACGGCTCGCAGTGCCGCGCTAGGCGGGTGCTGCTCGCTACCGGCATGGACTACGAGCGGCCCACCGTCGCCGGCATCGACGTGCGGTGGGGCCGGTCGGTCTTCCACTGCCCGTTCTGTCACGGCTGGGAAGTACGCGGTCTCCCGCTCGGGGTCCTCGATTCTGGCGAGAGCGGTGTGCGCCGAGCGCTGCTGCTGCGGGAGTGGAGCGGCTCGGTCACGATCTACTCGAACGGACCCGCGGGTCTCGACGACGGCGACGCCCGCCGCCTCCGCGCTGCCGGTGTGACCGTCGACGACCGTCACGTCGTGGAGCTGTGCGGCCCGGGGACATCGCTGACCGCAGTCCGCTTCGCCGACGGCACCGAAGGGATCTGTGAGGCACTGCTGGTCCCGGTCACCCTCAAGCAGCGATCCCCGCTCGGCGCGCAGCTCGGCGTCGATCTGGCGGAGCCGGGTCCGGTGGCCTTCGACGCCGTCCGCGTCGATGCCATGAACCGGACCAGCGTGCCGGAGGTCTACGCCGCCGGCGACACCACGACCATGCCCTCGGTGGCCAACGCCATCGCGTCCGGGTCGGTGGCGGCCGCCATGATCGTCCACGACCTCGTGGCCGAGGCCCACGGCCTCGCGAGGGCAGCCTGATGCACGACCACCACGGCGGCGACGACGCCGCGGCCTTCTGGGACGCCCACTACCGCAGGCATGCGGAGGTGTGGAGCGGCGCACCCAACGCCGTCCTCGTCGACGAGACGAGCGAACTTCGCCCTGGCGTTGCGCTCGACCTCGGCTGCGGCGAGGGCGCGGACGCCGTGTGGCTCGCAGGGCGGGGCTGGAAGGTCACCGGCGTGGACATCTCCACAGTCGCCCTGGAGCACGCAGCACGCCGCGCCGACGCGGCCGGTGTCGCCGGCCGCGTCACGTGGCAGCGACACGATCTCGACGAGTCGTTCCCCGACGGGAGCTTCGATCTCGTCACCACCCACTACCTGCACTCGCCGCTGCCGACGCGCCGGGCGGTCGCCCTTCAGAAGGCGGCGCGTGCGGCTGCCCCTGGCGGGACCCTCCTCGTCGTCGGCCACGCTTCGATGGCCCCGTGGTCCTGGGACCAACACGCCGAGCTGTCGACCGCCAGCCAGGTCCTCGACGCGCTCAGCCTCGGCGTCAACCACTCTTGGCAGGTCGTCGTGTGCGAGGACCGTCCCCGACGGGCCTCCGGGCCCAACGGGGAGACCGCCACCGTCACCGACAGCGTGGTCCGCCTCGCCCGCTCCCACGCGATCGAGCCTGACCGCCAAGCGGCACTGCGACCGGAGGCGACATGACCACCCAGCCCCGCCGACGAGCGACGAGACGGCGGAGCGATACCCCACCGCCGAAGACCGGGTCCGACGAGCGAGACGTCCTCGTCGGCTTCCTCGACTACCTGCGCACCTCTGTCGCGGCCAAGGTCGAAGGTGTATCGGAACCGACCGTCCGCACCCCCGGCGTCGCGTCCGGCACCAACCTGCTCGGCCTCATCAAGCACCTGACCCACGTGGAGCGATACATCTTCCTAGGTGAGGACGTAGCGGACTGGGCGACGACCTTTCACGCCGGAAGAAGCGAGACCGCCGAAGGCATCCTGGCCGCCTACCGCGATGCCATCGACACGGCGAACCAACACATCGCCGGACGCGCCGACCTCAGTCGCCCTGCCCACGCCGGCACGGCCCGCAAGAGCGCCCCGTCGTTGCGGTGGGCGCTGGTGCACATGATCGAGGAGACCGGCCGCCATGCAGGCCACGCTGACATCCTGCGAGAGCTCATCGATGGCGCAAGGGGCCGCTAAACCGGCGATGTCCCGGCAAGCCTTCGGGAGCACTCGCGATGCGAAGGTTGGTGCGGCGCCGCGGGGCACCCGGGACCGCGGCCCCAGCCTTGACCGCCTGTGCGCAAGCGCGGAACCGTCGATGCAAGTGTCGTGCAAGTCCCCCCAGAGCCGGCGTT
>DASSDL010000223.1:0-5644 GCA_035697145.1 Acidimicrobiales bacterium
GCGAGCAGCAGGTCGGCCTTGTTGCGGAAGTTGGTGTAGATGGCGCCGGTGCTGAGGCCTGCGCGGCGGACGATCTCCTGAACCCGGGCGCCCTCGTAGCCTCGCTCGGCGAACACCTCGGCGGCCGCCGTCACCAGGCGGGCACGTACCGAGGCATCGGAAGCGGTCGGGGTGGCGACACTTCTCGCGGTGGTGGCGGCCGTAGTGGCGGCGATGGCGGTCGGCACGCGCATCAGAATAACAGTTATTCACCTGCCAGTGGACGGGACGGCGTAGACCCTGGCTCCGGTTGACATGTGACTATTTGGTCACATATTGTCTCGTCATGTGGATGACGACCGGGTCTTCAAGGCACTCGGCGACCCGACCCGGCGGCACCTGCTCGACCGGCTCTTCCAACGGGACGGCCGGACGCTCACCGACCTCGAGTCCGAGCTTCAGATGACGCGCTTCGGTGTGATGAAGCACCTTCGTGTGCTCGAGGACGCGGGCTTGGTCGTCACGCGCCGGTCGGGTCGGGAGAAGTTGCATTTCCTCAACCCGGTCCCGATCCGCCTGATCCACGACCGCTGGATCGACAAGTACACCGAGCGCCATGTGTCGGCGCTCGCCGAGCTCAAGGCGGCACTCGAGGAGGAAAGCTCATGACGACCACGACGACGCAGACCGTGCAGGTGTACCAGCTGTTCATCAAGGCGACGCCCGAGGCGATCTGGGAAGCGATCACCAAGCCGGAGTTCACCGAGCGCTACTTCTACAAGGCGCGCATCGAGATCTCCTCCGCTGGACATCGCTCGCGGGGACCGGACGGAAGCGTCTGGGCCGACGAGCCGGTGCACGAGTTCGACCCACCACGGCGGCTGGTGCACGGTTGGCGGTCGCTCTACGACCCGGACCTGGCAGGAGAGGAGCCGAGCCGCGTGACCTGGGAGATCGAACCGCAGGATGGCGGCTATTGCCTCCTGACGGTCACCCATGATCAGCTCGACGGCGCCCCTAAGACGGCGGAGAGCGTCGGCGGCGTCGGTTGGATGATGGTGCTGAGCGGGCTCAAGACGCTGCTCGAGACCGGGGAGGCGCTGGTCCCGTGAGCCACTTCCTCTACAAGCTGGTCCCGCCGCGGCCGACGTTCGACCAGGACATGAACGAGGCCGAGGCCACGATCATGGGCCAGCACGTCGCCTACTGGCACGAGCAGACCGGGCGAGGGACGGCCATCGTGTTCGGGCCGGTGGTCGACCCCGCCGGCGCGTGGGGTCTCGCCGTCGTCGACGCTGAATCGGAGCAGGACGTGCGCGCCCTCGGCCTCGGCGATCCCGCGGTGACGTCACAGCTGGCCCGCTTCGAGGTGTGTGCCATGCCCGGTGCCATCACCGGCCACCCAAGCTGAGCCAGCTCACTCATCCAGACGCCGGGCGTGACCGAGCAGCCGGGCGCCCGCCGCCGCCAGGTCGGTCACCTCGCCGTGGGTGGGTCCGCGGTACCTCACGTAGCACCCACAGCGGATCGGTGGATCGTCCGCGTCGGCACCCGGCTCGGCCGCACCGCCCGTGTCCGCCACCCGGACGAAGCTCACCGGGGCGACGGGGGCGGAAAGCGATGCGGCCTTCGCCGCCTCGAGGCACCGCTGCCGGTTGGCGTCGGACTGGCGCTTGGCGACCCGGTGCCTCGGGTGTCGCCGCCCGGCCGCTGCCTCGTCGTCGCGACACGCCTCCGACCACCAGCGCTCGGGCGGGAAGAAACACCATCCGTCCACCGGTAGGTACAAGCGCCTCACGTAGTCGTCGCGGACGTAGAGCAACGGTGCGAGCGTGCGGTCGACGGCCATGACCTCGGCCAGGTACTCGGCGGTGACCACGATGCGATCGCAGCCGGTCGCCAGTGCAATGCCCATGGCGGGTGTTCGCTCGGCCTGGGCGCGGACCATTGCCTCGCAGGTGACACAGGAGCACAGCATGGCTCCGGGATCGAGCGGGCGATCAGGATGCTCGTGCGCCTCCCAAAGGGGAGACGGGTCGGGCAGGGAAACGACGTCGCCGGACATGGCGGCCTCCAGACAGGGACGGAGTCGTGGAGGACGCCGTTGTGCGGTCGACGTCGAACCGGGCACGATGACTGTACTGGGCAGGTGTGACATTCATGCAGCGTGTCGACGTGGTCGTCATCGGGGCCGGCGCGATGGGTTCGGCGACGGCGTGGTGGCTGGCCCGTCGGGGGCGATCGGCCGCGCTCGTCGAGCAGTTCGAGCAGGGGCACGTTCGGGGCAGCAGCCACGGCGCCAGTCGGATCTTCCGCTATGCCTACGCCGACCCCCGCTACGTACGCATGGCCCAGGCCGCGCTGCCGCTGTGGAGGGAGCTCGAGGATGACGCCGAAACCACGCTCCTGGAAGTCACCGGCGGGCTCGACCATGGTGTGCCCGCGTTGGTCGGGCCCGTCGCCTCGGCGATCGCAGCCTGCGGCGTCGAGCACGAACTTCTGACGGCAGACGCGGCGCGGGAACGGTGGCCGGGCATGCGGTTCGAGGGCGGCGTCGTCCATTGCCCGGGTGCCGGTCGCTGCCTCGCCGACGCCACCGTGCTCGCCCTGCAGCGCCGGGCGGCCGCACTGGGAGCCGACGTGCGGTTCTCGACCGGACCCGCGGCGCTCGCGTGGACCGACGACGGCGTGGTGGTTCGAGCCGCCGACCACGAGTGGACGGCCCCGGCCGCGGTCGTGACCGCCGGCGCGTGGCTCCCTGCCGTGCTGGGCTCCCGACTCGAGCTCCCGCCCTTGCGGGTGAGCCGGGAGCGGATCCAGCACTTCTCGCCCCGGCACGGTTCCGCCCTGCGACCGCCGGAGTGGCCGAGCTTCATCCATCACCGGCCCGATGGGTGGCGCTATGGCCTGGTCAGCCCAGGTGAGGGCGTCAAGGTCGCCGAGCACATGACCGGTCCGGTCACCAATCCGGCGGACGAGCCACCCCGTCAGACCGATCCCGCGGCCGCGGAGCGGGTGCGGCAATACGTGGAGGACTGGCTACCGGGCCTCGAACCGGTGCCGCTCCGCCCGGCAACGTGCCTGTACACGACGACCCCGACGGAAGACTTCCTGCTGGAACGCCGAGGACCGGTGGTGATCGGCTCCGCCTGCAGCGGCCACGGTTTCAAGTTCACCCCGCTCGTCGGCCGTATCCTCGCCGACCAGGCGATGTCAACCGAGTGAGGTCGTCGGGGGTTCAACCAGCAGATGGAGTTTGCCGAGTTCTTCGAGCAGACCGCGCCCCGGCTTGTTCGGCTGTGCTTCCTCACCACGCTCGACCGGGAGGCGGCGGCGGACGCCGCACAGGAGGCATTGAGCCGGGCCTGGCGTGACTGGCCCCGCGTGGGCGCCGACTCGAGCGACCCCGCCGCTTGGACCAGGACGGTCGCGCTCAACCTGTGCCGCAGCCGCTGGCGACGCCTCGCCAGCCAGGCTCGGCTCGCTCCCCGCGCCTACACCGTCGACGGGCGGTCCGACGAGCTGCCCGACGTCGATCTGCAGCGGGCCCTGCGGCGCCTGCCCGTACGGCAACGCGAGGCGGTGGTGCTTCACTACTGGGCCGACCTCGGAGTCGAGGCCTGCGCCAGCGCCATGGGGGTCACCGCCGGTGCGGTGAAGCAGCACTTGTCCCGAGCGCGCCAGCGCCTAGCTGCCGAGCTCGGCGAGCCCAGCCTCGATCTGGAGGTGGAGAGCCCGTGAACGATCTGCGTGAGCGTATGGACCGACTGGCCGACGCCGCGGCCGAGGGCATCGCCGTGGCCCGGCCGGATCAGCGACAGGCGAATCGGTCCCGATGGCGCGCTGGGCCGGCACTGGTCGCGGCCACGGCACTGGTGGTCATCGCCGCCGTCATCGCCGCGGTGCTCGTCGGGCGGGACGACGGGGACGACGACGTGGCGGTAGGTGGTGACGACGCAGGCGGGTCGGCGGCGCAGGGCAATGATGCGGTGGTGGCGGTGACCTACGGGGACGCCTCGCTCAGCACCGACCCGGTCGACCTCGCGGTGCGGTTCCTGGACGCCGACGGGGCCGTCATAGCCGAACGATCGTGGAGCGAGGTGGAGCAGCCAACCGAAGGCGCGCCCGGCGAGGCCGTCGTGATGGGCGGCCTCGTGCAGCGCGTGCCGGCGGGCGAGCTCACCCTGGAGGCCACGCTCCAGCAAGCGGGCGAGCCGATGTCGTGTACGCAACCGTTCACCGCCGCGGCCGGCGATCGCCTCATCCTCCGGTTGCAGCTGGGCTCGGCCGCCGAGACCGATTGCGCGCAGGTCGAGTCCGTCGAGGACTGGGTGGCGAACCGCACCGGGCCGACCGGCGTCGACTACATCGGTCTGACCCAGGCCGAAGCGGACGATCGGGCACAGGCGGCCGGGCTGACCACCCGTGTAGTTGGGGCAGATGGCATGGACCTGGTGGTCACCATGGACTTGCGACCGGACCGGCTCAACCTCCTGCTCTTCGACGGCGTTGTCGTAGCGGCGCAGCTCGACGGCGAGGGAGCGGTGCCGGCCGGCCAGGGCAGCCTCGCCGTCGATCTCGAACCGGTCGAGGGCAACTTCATCGAGGGCTTCGACGTGACCCTGCAGGTCTACGACTCGGGCGACAACCTGCTGTCCGAACGCACGTGGAGCGAATCCGTGAGCGAAACCGGGACCGCCGCCGCCTCGGGTGACGTCGATCCCTATTACACCCACGTGCTGAGGGAACCCATGCCGGCCGGCACCGTCCGCCTCGTGACGCTCGTGCGCATCGGGCTAGAGCCGGAAGGGACCGCAATGCGAGACGACCGTCGATGTCGGTGAGGCCGACGTGGCGCGCGTGACGCTCTTGTTCGAGCCCGACGAACGTGGCGCCTGTGCGTCGGTCGCCGCCGCCAACGCCGACGCCGACCACCTGCTCGGGATGCCTCGGGGCCTGCCGGCGCCCGGTTTCGTGGGCCTCAGCGAGGACCAGGCGATGGACGAGGCCGTGGCCCGGGGATGGACGGTCCGGGTGCTGGCCCGGGACGGCGAGGGCGAGGTCCGAACCGACGACTATCAGCCCGAGCGCGTCAACCTCGTGCTCGAGGACGGCCGGGTGACGGCCGCCGCCCGCTCGTAGGCCGGTTCGTCCTCGTGGCGGCACCGGTCAGTTCCAGTTGATCCACCGAGTGTCGAGGGGCTCGCCGGGTGGGTGTTGCCACTGGGGTGGGGACAGGCCCTGGTGGCGGGCGGCCTGGGCACTCGAGGTGTCGGGGTGCGGTGGTTGTGGTCGGGCGGGTTCGAGTCGCCGGCCGTAGTGGTCGATGAAGGTGAGCCCATCGGGGTGGCCGCGGATGGCCAGGAGCCCGTGGTGGACCATGCGGTGATGCGCCGGGCAGAGGGCGAGCAGGTTGTCGGGGTCTGTGCCGCCGCCGTGGGTCCAGTGGACGAGGTGGTGGATGTGTAGCCAGCGGGCCTGGTCACAGCCCGGGACCCGGCAGCCGCCGTCGCGATGCTCGATCACGGCCCGGACCCGAGGAGTGACCGTGCGTTGACGGCGGCCCATCGCCAGGGGCTGGCCGTGCCGCAACAACAGGTAGCGGACGGTGCTGTCACAAGACAGGTAGTCGGCGAGGCCCGCCGGCAGTACAGGACCGAGATGC